>JAZTZH010000001.1:0-15025 GCA_045637365.1 Acutalibacteraceae bacterium
TGAATAATTAATAATGAATAATTGTGGGCGGGACACCCGCACCCGCTTGTAAATTTATAATATATATGATACAATTATCTCGACAAATAAGATTTTGAACAAGGGGGTATCTATATGAAGAAACTTACTTTTTCAAGACAATTGACACTGGGAATGCTAATAATGGCGATTTGTCTTGCTATTACGTTTGTTGCAAAAATAGAAGCTTTTCAAAATATAGCATGGATATTATACGGCCTATTATTTTTAATCAACCCCGTTGTGCCGCAAAATGTACCTGACGAAAAGATTAAAATAACAAAAATAGTCATCAGGATATGCAGTGTAATTATTATTTATTTAGGTGTAACACTAAATGGCACTTTATTAGGGTGACAAATTCCAATTTATCTATTTGCTGCTAAATTGAGTTGTAAACACATATGAAAATCCGTTCACGTGAGTGGGCGAATTTTTGTTTGTATGAAAAGCGAAGTCGCTTCGCTGATGAATAATGAATAATTGTGTGCCTGGCGGTACAATAAAGTTGACCTTCGTGCAAACGGATTGACTTTTTATGTTTGTTGTTATAAAATTTGTTTGGGTGATATTTATGAAAAAACTTGAAATAATAGAATTGATAAATACGGCAGTAAAGTCGAAAGATTTGTGTAGAATATTTTTTAAATATAATTTTTACTACAGTTATCACTTTCCGTTAATAACAAGTGAAAAACTCTTTCTTTCGGCTAATGAAGATGATTTTATTATAGACGGATTTACTGTAAGACGTTTTTGTGACATTAAAAAAGTAGAAGTCAGAGAAGACAAATATGTTGAAATTATAAAGCGTGAAGGAGTTTTAGATAATCTTATAGTTCCGGAAATAGATGTTACGGATTGGTATAGTGTGTTTTCTTCACTTTCTGAATTGAATATAAACATAATTGTAGAAAAAGAAAGTCTGGATGATGACGAATGTGAATTTGCTATAGGAAAAATCATTAAGGTGTTTAAAACCAAGGTTGTTTTTAAACACTTTGATGCTGACGGTATCTGGCAAGATGAGAATTATGAGATTCCTTATTCACAGATTACATCAATTACATTTGCATCAAGATATGTGGATGTTTTTTCAAAATATGTGTAAATTGGTTGAATTACTTGCGATGGATATAGTTCTGCTTCTGAACGATAAATACTGCGCTAAAATACATTGTTGCTAAATTGAACTGTAAATATAAAAACCGGAAAGTTTAGATTTGTCGGTTTATTTATATTGTGAAAGTAATTATATATCAGGCTTCGTCTTGATTCTGTTGAATTAAGCGATGCATTTTTGTGTTTTTAAAAAACTTGAAAAATATTTCATAATTTGTTTACATTTAATTGTGCAAAATTGGAGAAGAATTCTTTACTATACTGATGAGAATCAGTGTCGGGAGTAACTCATAAATGACATTACTCTAATCTTATTCCTTCGGATTTCAACAGAAACAGCATAAATGGTACTTATATGTATGAGCATATATAACAGTTGACGACCTTAAACAGGAAATTGTTATGACTGCAATAGGTGACCTTAGAAAAAACTGTGGTTATAAGCGAAAACGGTAATACATAATAGTCATCCGTTTTATTCTTCCCGTTCGCATTACTTTTGATTGTATTATTACTATGAAAGAGACGTTTGGTGATATCTTTTCATATTTCGGCTTCATTATCGTAGAATAATCCGTAAGTAATTTATTTGTTATCAGTAAGGATGGATCCATTTGAATTAATTAAAAAATAAGGAGGTGAAACCATGGATATGCAGGTTTTGGTTGAGTTCATTTTTGAAATTGTAAAGAAAATTATCAATGCATTAAACATTGACGGTTTTCAGATTCCTGATGACATAACTCTTCCTGATAATCTTTTTCCTAAAGAACCTACGGAATAATTAGTGCTCAGAGAAACTGCGTTGGTCTTGATTTCACTCTTAACTGTCAGCAAAAATATTTAATACACAAAAAAGAGACCCAAAATGTTGATTTTGATTTATTAAATTGTTGATAAATTGAGCTGAAAACACAAACAAAAATCCGTTCACGAGAGTGGCGGATTTTTGTTTGTGTTTTCCATTTTTATCAATGAAGTTATCCTTCAGGCAAACAGATTGACTTTTCAGGTTTATTGTTATAAAATGGACTTGGGAGATATTATATCTTTTAATGCTACTGAAATCAATTCTGTTAAAATAACCTTTTACAAAGAAAAATCAAATCTTATTTTAACTGAATAGTATATAAAAGAGAAAACATTTAAACGGAGGAAATAAAATGAAAACCTATGATGTAATTGTAATAGGTGCGGGTAACGGCGGTCTTGCCGCTGCAGCCACCTGTGCCAGAGCGGGTCTTTCGACTTTGCTTCTGGAAAAACATAATATACCCGGCGGTTCGGCTTCTTCTTTCGTAAGAGGAAGGTTTGAGTTTGAGCCTTCACTCCATGAATTGGCAGGTGTAGGTGATGAGGACGGTAAAGGTCAGATTGAGGATATGTTTAACCGTTTTGGTGCTGATGTTGACTGGCTCACTCACGACTCTACCTTCCGTCTTGTGGTTCCTGCAAAAGAAGGGGATAAAGATGCATTTATCAATGAAAACGGTGTGAAGGTAACTGTTGATGCACGTATGCCTGTCGGCTTTGAAAACTTTGCGAGAAAGCTTGATGAGCTTGTTCCGGGTTCTTATGAAAGCTGTATGAAGGCTTTTGATTTGTCGGAACGTATGTTCAAAGCCTTTGAATGTCTTGACGATCTGAAGAAGCTTCCGGGAAGCGTGAAGGATTTACCTGACATTATGAGAATGGTGTCGCACACTATGAATGAGGCTCTTGATGCTCTCGGAATGCCGAAAAAGGCTCAGGATATTTTTAATACCTATTGGTGTTATATGGGCTCTCCCGGCTCCAAGTTTGACTTCCTTTATTATATGGCTGTTCTTCATAGCTACGTTAAATGCGGTACGGGTATTCCGAGGCTGCGCAGTCACGAGATGAGTCTGGCTATCGACAAGATAATCCGTGATGCAGGCGGAGAGATATGGTACAACTCGGAAGTTACCAAGGTTCTTATGAAGCACGGTAAGCCTGAGGGTGTAGTGATTAACGGTGAAAAAGAGGTTTACGGAAAATACTTTATATGTAACTCTTCTCCCAATACGGTCTGGAAGGATCTTTTCACGGAAAGAGATATTCCCGAAAAACAGCTTAAAATGCTCAATACACGAAAAATAGCCTGTACACTTACTACGGTTTATCTCGGTATGAACAGAACGAAGGAGGAGCTCGGTATTACCGATTATTCTGTATTTATCGCTCCCGATTCGGATTCTGACAAACAGTTTGAGGCTGCACAGAATTATTTCAGTGGCTACTGTATCATTAACTGTCTTAATGAGATTATACCTGACTGCACTCCCGAGGGTACGTGTCAGCTTTTCCTTACCACTATGACCTTCGGAGATGTTATGAAGGACATTAAGCCTCAGGATTATAAAAAGTTTAAGACAAGAGTAGCTGAGGATATGATAGAAACCTGTGAAAAGGCTCTTAATATTTCTATAAAGCCCTACATCGAGGAAATAGAAATTGCTCTTCCTCCTACATTTGCCAGATATCTTAACACTCCATGGGGTACTCCTTACGGATATATGCTCGAAAAATGGGACAGTATGATTCCGAGAACCGTTCAGTATTTACAGGATCAGCCCTTCGAAAACTTCTTTTTCTGTGGCGCTTCACAGGAAAGAGGTGACGGTTACGGCTGCGCTTATTACACCGGTGAAAAAGCAGGCGGTTTAGTCGTAAAAGCGATCGAAAAGGAGGGTAAATAATTATGGCAAGCAATCTTAAATCGTTAAAATCGGGAAAGTTTTTACCAATGCTTTCCGAACGTCAGGCAAGATTCAATGAAGGAAAGGCTGAACTTACGGAAATCGAAGATAATGCTATGGCTTTGGCTAAAGCGCTTCATCCGAAGCGTCAGTATCTTAAAATAGAGAAGGTAACCGAAAGGGGAGAGGATTGCAGAAGCTACACTCTTGTCCCTGACGGAGAAAGAACGAAAGCACTTGCATATTTCGGCGCAGGTAAATATCTTACAGTTTTCGCTGAAATAGAAGGTATGCCTGTAACCAGAGCTTATTCTATTTCATCCTCACCGAAGGCTTCTCTTGAGGGTAGATACGTTCTGACCGTTAAACTAGTTGAAGGCGGACTTATGTCGAGATACATTTTCGACAATTGGGAGGAAGGAACAAAAGTAGAGGTTTCGGCACCTTCTGGTAACTTCGAATATCAGCCTTTACGTGATGCGAAGAAGGTTATCTGTCTGGCGGGCGGAAGCGGTATAACACCCTTCATTTCGATGGCAAATGCTATAGCTGACGGTGACGAGGATTTCGAGCTTACACTCCTTTACGGAAGCAGAAACTATAAGAGTGTACTTTTCGCTGAAGAACTTTCAGAACTCGCAGAGAAATGCGATAAAATAAAGGTAGTAAATGTAATCAGCGATAAGGGCGCAAGAGTTAAAAAGGGTGACGAAAAAGGTTTTATTACTGCAGAGCTTATCAGAAAATATGCACCGGAGAATGAAGCTTATTCAGTGTTTATATGCGGACCTCAGCAGATGTACGATTTCCTTGACGGTGAACTGCCGAAGCTGAATCTCGAAAAGAAATATATCCGCCACGAAATGTTCGGTGAATTCCGTAACCCTGCTTCTCAGGAAGATTATCCGACAGATATTCCCGAGAGAATCACCGTAAAAGTAAAAATACAGGATGAGGTTTACACTGTCGAAGGTAATTCTGTCGATTCTCTTATGCAGACTCTCGAGAAAAACGGCATCTCTGTTCCTTCTCGCTGCCGTAGCGGTGAATGCGGTTTCTGTCATTCTCATCTGATTTCGGGTAAGGTTTATGTTCCGAAGCATCTTGAATACAGGAGACTCGCTGACTATAAGTTCGGCTGCATACATCCTTGCTGTTCATTCCCTCTCACAGATATCGAGATGGAGGTTCCGAGTGTTTAATTAAATTTTCAGAGGCTGTACCGTACAGGAACAGCCTCTGTTTTAAAATTAGGCACATACTTTTGTTTATTCATATTTTTATCATAATTTTTAGTTACACTATGCTTCAGAGAAAGAACAGAAGGCTTTTATGTGTTGATTAGGAGGTAAAAATGAAAAAGTTATTTATATTGTCTTTGGCTGTTATTTTATTGCTTCTTACTATTTGTTCTTCAGCAGCGTTTGCTGTCGATACGGAAAGTACGGCAATATCGGGTGATTCAACTCTCTCAGAGAATGCTGTTACTGAAGAAGATGAAAGCTCGTCGGGTAATGCAGATGTTTCCGTGTGCAGAAGTGAGCCTGTAGTGTCCCTTGACGGCAAAAACGTAATGCTGGTAGGCAACTCTATGTTTTATTACGGAAGATTTGTAATACACGGCAGTGCAGGTAAGGAGGATTACGGATATTTTTATCAGATTGCAGCAGCTAACGGTGAGAAAGTAAAGGTGATAGATTCTGTTTACAGTAGTCACGATCTCAGTGAGTTGTACGACAAACTGATAAAAATGAGTGACGAGGAACGCAGCAAGATGGACTA
Organism: Acutalibacteraceae bacterium; assembly: GCA_045637365.1. Classification (GTDB taxonomy): domain Bacteria; phylum Bacillota; class Clostridia; order Oscillospirales; family Acutalibacteraceae; genus UBA6857. The sequence goes on from JAZTZH010000001.1 coordinate 5,643, forward strand.
TGTAGTTATGTCAGAGGCTAACATAGAGAATAATGACCTGCTTGGATCCTGCAGAAAAATAATGAGTCTTTTCCCGGAAGATACAAAGTTTATTTATATGTGTAACCCTATGATGCATTACAATAATATGGAAAGCTTACTGAAGGGTGTAGAAGACCTCAGAAAAGCAAATATCGATATTGTTGACTGGGGCGGACTTGTATATGATGTTTACAGCGGAAAAACTCCGGTTCCGGGCGCTAAATTTGAATATGACTTCAGTAGCTTCATTATTGACAATGTTGATTATTCGAACGATAAAGGACTTACTGTCAGTGGTGGCAAAGCAGATATCAAGCATCCCAACCCGCTTTCAGGTTATATTGAGGCACAGATGCTCTATACAGCTATAACTAACCGTTCTGCTCTTTACACAGATTACAGCTTTACGGATGATTCCTCCCTCGATAAAAAATTCGATATCGATGCTTTTGCTGAAAAATATTACACAGGAACCAAAAAGACGAATTTCACGGATATTATGCGTTCACCTGCTGATATGTTCGGTTTACAGAGGTTGATTGATTCATATCTTGCTAAAGAAGGAAAGCATCCTGTATACGTTAATCCGTCTGTGGAACCTACCTGCACCTCAGCCGGCCTGAGTGAAGGCTATTACTGCTCAGTATGCTGTGAAACTGTAAAAGAGCAGGAATATATGGAGAATAAGGGCGGGCATAAGCCGGTTTATGTAAGCACCGTAGCGCCTACCTGTACCAAGGATGGTAAAACAGGCAGCGCATACTGCTCCGAATGCAGTCAATTTCTCATCAATCCGGCTACACTGAAGGCTACAGGACATTCAGACATTACTACGCTTACTACAGCAACTACAGAACGTGACGGCTTAAAGGAAGTTTCCTGTACCGTGTGTAATCAAATACTTTCAAGTGATAAAATTTCTAAAATTTCCAGTGTAAAACTTTCACAGAAAGAGTACGTTTACGATGGAAAAGACAAAACACCGAAGGTAACCGTCAAAACATCTGAAGGAAAGACTCTGAAAGAAGGTAAGCATTATACGGTTACTTACCCTGAGAAAAGAAGCTCTGTAGGGGATTATAAGGTTACTGTCGAGTTTAAGGGTAATTACAGCGGAAAGAAAAAGCTTACTTTTAAAATCAGGACGGGTGTTTCCTCGTCTCTTACAGCGAAAAGTTATGTGAATTTCGTAAAGCTCACCTGGAAAAAGGTAGAAGGAGCTAACGGATACAGAGTCTATGTTTATAATTCAGAAACAAAGAAGTATGAGAAATACGCAGACACAAAGAGAACAGTCATTAATATCAAAAATCGTAAATCCGGAACCAAATATAAATTCCGGGTTAAAGCATATACCGTTGTCGGTGGAAAGACCTACTATTCCGATTCTTATAAGAGTATCACTGCAATTACCAAGCCTTCGGAGGTTAAGCTTAAGAGTATAGCAACAAAAGATCGAGGTGAGGTTACTGTCAGATGGAAAAAGACAGGCGGTGCAGACGGATACAGCATAATCTATGCCGGTAATAAGAGTTTTAAATCTTCCGTAAAGATTGCTGTCGGTAGCGGAGAGAGTACCGCACGCTCTGTTAAAAAGCTTAAATCAGGAAAAAAATATTACTTCAAAGTCAGAGCTTACAAATCTCTGAACGGTAAAAAGGTTTACGGTCCGTATTCAGCAGTGAAAAATATTACTGTTAAGTAGTAACATACGTGAAAGAACATTTATGCAGTCAACAGAGGAAAAAGATTTGCTGACTGTAAATCGGATATCCGATCGGAAGTAGAGAGAATTTAATAGTTTTAAGAGGCTGTACCGTATAGGTGCAGCCTCTGCTTTAAAAATAAGATATATACTCTCGTTTATTCATATTTTCATCATAATTTTTAGTTACAATATACTTTAATGAAAAAATAAAAGAATTTTTTCTATGTTTCGGAACTATGATTCGGAGGTAAAAATGAAAAAGTTGTTTTTATTGTCTGTGGCTGTTGTTTTGTTTCTTTTGTCTTTTTGCTCTTCAGAAGCTTTTGCTGTTGATTCGGAAAGCACGGTAATAGCGGTTGAACCAACCCTCTCAGAAACTGCTCTTGCTGAAGAAGGCGAAAGATCGACAGAAAATGCAGATATTCCTGTATGCAGAAGTGAGCTTGTGGTTTCGCTTGAAGGCAAAACGGTGATGCTGGTAGGTAATTCGATGTTTTACTACGGCAACTGTGTTATTTTCGGTGATGCAGGTAAGGAAGACTACGGATATTTTTATCAGCTTGCTTCGGCTAACGGGGAAAATGTAAGAGTTATTGACTCCACCTACAGTGGCAAGGATCTCGATTACATATACAGTAAACATCTGAAAAAAATGAAGGCTGAAGAACGCAGTAAGGTTGACTACGTGGTAATGTCTGAGGCAAATAAAGAAAACGAAGATCTTCTCGGCATCTGCAAAAAGATTATGGCTTTATTTCCCGAAGACACGAAGTTTGTCTATATGTGTAATCCTATGATGCATTACAATAATATGGGAAGCTTACTCACAGGTGTAGAAGAGCTCAGAAAAGAAAATGTGGCTATTGTTGACTGGGGAAGACTTGTTTATGATGTTTACAGCGGAAAGACGGCAGTTCCCGGTGGTACATTAAAATATGATTTCTGCAGTTTTATTATCGATAATGTGAATTATTCTGCCGGTAACGGTCTTGCAGTTGACGGATCAAAGGCTGACATTAAGCATCCTAACCCGCTTTCGGGTTATCTTTCAGCTCAGATGCTTTACAGCTCCATAACCAACCGTTCTGCACTGTATACCGATTACAGCTTCTGTAATAATTATGCTCTCAACAGTAAGTTTGATATAGATGCTTTCGCACTTAAGCACTACACGGGAACACGGAAAACGAATTTTACGGATATTTTCCGTTCGCCTGCTGATATGTTAGGCTTACAGAAGCTGACTGATGCTTATCTTGTGAAAGAAGGAGAGCATCTGATGTATGTAAACAAGTATGTCGGACCTACCTGTACCTCGGGCGGTCTCAGTGAAGGCTACTACTGTTCGGTATGCCGTGAAACGGTAAAGGAGCAGGAATACATACAGAGTAACGGCGGTCATAAGCTCGTATACGAAAAGTTTGTAGCTCCTACCTGTACCAAGGCAGGTAAATCGGGAAGTGCATACTGTTCAGTGTGTAAGGAGTATATTATCCGCTCGTCTACACTCAAGGCCACAGGGCATTCGGACACCACTATGCTGACTACGGCAACTACAGAGCGTGACGGAAAAAAAGAAGTCTCCTGTACAGTGTGCAAAAAAACAGTTTCGAGTGTAAAAATTCCTAAGATTTCAAGTATAACCATTTCACAGAAGGAATACGTTTACAACGGAAAAAATAAAACGCCTAAGGTTACAGTAAAAACATCCGAAGGAAAGGTTCTCGAAAACGGAAAGGATTACACGGTAACTTATCCGGAGAAGAGAAGTGCAGTAGGTAATTATAAGCTTACTGTCGTAATGAAAGGGAAATACAGCGGAAGCAAAAGCTTTACCTTTAAAATCAGAGCAGGTGCTGCTTCGTCTGTTTCAGCTAAAAGCTATGTGAACTCTGTAAAACTCACATGGGGAAAGGTTAACGGTGCTACCGGATACAGAGTCTTTGTTTATAATTCTAAAACAAAGAAGTACGAGAAATATGCAGATACAAAGAGAACGGCGATTAACATCAAAAAACGCAAGGCCGGAACCAAATACAAATTCAGAGTAAAAGCATATACTGTTGTCGGTAAAAAGACCTACTATTCCGGTACTTATAAGGATATCACTGCAATTACCAAGCCTTCGGCGGTTAAGCTTCAGAGTATAACGTCTGAAAGCCGCGGTGAGGTTGCTCTCGGATGGAAAAAGACAGGCGGTGCTGACGGATATCGCATAATTTATGCCGATAATAAGAAGTTTAAATCTTCCGCAAGGGTTACCGTCAGTGGCGGAAAGAGCACTGTAGGCTCTGTGGAAAATCTTAAATCGGGTAAAAAATATTATTTCAAGGTCAGAGCTTACAAATCTCTGAACGGTAAAAAGGTTTACGGACCTTATTCAGCAGTAAAAAATATTACCGTAAGGTAGTGAGAGGGGATATAAATGAAAAACAGCAGTAATGTAATAATCAGAGAAAAACGGCAGCTTGAGAGACTTGAACGTGTACAGTCAAAGGGTGCATGGGTCGGCTATTTCGGAATGTTGCTCTTTCTGGTAGGCTTCGTAAACATCATAGATGAGGTTACGAGTAACCTGTCAGTTTCGGTGCAGTCATCCTTTGTCACGGAATTTTTCGTGAACAACGGATTTCTGGGAAAAGCCTATACCTTTGAGGAAGGGTTATCTCTTCACACCTCAATCAGCATAATCAGCTATGCCTTCGGTATAATCACACCGTTTTATAAGGCTCTCGCTGATAAATGGGGAAGAAAACCTCTTTTTGCACTTTCTACTTTTGGTATGAGTATAGGTCTTTTCATAATATATTTCTCACCGAATTATCTTGTATTTCTTTTAGGATACGGTATCATCGGGTTCTTTTACAGTCACGATATACAGATTATTTATATTCTTGAGGAGTCACCCGAGAAGCACAGAGCGAGAATTTACAGTATTCTTAAAAGTCTCGGTATTTTCGGAGTGGTATGTATTCCTGTTCTGAGAAATTTTCTTATGGGTAATGATCCTTCCAAATGGAGAAGTATTTTTATGCTTCCTGCCGCTTGCGGTGTAATCGCTACAGCTCTTATAGTTATCTTCGCAAGAGATACCAAGGTATTTCTTAAGGAAAGAACAGCTTATCTCTCTGTGCCTTATGAGGTAAGACAGGCCGAAAAGCAGAGAATGAAGGAAGAAAAGAAGGCTCAGAGAAATCAGTCAGGTGTTTTCAATGCTGTAAAATATATCTTTTCAGCTAAGGATACTAAAAATCTGATAATCTCTCACATAATTTTTGATGCGGGTATGCCTGCCATCGCACTTTATTATGAGTCTTCTATGCATATAGCAGGTATGACTACTGAAGATATCACTAAATCTCTGTTTGTTCTTCCTGTAGTATATGCTTTACTCACTCTTTGTTCAGGTTTTGTAGCTGACCTCATTGGCAGAAAGAAAACAGTAACTATTGCAGGTGTGCTTTGTGTTGGTGGATTTATTCTTTTTGCAGTAGGCATAAATCAGCTCTGGAATCCGTATCTTATCGGCGGACTCTGCGGTCTGTATCAGGGCTGCTACTGGATAGGCCGAGATTATATGAATATTATGATGACCGAAAAGGTTCCCACTGATATCAGAGCATCTGTGGTGGGAGCTGAGGGGCTTCTTCTTATTATCGGTCTTGCTGTAGGTTATCTTCTTACCATTGTCGGTATGCTCTTTATGGAGGTATGGCTTACCTGTCTCATCGTCGCACTTCCCTGTGTGGTGATTTCCGTGATTATGCTTATTCTTAAGGTAAGAGAAACCAAAGGCGCAGATATGGATAAGGTAGGTGCAGAAATATGATAAAGCATATTGTAATGTGGAAATTCAAAGATTTTGCGGAAGGTCTTTCCCGAGAAGATAATGTTATCAAGGTCAAATCTATGCTTGAAGCGTTACCTGAAAAGATTGATTTTATAAGGGAAATGCAGGTACAGATTAATGTAAATCCCAAAGAAGGAATGTATGACGCTGTGCTTATCAGCAGTTTCGACAGTCTCGAAGATGTGGGACGTTACCGTGTTCATCCCGAGCATGTAAAAATCTCTTCTTATGTCGCTCTGATTAAAGAAAAAAGAGCGAGCGTGGACTATGAGTTTTAAGGTGATATAAAATAATTAACAGTTTGTTTATAGAAGGTAAGCGTTTTTGAACTTTTATTGAACATTCATAAAAAAACTCGACTAATTTAATGTTTTGTGTTAGTATTATTAAAAATAATTATTGGCAGTTTCGCAGACAAGAAAGTGAAATCTGTCGACAAGGAGGAATAATACATGAAAGCTGCAGAGAGTGTTCAGAACTATGCTTCTTCATTAAGAATGTATACGAATTACACTGTCAGAGCAATCAAAAAAATCTGTAAAGACATCGGACCGAGACTTGCCGGTAGCGATGCCGAGTACGAAGCACATAAGTACATAGCAGAAGAAATGAAAACCTGTTGTGATGAGGTAGAAATCGAAGAGTTCAAGCTTGCTCCCGAAGCATTTATGAGCTGGGTAAGAATCGACGGTGCACTTGTTATTATAGGTGTTATCTGTTCTTTACTCGGACTTCCCGCAGTTGCAATTGTACTTACAGCAATCGCACTTGTTCTTCTGTTCTGCGAATTTCTTATGTACTGGGAATTCTATGATTTCCTTTTCCCGAAGAAAATGTCACACAACACCGCAGGTATCAGAAAAGCCAGCGGTGAAACTAAGCAGAGAATTATCTTCTCAGGTCATGTGGACTCTTCACACGAATGGACTTACACACGTCTCGGTGGTAAGGTTCTCCTTTTCGCAGTCGGCGGTTACGGTGTGGTAAGTATGTTCTATCTTCTTATTTCATCTATTCTTATCGTAGCTAATGTAGGCTCTCCTGAATTGCTTGAGATTCTCAAGTGGGCACAGATTGCCTGTATTCCCGGCGGTATTTTAGTAATGTTCTTCGTGAACTTCAAGATTACCGTTGAAGGTGCAAACGACAACCTTACCGGTACAATGGCTTCTGTTGCTATTATGAAATATCTCGAAGACAACAATATCCGCTTTGAGAACACAGAGGTTGTAGCTCTTGCAGCAGGTTCTGAAGAGTCAGGTCTTCGTGGCTCAAGAGCATATACAAAGCGTCATCTCGACGAACTCAAGGCTCTTCCTACTGTATTTATCGGTCTTGAAACTTTCAGAGACTATGAAAGTATGGCTATTTATGCACGTGATATGACAGGTACTGTAAAGATGGACCCCAGAGTTTGCTCTCTTGTCAAAAAGGGCGGTGAGCTTGCAGGTGTTGACCTTCCCTACAGCTCAGTTTATGTAGGTGCATCTGACGGTGCTGCTGTACAGAAACTCGGTATTCCCGCAGTTACACTTGCTTCTATGGATCCCGGTCCTCCGAGATATTATCACACCAGAGGTGACACGGCTGATAATATGAATATGAAGACTATCGAAAAATGTCTTGATATCGCTCTCCAGACTCTTTTCGTTTATGACGAACAGGGACTTAAGGAAAAATATTAATTGACTGTAACAGGTATTGCTGAGGCGATACCTGTTATTTTTTCTTAAGATTTAATTGATTGACTTAAGGTGTGAGAAATGGTATAATCAAAGAAAAAAGCAGGTAGTGTAAATCAGTTATGAAGAAAAATAAAAGAAAGATGCTTACTGTTGGCGTCACTGCAGCTGTTGCGGTCGTGTTTTCGGTGGCGGTTATTATGTCGCTGGACACCGAGGTGAAAAATCCCTTCGGCGGTGAAGCTTTCACAGAGGGGACCACAGTAACACAGACTGTCGTCGAAACCACAGAGGCTGTTACCGTGCCGAAAAAAATCAATGAAGATACAGGCAGGATTATTGTTGACCCCGAGCAGGAAAACTGGAATCTGGTAGTGGTCAATATGGGCAGAGAGATGCCGGCCGGTTATAAGCCGGTGTTGGCTGAAATTCTTTCTACGGGATACTATATGGATGAAAGGGTAGTGCCTTTTTATGAGCAGATGTATAACGACGCCAGAAAAGAGGGGATAATTCTCACTCCCTATTCCGGTTATCGTTCCTATGAAAGACAGGAAAGAAATTATAAAAATTTAACGGAAACCTTTATGTCTGATTACGGTCTGTCCCGTAAGGAAGCGGCAAAGAAGGCGGCTACGGTTATTCTTCCTCCCGGTACGAGTGAGCATAATCTCGGTCTTGCTATGGATATATGCAATACTAAAGACAGCTTCGCTTTTACGGAAGAATATAAGTGGCTTACAGAAAACGCTCATAAATACGGCTTTATATTAAGATATACGGAAGATAAGATGGATATAACCGGTATTGTTGACGAGCCGTGGCATTGGAGATATGTAGGAGTGGAATATGCTGAAGATATAAAAAACAGCGGTCTTTGCCTTGAAGAATATCTCGAAAAAAAGGGTATAGATTTCTGATAAAAAATTCAAAAAAACTATTGACAAAGAGCGTGCTATGTGATAATATATCTGCACAACAAAGCAGAGCAGTGCGTTCTCACCTTCGGAATTTTGTTTCCGCTTGGTCAATAAGCTATATTTTATGTAGTGTATTGGTGCGTGAACGGCTTGCTGTTCACGCTTTGATTTTATTCGGGAAAACCGATAAATATTTTTGGAGGTGCATGAACATCGCTATCAAAGAAATGCAAATCAATGAAGAGATTAATGACAAAGAACTCCGTGTCATCCTCGGTGACGGTGAAGTTCTCGGCATTATGTCAGCAGAAGAAGCTTTAAAAATTGCCGAAGAAAAAAATCTTGACCTCGTTAAGATTGCTCCTCAGGCAGTTCCGCCGGTTTGTAAGATTATGGACTACGGAAAGTACCGTTTCGAACAGACCAAGCGCGAAAAGGAAGCAAAGAAAAATCAACATGTAGTTGAAATCAAAGAAATCAGACTTTCGCTTAACATTGACACGCATGACTTCGAAACCAAGGTAAACCATGCAAGACGTTTCCTTACAAGCGGCAACAAGGTTAAGGTGTCTATCCGTTTCAGAGGCCGTGAAATGGCTCACACAGAACACGGTATCACCACTATGCAGCAGTTTGCAGAAGCTTGTCAGGAGTTCGGTAATCTTGAAAAGGCTCCCAAGCTCGAAGGTAAATCAATGATGATGTTCCTGGCGCCCAAGCCAAAAAAGTAATAACAGGAGGAATTAACAATGCCTAAAATTAAAACACACAGCGGTGCAAAGAAACGTTTTAAGCTTTCCAAAAACGGTAAGCCCATCCGTTATCATGCAAACAAATCACACATCCTTACAAAGAAGAACACAAAGCGTAAGAGAGGTCTTCGTCAGACAACTGTAGCTGATAAGACAAACGAGAAGCAGATTAAGCGTCTTATTCCTTACAAATAATTCACAAAAACAACTTAATTTTATAACTAACGGAGGTACTTAATCATGGCTCGTATTAAAGGCGCAATGATGACTCGTAAGAGAAGAAATAAAGTATTAAAGCTTGCTAAGGGTTACTACGGCTCAAAGCACAGCCTCTTCAAGACAGCTAAGCAGGCTGTTATGAAGTCAGGTAACTATGCATACATCGGCAGAAAGCAGAAGAAGAGAGATTTCCGCCGTCTTTGGATCACCAGAATTTCTGCAGCTTGCAAG
>JAZTZH010000002.1:0-8077 GCA_045637365.1 Acutalibacteraceae bacterium
GTTCATCACTTAACCTCTTTCATAAAATTAAAAATGCGTCTCTGACCGTGAAATCAGAAACGCATAAATCCGTATAAAAGAAGTATTATTTGCAAACGGACAAAACGGTAGCTGACTTCACTAAGTAAATTCTTTTCATCATTTTGTCCACCTGCCTTTCAAATGTTTTTATCAGTATAGCACTCACATTATAAAAAGTCAATATTTTACAATGCTGTCAGGTGTAAATAAAATTGAATGCTTTAAGCATTGTAAGTTAAAAGAACTATTTTCAGTCGCATATTAAGCGTTTTTGTCGAAAAATCAAGCGTTTTTGTAGCTCTTCTTGATTATTATTGTTTCATATGTTATTTATTAAGAGAATATATTTTAGGTTTGGTAATTTTTTATTTCAATATAACTAAATAGATTGGGAGGATAATCTAGTGAAACTGGACTTAGGTGTAATAATCGGCATAGTAGGTATTTTATTTGGCTTTTTAGGCTCGCTCTTCTTTTACTTAAAGGGAAAAAAGAACAAAAAACTTGTATATAATACTGAAACAACAGTACTCATTTCTGAAAGTTTAAGCAACTATGAGAATTTAAAAATCTTATATAATAACGAAGATATTAAAACCCTAAACAGCACTAATATAAAAATTAAAAATATCGGTAATGATATAATTGAAACAAGTGATTTTGTTCCAGCAGAACCAATCATCATAAAAACTAGTGATCATTTTTTGTTACAAGATGTATCTAAATATAATATAAATTCTTCAAATGCTAAGAACAGAGTTCACTTGACACATATTGATGAATCTCACATACAAGTATCGTTTGATTTTTTGAATCCAAAAGATGAAATTCAAATAACAGTATTACATACCGGACAAATTTCTATGACAGGAGATTTAAAACAGGGTTCGGTAAAAAACTATTCAAGCAAAAAATATGAAAAAGAGACTGATAATTTTGATAAAGATTTTGATATATTTTATAGTGCTTTTGGTCCCAAAAGAATTTTTTCAATGTTGACAATATTGATGTCAACATTATTAGCAACATTAACATTCTTAAAAATGATAAGTCCTCAAACGCTTGAATATTTTGACTTTGAAAAATTATTATTACCAATTAGCACTATGTTTATGACAGCAACTGTTTTATTAAATAGCTTTCAAAACCACCGGTGAAAAAATTTTTCGCTGCCCGTATAAGCGGATGTTATTGGTTTCTCGCTCAAAATATTTTTCAACTTAACAAAAAAACCAAGGCTATTTCTAACCTTGGTTCTTTCTCTTTCTGTCAGATTTCCACTCTCACGGCAAATCCTCCTGTGAAGAAGTAGTAGGTGTTCGTCTGACTTTCGTTTGGTGGAGATGGCGGTAATCGAAACCGCGTCCGAAAATCCATTCACACAACTTTCTCCGGGTGCAGTCAGTCTTTTAACATTCCCTCGGTTTCACGCCGAATGACAGGCTTAAAACCTCAGTATCCTCTGATGCGTGGCGGCATACGAGGATGCCCTGCCATGCCCGTCCACTGCTGAGCGACGCCTTTAGTTAAGCCGCAGTACTCTTAACCAAGACGGGCCGCTTAAGCAGCCTTTAAAACTGTATTGTTGTCAGTTATTTTTAAATGTGTGACCTTTTAAAGCGATTGCCACAGCGCTACCCGCTTATCGTGCTTCAAAACCCCCGTCGAAATCCTTTCATCCCCGTATAGATTTTAAAGCTTTTTGCTTTTTTATTATATCACTTTGACTTTATGAAATCAAATGTAATTTTTACCTGTTTTTTGCGGCTCTTTCCATATCTCTCTGAGCATCACGTTTGGCTAAGGTTTCACGTTTATCGTAGTTCTTTTTACCTTTACAAAGGCCGATTTCAAGCTTCGCTCTGCCCTTGAGGAAGTATACGGAAAGAGGAATAAGGGTAAGACCCTGCTGTTTGGTGACACCTAAAAGGCGGTTGATTTCTTTTTTATGCATCAGAAGACGTTTCACACGCATAGGGTCACGGTTAAAGATATTACCTTGCTCATAGTGGCTGATGTGCATACCGTTTACGAAGATTTCACCTGCATCGATACTGCACCAGGAGTCTTTGAGGTTGATTTTACCCTTACGGATAGATTTTACTTCTGTGCCGAAAAGCTCGATACCTGCCTCATAGGTTTCGAGAACGAAATAGTCGTGCCTTGCTTTTTTATTCTGGGCAACTACTTGTCTTTCATCAGGCTGTGATACTGCCATACAAGGCACCACCTTTCTTAATTAATTCGGAATGCGGAATGCGAAATTCGCATTCGCACCCGACCGTGTGTATGGAGGCGAGATTAGTCCCGCCAAATAATTTCTATTTTATGGATAATTTTTAATTTGTATATTTCTTTGCGATACCGATTATTGCTAAAACAATATTCTCGACGAATACGGCAAGAGTCACCAAAGAACTTGTAACAAAAGCATTATAAAATCTTTCGAGGCTCCACAGACTGTCGCCAAAATAGAGATTTCCCCAAACAATAACGCTGTGCATACCAAGTCCATCGTTCATTTCGGGAACTAAGTTTCCAAGAAAGTTGAATAGCAAATCTAAACTGATTGCTGTTGTTATTAAAAGAACAATAAGAGACACTATCCTTAATTTTTTCATATGATTGTACTCCTTTGCCAACTTCAAGCTTCTCATAGTAAGCTTTGCGGACTGCGAGTTCGTTTTTAGAAGAAGCATTCCCGCGATTGCGCATTCCGAATTTCGAATTCCGAATTTTTACAGGCTTCTTCTGCCTTCAAGCGCTCTGGTGAGCGTGACCTCGTCGGCATATTCAAGGTCTGCACCTACGGGAACGCCGTAAGCCAGTCTTGACACGGTAACACCCAGGGGCTTCAGCAGACGGGAAATGTACATCGCAGTCGCTTCGCCTTCAACGGTGGGGTTGGTCGCCATAATGACTTCCTTGATTTTGCCGTCGGAAAATCGTGCGATAAGTTCCTTTACGGTAATATCCTCGGGGCCGATGCCGTTCATGGGGGAGATAACTCCGTGGAGAACGTGATATGTACCTTCGTATTCGTGAGTGCGCTCGAAAGCCATAACATCTCTCGGGTCCTCGACCACGCAGACGAGACTTTCATCTCTGTTTCCGCTTTTGCAGATGGGACACAGCTCATCTTCGGCAAGATTACAGCAACGTGTACATTTTTTGATTTTTTCGTGAGCGTTGAGGATAGCATCGGAAAAAGCCTGTGCTTCCTCTTTTTTCAGACCAAGAACATAAAATGCCATTCTCTGAGCAGTCTTATGTCCGATTCCCGGCATACGCTCGAACTGTTCAATAAGCCTCGAAAGTGAGGCTACATTATAGCCTGCCATCAGAAGGGGAGGTTGAGACCGCCTTTAGCGGCATTCATAGCCTGCTCCATAGCGTCGTCAGCCTTTCTCATTGCCTCGTTAGTAGCAGCGATAATAAGGTCGGAGAGCATTTCGATGTCATCGGGGTCTACTACATCGGGCTGAAGCTTGATGTCCTTTACTTCGTGAGCGCCTGAAACTGTTACTTCTACTGCTCCGCCGCCTGCGGAAGCGGTGAATTCGCTTGCTTCGATTTCTGCCTGCTTCTGCTCAAGCTGAGCCTGCATTTCCTGGATTTTTTTCATCATATTCATCTGGCCGCCACCCATGCCGCCGGGAATTCTTGCTTTCATAGTTTAAGTCTCCTTTAATTAAGTTTTATCTTTTTGATTATATAATAATCATTTATTTACGTCAACATTTATGCCCATATCTCTTGCTTTACCGATAAGGTTTTCGAGCGGGTCTTTTTTCGGCTGTACAGGTGCAGTGCTTAGCTGTGCCGAAGCATTATACAGACCGAGACGGTAGGCTCTGCCCATAACATTTTTTATGGCAGTTTTTATATCTCTTGCATTTGTACCTGTCTTTATGAAGTCCTTGAGGGTGGGATTGTCGCTCTTGATGAGAACGAAATCACCCTGAATAACTGCCGAAGAAGAGTTGAGTATACCCCATAAGGGCATATTTAGCTTGGTAAGCTCCTGCATAACCTCTGCCCAGGGAAGCTCTTCCTCTAAGGGAGAGGCTTCGTTCTCGGGATAGGGGATGTCATCCTGCGGGAGAGGAGTCTGTACGGATTCTGTCGGAGCAGATGCCGCAACTGCCACAGTGGGCTTTGAGAGAGGTGCGGTTTCTTTGGGCGTTTCCTTGGTTTCTGTCGGTGCGGAGGCAGGGACAGATGATGAAACAAAGGTACCGCCTCTCATTTTATTTTCCAGCTCCGCAATTCTTCTTAAAAGGTTTTCACTGTCGGCGGTGAGAGAAGGTGTGGAAAGCTTGATGAAGGTCATTTCCATTTCCGTTCTTCTGTTCACGCCTCTTTTTATGTTTGCCATAGCATCCTGCAGAAGTGAAATGCAGTAAAGGATATTTTCGAGAGTGAATTTTCCGCTCTGCTGCTTATACTGCTGTAATTCGTCAGCGGTGCATACGAGAAGGCTTTCGGCACTTCTGACGGTTTTTACTATCATAAGGTTGCGGAAGTGATTTATCATATCCGAGCAAAGCCTTTCCATATCACAGCTTTTACCGTGAAGGTCGCTGATAAGCTCGAGGGCCCTTGCAGAGTCTTTTTCATTTACGGTAGATGCGAGAGAGAAAAGATGGTCCTTTCCCGTCATACCTGCTACTGAGCAGACAAGGTCAGCGTCAATGGTGTCGCCGTGACCTGTACACTGATCGAGAAGTGACAGTGCATCACGCATACCGCCGTCGGCTATTCTTGCGATAAGGGAGAGAGCTTCTTCGGTTACGGTGAAGCCTTCCTGTGAGGCAATGTAGTTCATTCTTTCAGCCATAGCCTCGGGCGTAACACGTCGGAAGTCAAAACGCTGACAGCGGGAAAGAATGGTTACGGGAAGCTTGTGGACCTCTGTGGTGGCAAGAATAAACTTAACGTGTGCGGGAGGCTCTTCGAGAGTTTTCAGAAGAGCGTTGAAGGCACCGATGGAGAGCATATGCACCTCGTCGATGATGTACACACGGTACTTACAGGAAGCGGGGGTGAAGTTGATTTCTTCACGGATGTCACGGATATTATCTACACCGTTGTTACTTGCTGCGTCGATTTCGGCGATGTCGAGGATGGCACCTGATTCGATACCCTGACAGACCTCGCATTCGTTACAGGGATTACCGTTTACGGGATGAAGACAGTTGACAGCCTTGGAAAGAATTTTAGCACAGGTGGTTTTACCTGTACCTCTCGAGCCTGTGAAAAGGTAGGCGTGAGAAAGCTTTCCTGTTTCGATTTCCTTAGCGAGAGTGGTGGTAATATGCTCCTGACCCACTACATCGGAAAATACCTTAGGTCTGTATTTTCTGTATAATACCTGATACATGCTTTCGCCTCCTTTAAAATAAAAGATACTTTGCCTTGGTCATACAGCAGCAGGCTGGCCTGTGTCGCACAGACGAATTGCTTAATGCTGCTCGGTTCCCCGCCTGACATGGTTCACAGTGTACTGTCGCACAGAACCCACTGCTGCATGACCAAAATAAAGTATCTTTGTTTTATTCGGGGGAATACCCCTTCCTTTGATAGCCTTAATATTATAATATAAAGTGATGGGAAAATCAAGTGTTTTTTTATATTATTATATTATGTTTTTATCTGCCGGGTAAAATTTGCAGTTTTTGTATGTCTGTAATGCTCTTTTTTGCATTTTTTGTTCTGTACTATTCATTTCTTTTATGATATTATTATGTACAAGGGATAGGTTTGATTTCCTCTCAGAAATATTATAAAATATGTTAAGATAAAGGAGAAAAGTATGAGCAGATTTAATAAAGACGTGATAAGATACAATGAAAGGGAGCTTTCGAAATCTTTTTCTGAGAAGTCCCTTTTCGGGAAAATATTATCTGTTTTTTCTGCGATTGTGCTACTGTTTGCTATAGTCGGTATGATTTATATTTTGGCGCCGAAAAATACAGACAATATGAATTATACAGCAGAGGCGGATTTAACTGTTTTTGAAAGCGGAACTACTGCCGTGATTGAAGAACCCATTTTCGTGGAATAATAAATTATTGACTAATCTTTTGACTTTTTCTATGGACTTTTATTTTTCCTTGTGTTATAATTTTGAAGATTAAGGAATTTTTTTGTGAGGTATACTTATGACAGCAGCAGATAAAATAGAAAGAGCCGCCGCAGGTGTTGTCCTTGACCGACTTTTAAAGTATGTGGATAAGGACCCTCAGAGCAACCTGCTTAAGCTTGTGGACATCGGTGAAAAACTTCTTGGCGGCACATTCCCTAAGCACTACATCGATGCTTTCCGTAAGGGTATAAGCGACGGTGATAATGTTTACTACGAAATGGCTATGAACATTCTCCGTGATATTGACAGGGATGTTATTAAAAAGATGCTCCTTGCTATGGGTCTCGGTGCAGGTGTCAAGGGTACAAAGGCTGTAAGAAAAAACCGTGAAAAGTACAAATGTAACATTCCTTTCCAGATTCTTATTGACCCCACCTCAGCCTGTAACTGTAAATGTGAAGGCTGCTGGGCTGCAGAATACGGACACAAGCATAATCTTACCTACGAGGAAATGGCTTCCATCGTAAGTCAGGCAAAGGCTCTCGGCACACATTTTTATATGTTTACCGGCGGTGAGCCGCTCATCAGAAAGGATGATCTCATAAAGCTCTGTGAGGCTAATCCCGACTGCGGTTTCCTTTCTTACACTAACGGTCATCTCGTAGATGAAAAGTTCTGTGATGAAATGAAGAGAGTCGGTAATCTTGCTCTTGCTCTTTCCATCGAGGGTACGGAGGAGACTACCGACGCCAGAAGAGGTGAGGGTAACTATCAGAAGGTTATCTCTGCCATGAAGCTTCTTAAGAAAAAAGGTTGCCTTTTCGGTATGAGTGTCTGCTACACGAGAAATAACATCGACCAGGTAACGAGCGATGAATTCCTCGACAAGATGGTTGAGCTCGGTGTAAAGTTCGGTCTTTACTTCAACTTTATGCCCGTAGGTCACGGCGCATCTCCCGATCTCATTCCCACACCCGATCAGAGAGAATTTATGTATAAATGGCTTCGCAGAGTCAGAAATTCAAAGACAGGCAAGCCTATGTTCTTTATGGATTTCCAGAGTGACGGTGAATACGTAGGAGGATGTATCGCAGGCGGAAGAAACTATTTCCATATTAATTCAGCCGGTGATATGGAGCCCTGTGTTTTCATTCACTTCTCCGATTCAAACATCAGAACACACACCATTCTCGAAGGTCTGCAGAATCCTCTCTTTATGGCTTTCAGACACGATCAGCCCTTTAACGATAACCATCTCCGCCCCTGTCCTATGCTGGAAAATCCCCAGTGTCTCCGTGACATCATAAAGAGAACAGGTGCGAAATCCACTAACTTCCTCGGTGAAGAAACAGCAGAAATGCTCTGCAGTAAGTGCGACAAGTTCGCCGAAGAATGGGCACCGAGAGCAGAGGAGCTCTGGAACAGCACCAAGCATCCCAACCATAAGACTCAGTATTACAGAGATACTGAAGAGGGAAGAAGAGAGTTTGGTACTGCAGAAAAGAAATAAAGTTACAACCCGTTGTAAAAGCTTAAGGCTGATACAACGGGTTTGTTGATTTTTAATTTGAGTTAACAACAAGGTGGATGTTTATAATTTTCGTTTCAAGGAAACATTAAGTCGTCATCGCTCGAGCCGCATCGTCACCGAAGCGCCTGCAAGTGCGGGATGAACTGGGATGTGAAACAGGAATGTGTATTTTTATGATTTTCGTTTCAATGAAGCAGTTAGTCGTCATCGCTCGAGCCGCGGGGGCTCTTACTTTGCTCCGGAGGCGGCAAAGTAAGCAAAACCCCTCTTTTTTAAGCGGGAAAAGAGTGTGCCTACAGTTAAGTATATGGAAACAGTAAGAGTGTTCTTTTCTGTTACAGTTCTAAAACAATTACTTTCCCTTGAGGTGCACACCGTGGCAGGTGTGCAGACAGTGAACTGCCGTTCTACAGTAAAGTTTATGTTTGTGTAACTTG
>JAZTZH010000003.1:0-32406 GCA_045637365.1 Acutalibacteraceae bacterium
CCAGTACCGCTGCTCTTACCCAGAGCTCAACGATATGATGCTCACGCTTCCGCAGATAAACGAGGAGCTTCTGTCACAGATAACCTGTCCTACCTACATAGTAGCGGGGGAGAATGACATAATGTGGCTGAGCGATACAGCATTCCTTTATGAAAGCACCTTGCCTTACAGTAAGGTGGCTGTCATTAAGGGGGCAAATCACTCCTCCTATATATCACAGGACGGAAAACAGGCTTATGTACTGGCTAAGGACTTTTTGGAAGGCCTTTCAGATTGATAAACATATAATGTCTTGCGTTATATGAAGGATTGATATATAATGGAGAAAAGGAAATAAGAAAACAGACGGAGGAATATTTTATGAATATGATTACCAGAATAATCTACAGCATGACGGCACTTATTTCGGGTATTACACTGATTCTCACAGGTGCGTTTCAGAGTGGAACAGGTCTCGGCTTTGACAGCAAGGATACAGAGAAAATCCTTGATAATTTTATGCCGGGATACGAAACCTTTATTGATGAACCTGTTTCTGATAAATGGAGTGTAGGCTATGCCAGGAACGAGCTTACTCCCGATAATATCGATGAGGTGAGATATTTCCTCGGCGGTTATCTCCGTTTCCCTGCCCAGGAGGCTACAGGAATTATCGATGAGCTCTGGGTAAGAGCAGCGGTACTGGACGATAATTCCGGCAGAGGTGCTGTTGCCTTTGCATGGATTGACGCTGTCGGTCTGATGAACGAGGATGTCAAGCTTATAAGAGAAAAGCTCTCCGATATCACAGGTCTTGTAAGTATAAATGTGGGTGTTACCCATACTCACAGTGCAGTTGATACTCAAGGTATCTGGGGTACCATTCCCGAAACGGGCAGAAATCAGGAATATATGGATGCTCTTATCGAGAAAACAGCCGATGCCATCAGAACAGCATATGAAACACGTAGTGAAGGAGAGCTTTATTACGGTGAAAAGCACTGTCCTCAGTTCTTTACCGACGGCAGAGCAGGAAAGTCTTATGATGAAAAGATTCATCTTTTTCGTTTCGTGCCTGATGATACATCAAAGAGAGAGGTTTACATAGCCAACTTCGGAGCACACCCCGTAAACATCGAATGGAATATCACGGAGCTTTCCGCAGACTTCCCGTACTACGTGGAAAAGAATGTCAATGAAAACAGTGATGCTGATTTTATTTTCATTCAGGGTGCTATCGGCGGAGCTATCCACTGTAACAGAGGTTCGTCGAACGGTATTGATTCTAATAAGAACGGCTTTGACCGTATGGTTGATTACAGTGCGAAGATGGCAGAGCTTCTGGCAGAGCTGGCAGAAACGGCTCAGGAGGTTCCTGCTGTGCTTAATGTTGCGCATGCACAGGTAGAGCTCGATATTGATAACTTTATTTTCAGACTCGTGGAAAGAACAGGTCTGTGTAATGTAAAGGGCTATTCTGAAAACGGAAAGGTAAAGCTTACCACGGAAATAGGCTATGCTGAAATCGGTGACAGTGTAAAGATACTGATGATGCCGGGTGAAGCTTTCCCCGAAATCGTTTACGGAGGCTTCCTCGGTGCCGATAAAGCATATAACGGCACTGAATATCCCTATGCGGCTCTGAAAACACATTTTGATGAGAGTGACAGTGTTCTTACCTTTGGTCTGTGTAACGACGCTGTAGGTTACATCGTTCCCGATAACGATTACCTTTTCTCGCTGACGGACGGCACTCATTCACACGAAACCATTTCTGCCGGTCCGAAGACTGCTTCTACTATTTCAGCGGCATTTGAGAAATTACTGGCAGATTACAGATAAACATTTTCACTTTACATAACGAAACCACCGGGTATTTCACGTAACCCGGTGGTTTTTGCATCTGGTATTCTTATTCCTCGGGCAGCTTGCATACATCTACCCAGCCGTCGCATTCGCTGAATTTTTCCAGCTCTTCCATGTTCAGCTCGATGGCACTGTTACTGCTCCCCACGGCAGGGAAAACTGTTTCGAAGCGCTTCAGACTTTCGTCAAGATAAACTCTGACACCTTCATTGATTCCGAAGGGACAGACACCGCCTACACTGTGGCCTATCATTTCCTCCACCTGCTCGAAGGTGAGCATTTTTGCCTTCTGAGAGAAGGTCTGCTTGAATTTTTTATTGTCTATTTTAGCGTCACCTGCGGCTACTACTAAAATTGCACCGTCACTGAGAAGGAAGGAGAGTGTTTTAGCGATTCTTTTACCCTCGGTACCTACTGCCTTGGCGGCGAGTTCTACCGTGGCGCTCGAAACCTCGAATTCCATAACTCTGTCTTCTGCTCCGTATTTTCTTAAGTGCTCTCTTCCTTTTTCTATTGACAAGATAATCATTCCTTTTTTTACATTTTTCACCATTGTACTCCTCTTTTTATTTTAAGTCAAATATTTTACTCAAATCGGTTGTTTTTTTCTCGGTTTTAATGTAAAATTAGATGATATGTTTAATAATTTAAGAGGTAAAATATGGCGTCAAAAGAATTTTTAGAATTAAGAAAAAAGATAATAGAAAAAGATTTTAAATATATGAACGATAAGCAGCAGGAGGCTATCTTTCAGGTGAAGGGCCCTGTGCTTATTTTAGCAGGTGCGGGAAGCGGAAAGACCACCGTTATCGTTAACCGTATCGCTAACATCGTAAAGTACGGTAATGCCTATAAGAGTAAGGAAGTAGCCTTCGAGCCCAGCGAAAGGGATATGCGTCTTATGAGGGCTTATCTTGACGGTGAAGAGGATGCACTTTTCGACATCGAGGACCTTCTTTCCGTCGAGCCTGCCAGACCCTGGCAGATACTGGCCATCACCTTCACCAATAAGGCGGCTAATGAGCTCAAGGAAAGACTTGAGAAAATGCTCGGCGAAGAAGCCAAGGAAATATGGGCTTCCACCTTCCACTCCAGCTGTGTTAGAATACTTCGCCGTGACGGTCAGGTTTTAGGCTACACGAAAAGCTTTACAATCTATGACACCGATGACACGAAGCGTCTTATCAAAGAATGTCAGAGACAGCTCGGTATCAGTGATGCAAACCTTCCTCATAAAACCATACTTAATGAAATTAGCCACGCAAAGGACAGTCTTGTCTCTCCCGACGATTACATCGCTTCTGCAGGTAAGGATGCCCGTAAGGCCCAGATAGGCAAGGTTTACAAGATGTATCAGAAGGAACTGAAAAATGCCGATGCCATGGACTTCGACGATATTATCGTAAATACCGTAAAGCTCCTGGAGGAGTATGACGATGTAAGAGAATATTATCAGAAAAAGTTCCGCTATATTATGGTCGATGAGTATCAGGACACCAACCACGCTCAGTATAAGCTGACAGAGCTTCTGGCGGGCGGACACAGAAACATCTGTGTAGTAGGTGACGACGACCAGAGTATTTACCGTTTCAGAGGTGCTACCATCGAAAACATTATGAGCTTCGAGCACCGTTATGCTGAGTCCAGCATCATCCGTCTCGAGCAGAATTACCGTTCTACACAGACTATTCTCGATGTAGCCAATGAGGTCATCTCAAACAATAAAAAGAGAAAAGGAAAAAGCCTGTGGACAGCTAACGGTGGCGGTGACAAGGTGGTTATCAATACTGCCTACGATGAAACGGATGAAGCTAAATTCATCACGGAAACCATCGAAGAAAATGTCAGCTCAGGTAAATTCACCTTCAGTGACCATGCTGTTCTTTACAGAATGAACGCTCAGTCAAACACCATCGAAAATGTGCTTGTCAGAGCGGGTATTCCTTACCGCATTATCGGCGGTCACCGTTTCTATGAAAGAGCGGAAATCAGGGATGCCATCGCTTATCTTACCATTCTTAATAATCCTAACGATAATGTCAAGCTCCGCCGTATCGTAAATGTACCGAAAAGAGGTATCGGCGATACTACGGTAAATAAAGCAAGTGAGATAGCTTCAGGGCTCGGTATCAGTCTTTTCGAGGTTTTCTCCCACGCTGATGAGTACGAAAGCCTTAAGCGAAGCGCCAAAAAGTTGATGGAATTCACCTCTACCATCGACTCCGTAAGAGCTAATGTGGATAAAGTGCCTCTCGATGAGCTTTTCGAGGAGATTATCCGTAAGACAGAATATATGGCGCATCTTCGCCTCGATAAGGAAAAAGGCTCGGAAAGAGTAGAAAACATCTACGAGCTTGTAACCAACCTTAAAAACTATCAGTCGGAAAACGAAGAGGTAACTCTTTCAGGCTTCCTTGAGGAAGTCGCACTTATGACCGACATCGATAACTATAACGCCCAGCAGGATGCCGTGGTTCTTATGACCATTCACTCCTCAAAGGGACTCGAGTTCCCTGTAGTATTTCTCCCCGGTATGGAGGAAAGCATCTTCCCGGGTGTGCAGAGTATGTTCAATCCCGACGATGTAGAGGAGGAGAGACGACTCGCCTACGTAGGTATCACCAGAGCCAAAAGAAAGCTCTTTATCTCCCACGCCAATTCCCGTATGCTTTTCGGTACTACTCAGAGAAACCTTCCCTCACGCTTCGTTATTGAAATTCCCGATGCGCTCACTGAAAGAACGGGCAGAAGACCCACTTCACAGATGTCCTTCGAGTCACTTGCGAGAGGGGACTACGAAAGAGAAGACAGAAGCAATTTTTCAGGAAACGGTTATCTTTCCCGAAACAGAGTGCAGCCTGCGAAAAAAGCCGCTCCCGTTTCTACTGAAACCTATGCTGTGGGCGACACAGTAATGCACAAGGTGTTCGGTAAGGGTGTTATTCTCTCTTCGAAGCCTATGGCAAACGATTTTATGCTTGAAATCGCCTTTGAAGGCGGAAGCACGAAGAAGCTTATGGCTAACTTTGCAAAACTGCAGAAAGTGTAAGGTGAATTTTAATATGAGAATTTACAATGTAAAAGATTTCGGTGCTGTCTGTGACGGAAAGCACGACGACGGCGACGCCATACAGAAGGCTATCGACACCTGCACAGCCGAAGGCGGCGGTACTGTCGTTCTCGGTGCGGGTGAATATTACAGCCACTCCGTTCAGATAAAAAAGAATGTGGAGCTTTATCTGCAGAAGGGCGCTCATCTTAAGGCGAGTGCAGACATAAATTCCTATATCAGACCCTGTGAAACCATTAATGACCCTAAGACTGCTCTTGTGGGAAATCCTGTGACAGGTAAACCTTCATTTGCCTTCATTTACGGCTACGGTGCAGATAATGCCACTATCAGCGGTGAGGGTGTAATCGACGGCAACTGTTATGCCTTCGTGGAAAGAAAGAGTCAGTATTATGTAACAGGTAATTTCTATCCGAGACCCACTGTTATCTACATCGAAAACAGCCACCACATTACTGTCAAGGATGTTACTGTGAAGGATGCTCCCTTTTGGACACTTCATCCCGCAGGCTGTGATGATGTTCTTATTTCTAACATCCGTATTCTTAATCCCATCGATGTGGCAAACAGCGACGGTATCGACCCCGACCACTGCTCTAATGTGAGAATAGTAGGCTGTCACGTGGTCTGTGCCGACGACTGTATCTGCCTTAAGGCTTCCAAGGGTAACAGTGAATACGGACCCTGTGAAAACATCGTTATCACAGGCTGTACCCTTACCTCTACCTCTGCCGCACTCAAGATAGGCACAGAGGGTGTAGGCGATTTCAGAAACGTCATCGTGGATAACTGTGTTATCTCTAAATCAAACAGAGGTATTTCTATTCAGATAAGAGACGGCGGTAACGTCGAAAATGTAAGCTTTTCTAACATCATCATCGAAACCCGCCGATTCTGTCCCGACTGGTGGGGCAGTGCAGAGCCTATAGCTGTTACTGCCTTCAGAAGAGACGAAAATACTGTCTGCGGTCACATTAAGAATGTCCGCTTCAGTAATATCACCTGTAAGGGCGAAAACGGTATTCTTGTGCATGGCACCGAGGATAATCCCATCGAGGATGTTACCTTCGAAAATGTGAAGGTGACTTTAGACAAAACCTCTAAATGGGACTGCGGTATTTATGACCTTCGTCCCGCCATCGACTACGGCATTACCGAAAGCAAGAACTCCTGCATTTTCATCAAGAATGCCAAGGATGTTTCTATCCGTAAAACCAGGGCGGCCTTCGATAATATCTGTGACCATTATGCTCACGGTCTTTACTGCGAAAAGGTGGAAAACTTGGAAATGGAAGGTTTTTATGCCGAAAGTGCATCAGAAACTTATGAAAATATAAAAATTATCTGAGAAAAAACCTAAAAACTCTTTACACTTTACCTTATATTTAGTAAAATATAAAACAAGAGAAAACAATGGAGGTACATTCATTATGGCAAGTAAGTATAAAAGAATACTCCTTAAGCTCAGCGGTGAGGTTTTAGCCGGTGAAGAGGGCAAGGGTATTAATTTTGATATTGTAAACGATGTCTGTCAGAGAATCAAAAAATGCACAGAGCTCGGCACACAGATTGGTCTCGTAGTAGGCGGAGGAAATTTCTGGAGAGGCAGAAGCAGCGGCGAAATGGACAGAACCAGAGCTGACCACATGGGTATGCTCGCCACCTGTATCAATGCACTAGCACTCTGCGACACTCTCGAGCAGATGGGCGTCAAGGCTTATGTACAGACTGCTATTTCTATGCCCCTCGTAGCTGACCCTTACACCAAAAGAGGTGCTGTAGAGCATCTGGAAAAGGGTGAGGTGGTTATCTTCGGTGCAGGTATCGGCTGTCCCTTCTTCTCCACGGACACCACAGCAGCTCTGCGTGCAGCTGAAATCGGTGCGGAGATTATCTTCAAGGCAACAAATGTTGACGGTGTTTATGACAAGGATCCGAACAAGTTCGATGATGCCGTGAAGTTCGACACCCTTACACATTCAGAGGTTCTTTCCAAAGGTCTTAAGGTTATGGACGCCACAGCCGCTTCCCTTTGCAGAGACAATAACATCGACATTTTAGTTTTCAACCTCAACGATTACGATAACATCGTAAGAGCTGTCGAGGGTGAAAATATCGGTACTGTAGTTAAGGAATAATTTCCTTACAGATATAAAAATAAATTCTTTACATAAGAGAGGAAATAATTATGAAAACTGTATTTGAAACCGCTAAAACTAAAATGGGTAAAACCGTTAACGCACTTATCTCCGAATACGGCGCAATCAGAGCCGGCAGAGCTAATCCCCAGATTCTCGACAAGGTTACCGTAGATTATTACGGCACACCCACTCCCATTAATCAGCTCGCATCCGTTTCTGCCACTGAGGCGAGAGTTCTTACCATTCAGCCCTGGGACAAGAGTGTTCTTAAAGGTATCGAAAAGGCTATCCAGACCTCAGACATCGGTATCAATCCTCAGAATGACGGCTCCGTTATCCGTCTTACCTTCCCTCCTCTCACAGAGGACAGACGTAAGGAAATCGTAAAGGATATCCAGAAAATGGCTGAAAACTCAAAGGTTGCAGCCCGTTCTGTACGCCGTGACTGTCTCGAAAAGCTCAAGGCTATGAAGAAGGCATCCGAAATCACAGAGGACGATCTTAAGGACGGCGAAAAGGAAATCCAGAAAATCACCGATAACATCATTAAGGAAATCGATGAAATCTCTGCCGCAAAGCAGAAAGAAATTATGGAAATCTGAGTATAGCTTTAATTTCAGGTGGCTGTTTCTATGGGACAGCCACTGAATGTCTTTTATAAACGGCAATAAAAAACAGGAGTCTGTATTTATGGAAAAGAAATTTGAAGTTCTCCCCGAGCATATAGCCATTATTATGGACGGTAACGGCAGATGGGCTAAAAACAGAGGTCTGAAGCGTACTGAAGGCCATAAGGTCGGTGCTAAGGTCTTCGAGGAAATCTGCGAATACTGTGCGAAAATTGGCATTAAATATGTGACCTTTTATGCTTTTTCCACCGAAAACTGGAAAAGGTCTAAATTAGAGGTTACGGCTATAATGAATCTTTTCAGAGGTTATTTAGACCGTATGCAGGAAAGAGTTCTCGAAAACGAAGAGGCAGGCTACCGCATCCGTTTTCTCGGTGCCAGAGAGGGTATGCCTAAGGACATCGTAAACCGTATGGACGATGTGGAAAAAAGAAGCGCCGATAAGACGAGAATTAATATTAACATCGCTGTCAATTACGGCTCGAGAGACGAAATAGTCCACGGTGTAAAGGACATAGTCCGTGAGATACAGAGTGGAAAAATCAGTATCGATGATATTGATGAAAGCCTTATCTCTTCTCATCTTTACACATCGGGACAGCCTGACCCTGACCTTATCATAAGACCCAGCGGTGAATACCGTCTTTCTAACTATCTTATGTGGCAGGCGGCATACAGTGAAATTTACATCGACGATGTTCTCTGGCCTGATTACACTCCCGCAGATTTAGACAGAGCTATCGAAGAATATTCTAAAAGAAACCGTCGCTTCGGCGGAGTATAAAAAGGAAGATTAATTATGTCAAAAGATAAAAAAGACAAGAAAAAGCTTTTTAAAGGTGAGCGTACTGCTTCTACCATTATTATTATCATCGGCCTTGCACTGTTCCTTGTAACAGTGGCTATGGATTGGGTGCCTGTTATGACAGTTATTTTAGGTGCTATAGCAGCTATGGCTACTTACGAGGTGGTAAGAGCCGTAGGAAATAAGAGTAAAATACTTTACACTCTTTCCTGTACGGTAAGCCTTTTTACTGTTCTTTCCGTGGGTTTCGGTATTCCTGTTCCCGCTGTAGGTGTACTTTACAGCTTTTACGCTCTTATTCTTCTTTCACTGGGCGTATTTGATAATAAGAACATCCAGTTTACTCACACCGTAACAGCCTTCTTCGCTTCTGTGGCTTTACCTTATGCTTTTTCCTGTTTCATAAGACTTAATAATATAGCAGATATAAACCCCGACTATACCCATCAGGAGGGTATCTATTTCGTAGGTCTTGCCTTTGCCGCATCATGGCTTACGGACTCCTTCGCTTATCTCGTGGGAAGAAAGTTCGGCAAGCATAAGATGGCACCCGTTATCAGTCCCAAAAAATCCGTAGAGGGTGCTGTGGGCGGTGTGGTAATTACCGCCGCATTCAATGTACTTATTCTCTTCCTTTTCACCGTAGGCTGTAAAAATCTCTATGACTACACACTTTTCGGTGAAAGTGCGATGAAATATCTTTACATCATTCCCATTTCCGTAATTCTCTCTCTCGTAAGTATGGTGGGCGACCTTTCCGCTTCCGTGCTTAAGAGAAACTTCGGTATCAAGGATTACAGCCAGCTTCTCCCCGGTCACGGAGGAATAATGGACCGTTTCGACAGCTGTACCTTCGTTCTTCCCGTGCTTTACGGAATAGTTGAACTTATTTCTCTTTAATATTTTCCTTAAAAGGAGGAAAAGAGTATGACTAAAAAACTTTCCATTTTAGGCTCTACAGGCTCCATCGGTACACAGAGTCTCGATGTTGCCGAAATGAGAGGCTATGAAATTGTCGCTCTTACTGCTGACAGAAATGTCAAGACACTTGAAGAGCAGATAAGAAGATGGAAGCCGAAATATGCCGCTCTTAATGACGAAGAAGCGGCAAAGGCACTTAAAATCGCAGTAGCTGACACGGATACGAAGGTCTTTTCGGGTGCAGAGGGCGTAGCTTTCTGTGCCGCTGCCGAAGAGGCAGATACCGTCCTTAACTCGGTAGTAGGCATCGCAGGTCTTAAGCCTACTCTCACTGCTATCGGGGAGGGTAAGGATATTGCTCTGGCAAACAAGGAAACCCTTGTAGCCGGTGGAGCTCTCGTTATGAAAAGAGCCAAGGAAAAGGGCGTTAAGATTTTACCCGTAGACAGTGAGCACAGTGCTATTTTTCAGTGTCTCGAGGGTATGAATAAAAAAGACGAGCTTAAGTCAATCATATTAACAGCATCGGGCGGTCCTTTCTTCGGTAAAAAGAGAGAAGAGCTTCAGAATATCACCGTCGCTGAGGCTCTGAAGCATCCTAACTGGAGTATGGGTGCCAAAATAACCGTTGACAGCGCCACGATGATGAATAAGGGTCTCGAGCTTATCGAGGCTGTGTGGCTTTTCGATGTGAGTCCCGATATGATAGACATAGTAGTTCACCGTGAAAGCATAATTCATTCCCTTATCGAATATAATGATAACTCGGTGATAGCACAGTTAGGTGTTCCCGACATGAGAATACCCATTCAGTATGCTCTGACTTATCCCGAGAGATATCCGTCTCCTGTTAAAAAGCTTAATCTGTGGGATTTTCAGAATCTCACCTTCTTTAAGCCTGACTACGAAACCTTCTCTTGCCTTAACATCTGCCGTGATGCTATCCGTAAGGGCGGTCTTTATCCCTGTGCGGCTAACGGCGCTAACGAAAGAGCAAATGCTCTTTTCAGAGAGGGCAAAATCGGCTTTTTGCAGATTGCCGAATTAGTGGAAAAGGCGACGGAAAAAACAGTAAACAAAACAGTATACACCCTCGACGATGTTCTCGAAGCAGACAGATATGCCAGAGAGCTTGTTGACAGTTTATTATAATAATCGGATAATTTTTCAGAAAGGAAAGAGATTTTTCTCTTTGTTTTAAGATGGATTTTTCTACAGCATTATCTAAAATTTTACCTTTTGCCATTGCCGTGCTTTTCTTCGGCCTCATTATCTTTATTCACGAGTTCGGACATTTTATCTTCGCTAAGCTTTTCGGTGTGAAGGTAAATGAATTCGCTATCGGTATGGGTCCTACTATTTTAAAAAAGCAGGGCAAGGAAACTAAATATGCTCTTCGTATTTTACCCTTCGGCGGCTTCGTAAGCATGGAGGGTGAAGAAGAGGAAAGTGAGGACGGCAGAGCCTTCTGTAATCAGAAGGTTTGGAAGAGAATGATTATCATAGCCGCAGGTGCCGTGTTTAATCTTATTCTGGGCTTCATCGTCTGCATCTTCCTCGTTTCGGGCAGTGAGCTCGTGGGCACTAATCAGATTCTGCAGTTTTACGAAGGTGCAGTAAGCTCTGAAAGCGGTCTTGCCGTGGGTGATAAGATTTTAGAAATCGACGGAAAGAGAGTCTTTTCCGATTATGACATAAGCTATTTTATGCAGAGGAATAACAGCGGTAAGTATGATTTTACCGTCGAGCGTGACGGAGAGAAGATTTTTCTTGAAGATGTCACCTTTATGAAAAGAACCAGCGGAAATTTCTACTACAGAGAGGACTGCTCCGTTTACGACATCTCTGCTCTTCTTAAGGACCAGGGCTTCAAGGATGAAGACATAATCCTCTCCATAAACGGTAATTCAGTTAAAACGTCAGAAGAGCTGATAGCACAGATTGACGCTGACAAGGATTTCACCTATGACTTTACTCTTAAAAGAGGTGAAGAGGAAATCTCCTTATCCGAGGTAAAGCTAAATACAGCCACAGTCTTTGACTTCTCTATCTTAGGCGAAGAGAAGAACGTTCTTAACGTTTTAGGCTCTGCCTTCGGTTACAGCCTTTCAATGGGCAGAATGGTTTATCTGAGCCTTTTTGACCTTCTCAGAGGTCAGTACGGACTTAATGACCTGGCAGGTCCTATCGGTACAGTAACTGTAATAGCTGACATAGCACAGAGCAGTATGGTAAATGTGGACTGGAGCGGACTGTTTATGATGATGGCTATGATTACCATTAACATCGGTCTGTTTAATCTTCTTCCCGTTCCCGCACTTGACGGCGGACATCTGTTCTTTATGGTATTTGAGATTATTTTCAGAAAGCCTGTACCCCAGAAATACGAATCCTGGATTCACGCCGCAGGTCTTATTATCCTTTTAGGCTTTATGGCTATTATCAGCTTCAGCGATATTTGGAAGTTAGTGTCGGGCAGAGGCTTCTATTAAGTTTAATACGGCATATTTCCGCCATCTCTGCGGTGAAGGGTTCGGCAATATCTGCATATTACCTTCTCCCTTTGCCTTGACAGTGACGAAAATCTGCTCGTGTTAAATAAGAAAAATTTTTAAGGTGTCGTAACAGGTTTACTTGCGGTCATCTTTAAAGCAGGTGAAATTATGATAAAAAAAAGAGAATGTAAAAAAGTAAAGGTCGGTAATATTTTCATCGGCGGTGACAGTAAAATCACCGTTCAGTCTATGCTGAATATCCCCGCACACGACATAGAAGGTAATGTTCTTCAGGCGAAAAGACTCGAGGAAGCAGGATGTGAAATCATAAGAGTAGCCGTTCCCGATATGGAAAGCGTTAAAACCGTAGCGGCACTTAAGGAAAACATCGGTGTTCCCATAGTAGCGGACATACACTTCGATTACCGTCTCGCTCTGGCAAGTTTAGACGCCGGCGTAGATAAAATCCGCATCAATCCGGGTAACATCGGCTCAGACGAAAATGTTAAGGCAGTAGCGGAGAAGTGTCGTCTTCACGGTGTACCCATCCGCATCGGTGTAAACTCAGGCTCTGTGGAAAAGGAAATCCTTGCCCGCTTCGGAGGACCTACTCCCGAGGCTATGGCACAGAGCGCTATGTATCACGTAAAGCTTCTGGAAAAATACGACTTCGATGACATAGTTATTTCCATTAAATCATCGAATGTTTCTAATATGATAAGTGCCTATGAGAGAGTGGCAGAGCTTTGCTCTTATCCTTTACATCTCGGTGTTACCGAATCGGGCACAGCGAGAATGGGTCTTATCAAATCAAGCGTGGGCATCGGCTCACTTCTCACCAGAGGAATAGGAGACACCATCCGTGTTTCTCTTACCGATGACCCTGTAAATGAGGTCTATGCCGGCTTCGATATCTTGAAAGCTATCGGTATAGACAAGACTACACCTACTCTCGTTTCCTGTCCCACCTGCGGCAGAACGAAGATAGACCTTATCTCTTTAGCCAATAAGGTAGAAGAGAGACTGCGTACCGTTAAAAAGAACATTACCGTGGCAGTTATGGGCTGTGTGGTAAATGGCCCCGGTGAGGCTAAGGAAGCCGACATCGGCATCGCAGGCGGTGACGGATGTGCCATTATTTTCAGAAAAGGCGAAATTTTAAGAAAAGTCAGCGAAGAAAATATTTTAGATGAACTGATGAAGGAAATAGAACTTTTATAAATTTAGGAAGATTTAAATGAACAGCGTAT
Source organism: Acutalibacteraceae bacterium (assembly GCA_045637365.1). Taxonomy (GTDB): domain Bacteria; phylum Bacillota; class Clostridia; order Oscillospirales; family Acutalibacteraceae; genus UBA6857. Next base: position 13,157 of record JAZTZH010000003.1, read on the forward strand.
TTGAAGAACTGTTCGGGCCTTTTACCTCACAGGATCTGAGTGAAAGGTTCGCAGAATGTAAAATAGAAAATGTGGCAATTTCCATGGAAAAAAAGCAGGTGGAAATCAAGGCTTTCTTTCCCGCACTTGTCACGGATAAAGTTTTAGAAGAAGCTCAGTCTCAGCTCAGAAGCCGACTGGGTGTTTCTTCCGTTATAATAAAACCGCGCATGCCTTCTGAATGCTTTTCCGAAGGCTACTTTGCCACCCTTATCAGAGAGACTAATTCTGCTCTTGCCGCCACTAACGGCTTTTTTGAGGACAGCAAAGGCTCCTTCGACGGAACGACTCTTTTCATCGAGCTTTCCCACGGCGGTGCTTCGATTCTCGAAAGTGTGGGAGCAGGGGAGTACATCTCCCGCCTCATCGGTGAACGCTTCGGCAGAAGGGTCGAGGTACAGTTTACGGGACAGAGAGAGCTCGTCATAAGCGATGAGGAAATCGCTTCCTTCCATAAAAAAGCCGAGGAAGAAAATCTCCGTGCCAAGGGTATTGACCCCGCCGAGTATATGGCACCCAAGCCGAAGGAGCATAAGATAGTCGAGGGCATTCCTCTTTATCTCGAAACGGCGAAGCCTATCTACGGCAATAAAATCACGAAAAATCCCAAGCCGCTCAATGAAATTTCCGTCGAGGACGGCTCCTGTGTGGTATGGGGCGATGTTTTCGGCTTCGACAGCAGAGAGACCCGAGACGGCAGAAGCTATATAATCACCTTCAACATCACCGATAACACCTATGCTTACACATGTAAGGTTTTCGAGAGAAAGGAAAACTGCGACGCCATTATGGCCAAGGTAAAAGACGGTGTTACCGTTATGATAAGAGGCGACCTTGCTTTCGATAAATTCTCAGGTGAAAATGTAATCTCTCCCCGTGCCATCTGTCTTGTGGACAAGATACACAAAACAGATGATGCCGAGGAAAAGAGAGTAGAGCTTCACCTTCACACGAAAATGTCCATGATGGACGGTATGACCGATGCGTCCGTTCTCGTAAAAAGAGCCATCGCCTGGGGGCATAAGGCTATTGCTATTACGGACCACGGTGTGGTACAGGCTTATCCTGAAGCTGTTTCCGCCGCAGGAGGCAAAATAAAAATCATCTACGGTATGGAAGGCTACTTTATGGACGATACGGACATAAGCTTCGAGGACTGGAAAAAGGCAAAGAACAAGTATTTCCATCAGATTATTTTAGCGAGAAATCTTACAGGTCTTAAAAATCTTTACAAGCTTATAACCAAATCAAACCTAGAATATTTCCACCGCAGACCCATCATCCCTAAAAGTGAACTCATAAAGCACAGAGAGGGTCTTATCATAGGCAGTGCCTGTGAAGCGGGTGAATTATACCGTGCCATCGTCGAAGGGAAAAGCGATGAGGAAATACTGAAAATCGCATCCTTCTACGATTATCTCGAGATTCAGCCCTGCGGTAATAACGAATATATGATAAGAAGCGAACGCTTCCCCCACGTAAATTCTGTAGAGGATATCAGAAACTTTAACCGTAAGGTAATTCACGTGGCAGATGCTGTAGGCAAGCCTGTAGTAGCCACCTGTGACGTTCACTTCATCGACCCTGAGGATGCACGCTACAGAGCTATCCTTATGGCAGGTCAGGGCTTCTCCGATGCAGATCAGCAGGCACCGCTCTATTTCCGTAATACGGAAGAGATGCTCGCAGAATTTGATTATCTCGGTGAAGACACAGCCAAAGAAATCGTTATCACAAATCCTAATATGATAGCCGATATGATTGAAAAAATCATACCCATTCCAAGCGGTAACTATCCGCCTTCTCTTGAAGGTGCAGACGATGAGCTTACCAGACTTTGCTGGGATAAGGCTAAGAGTCTTTTCGGTGACCCTGTTCCCGAATATGTAGCCAAAAGACTCGAAAAAGAGCTTACATCTATTATCAAGCACGGCTTCGGTGTTCTTTATATGATTGCCCAGAAGCTCGTTAAAAACTCCGAGGAGCACGGCTATCACGTAGGCTCCCGAGGCTCTGTAGGCTCATCCTACGTTGCCAATGCTTCGGGTATTTCCGAGGTTAACCCCCTTGCTCCCCATTACCGCTGTCCTAACTGTAAATGGTCGGAATTTTTCCTTAAGGGTGAGGTAGGCTCAGGTTATGACCTTCCGAAGAAAAACTGTCCCGAATGCGGTACTGACCTTATCCGTGACGGCCACGACATTCCCTTCGAAACCTTCCTCGGCTTCAAGGGTGACAAGAGCCCTGATATCGACCTTAACTTCTCGGGTGAATATCAGTCGAGAGCTCACCGCTATACGGAAACCCTTTTCGGTGACGGTCACGTTTTTAAAGCGGGTACTATCGCTTCCGTTGCCGATAAGACAGCCTACGGCTATGTTAAAAAGTATTTACAGGAAAGAGATATAGTGGTCTCACGTGCCGAAGAGGACAGACTTACCAGAGGCTGTACAGGCGTAAAGAGAACCACAGGTCAGCATCCCGGCGGTATGGTTGTTGTGCCCGACTGCTTCGATGCGGCGGATTTCACTCCCATTCAGCATCCCGCCGACGACTCAAAGAGTGACACGAGAACTACTCACTTCGACTTCCACGCACTTCACGATACCATCCTTAAGCTTGATAACCTGGGCCATGATGTTCCCTCGCTTTATAAGCACCTTGAGGATCTGACAGGTATTCCCGTAATGGAGACGGATATATGTGACCCGAAGGTTTACGAGCTTATTCTCTCACCTGAGCCTTTAGGTGTTACTGCCGAGGACATCGACTGTCCCACAGGTACACTTTCCATTCCCGAAATGGGTACTCCCTTCGTTATTCAGATGCTTTTAGATGCCCGTCCGCAGAACTTCTCCGAGCTTCTGCAGATTTCAGGCCTTTCCCACGGTACGGGTGTGTGGCTCGGTAATGCGCAGGATCTTATCAAGGAAGGCACCTGTACCATCGCTAATGTTATCGGTACCCGAGACAACATTATGGTTTATCTTATGCATAAGGGTGTCGAACCCAGTATGGCTTTCAAAATTATGGAAATCGTGCGTAAGGGTAAGGCTACCAAGCTTCTTACCGATGAGCATAAGCAGGCGATGAAGGATAACGGTGTAGAGCAGTGGTACATCGACTCCTGTATGAAAATTCAGTACATGTTCCCGAAGGCTCACGCCGCCGCTTACGTAAGTGCGGCGCTTCGTCTGGGCTGGTACAAGATATATTATCCGCTCGAATACTATGCAGCATTTATGACAGTACGAGGCGGAGATATAGAAGCGGCTACCGTTCTTAAGGGCAGAGATGCCGTAAGAAGGCGAATGGCTGAAATCAAGGCTAAAGGTAAGGATGCACAGCCTAAAGAAATAAATATGTATCCCTCACTTCAGGTAGTAAACGAAATGATGGCACGAGGAATCGAGTTCCTTCCCATCGATATTTATAAATCCGATGCTACTGTTTACCACATCGAAGACGGTAAAATCCGTATGCCCTTCGGCGCTCTTGCCGGTGTAGGTGAAAATGCTGCCATCGCTCTTGCCAAAGCGAGAGAGGGTGTTACGGAATTTGTTTCCATTGATGATTTCGCACAGAAGGCTTCTGCCGGTTCATCGGTAATAGAAACTCTCCGACAGGTAGGCGCCTTCGGAAATCTTCCCGAAACAAGACAAATGAGTTTGTTCGATATGTAATTTATCTGAAATATAAAAAAAGAAAGGAAGAAAATATTATGAGTAAAATTTTTGCACACAGAGGCTTCAGCGGTAAGTACCCGGAAAATACTATGCTTGCCTTCGAAAAGGCAGTGGAAATCGGTGTGGACGGCATCGAGCTTGACGTTCATCTTACTAAGGATAATGAGCTTGTTATCATTCACGATGAGGATATCAAGCGTACCTGTGACGGTGAAGGCCTCGTAAAGGATATGACACTCGAAGAGCTGAGAAAATTTGATGCTTCGGCTACCTTCAGAGGTGTTTACGGCTTTTGCGGTATTCCCACTTTGAGAGAATATTTCGAACTCGTTAAGGATACAGAAATTATCACAAACATTGAGCTTAAAACAGGTGTTTATGAATATCCCACCATTGAGAAGAGAACTTATGACCTTATCAAGGAATTCGGTCTCGAAGAAAAGATAATCTTCTCTTCCTTTAATCACTTTACAGTGAAGCGCTGTGAGGAGATAGCTCCCGAAATAAAAAGAGGCTTCCTTACAGGTGACTGGCTGGTAGATTTCGGTGAGTATACCGCTGAAAGAAATGTTCAGTGCTGCCATCCCTGGCACATCACCCTGAGTCAGGAAGTGGTGGATGAAATGCACGCTGAGGGCAGAGAAATCAATACCTGGACAGTAAATGAATACGAGGATATTGAGAGACTCGCTGCTATGGGTGTCGATTCACTTATCGGTAACTTCCCTGACAGAATGATAGAAAAGCTGAGATAAAATTAAGAGCAACCGAAATTTAAATCGGTTGCTCATTGTTTTTGAATCGCCTCTCCTGAGAGGTGGATGCGAAGCAGACGGAGAGGTTATATTAACTTATACTCAAATCTCGTATAATCACCGGTTTTATATTCACCGCTGATGAACTTACGGGCTCTGAAAATCACTCTGTCGTCGTAAACCTCACAGAAATAGCCTACACCGCAGTCAGTAATGCCGAAGTTGTTTTCCTTTCTGTAGCCGGGAATACTGATGGACTGAACGTTATTTTCTTCGTTGATGACCTCAGCTATCTTTTCGAAGATGCCGCCGTGAAGGTGACCGTTGATGAAAAATACATTCTTATATTTTTCCATAACAGCTCTTACCTCGTCGTTCTGTTCGCCTATATCACCTGTCTTCCATACTTCGGGAAGACCGTGGGTTTCAGCGAAGGGCTGATGGCACATCACGAAAACAGGCTTGCCGTCCTTGGTGCCTCTTTTAAGCTCCTTATCGAGGAAAGCGATCTGCTCCTTTGAAATGTGTGCCTTTTCGAGTATTCTTTTTTCCGTACAGAGCACGATGAAGGTGTAGCCCTTGATGTCGCAGGAGTAGTAAACCTTGCCCGTATCGTCGCCAAGATAATCCTTAATCTTTCCTACGAGGATTTTTGCATTCTTTTTAAAGAAGAATCGTGCGTCGTGGTTACCCATAGTGACGAGGATTTTGTCCACGGCAGTCTGCTTGTCGAGAACACGGAAAAATCTCGTATATTCGTTATCGGTGCCGTAGTCGGCGATGTCACCGGCTAAAAGGAAGGCGTCGAACTTTTCTTTTGAGTTTGCTATATCCTCGAAGGTATTAGCGAGGTTTTTTTCTGCGCTTTCTCTGTTAGGAAGATGAGTGTCGGCGATTATTGCCATGGAAAGCTTTACATTTTCACTGTCTTCGAAGGTGATAGGGTCATCCTTGGAAACGGTGTAAATAACATCGTATTTCGGATTCATAGCCTTGAACTGCTTAACGTATTTGTCTATAAAAATTTTAGCGGACATAGGTTTTCTCCCTTCAGGAATAATTATTCTTTTAATTATAGCAGTATTTTTCTCTTTTTTCAAGTAGTTGCAGGGCGGATGACCCTATACTGCCGAAAATCAAAAAATAAAAAGCTCTTTTCCGTCTAAATCACATTTCCGCATATCCACTCTCTCCACACTGTAATCCTCACACCTGTTATAATAATAGACACCCTTATCCGCATTACAGCAGGAGGAATATCTTGTATAGTGAGCCTTACCTTCCTTCGTTACACAGCCTTCGGGCACACTGACCAGAGACAGCAGACGGAAAAACTGACCTACACTTTCTTCTTCGCTGTTTTTCGGTGAAGCTTTTTCTTTAAGGTAAGCGGCACGGATAAATCTTGCCTCGGAGGAGAAGTCGCCGGGCAGAGCCTCTTTAAAAAGCATAAACCTTTCCGTGTTAATCAGATGGTAATTGAAGGGCGGATTATTGGCCAGAACACCCCACGGATTATCGTATATTTTCAGTCCTTCTTTCGTGCTTTCGAGAGTGAGCGAGCCGTTTTTATCGGAAATTATCCAGTGAAGAGGGGAGAGAGGAAGCTTATCGCTGAAGGGTATATTTACTATATTTAGCTTTTCCGTAAGCTTCTTTACCTCTGTTATATCGGCACAGCTTCCTAAAATCCAAGGGATAAGCTCGAAGGGAGTTATGTTGTATTTGTCATCGGATTTTTCGTAATAAAAAGCATTTCCCGGAAAGTTCAGTCCCGCCATAGAGAGTCCTTTTTCATTAGTTCCTTCGAAAAACAGAGGGTATCCGTCTGATGTCACTGCCATTCCTATGATAGCATAATGTTCGGCAAGGTCGGGCATACACTTCATCGGAAAGATGAAATTCCTCGGCATAACCGTTACCTTTTCTCCGTAGGTCACATCCAGGTCGAGATTTCTCCCGAAATAGAAATCGCCGCTTGTGTAAGAAATAGCCGTACACATAAAAATCACCGCCTTTGAGTTTTGATTAGTTTTCCACCTGTCAGACGGTATCATACCTTAAAAACACAAAAACCGTATAAACAAAAGACAGGCATTGAGTGCCTGTCTTTTGTTCTTTTATACTTCGATTTCCACTTCTGTTTTATTTATTTCATTGAGGTTATTCTGCCTTTTTTCTTCGAGGAACTTTACGATTTCTTTGTGCTTTTTACCCGACAGCTTGTAGAAGAGCATCGGTACGACTGCCAGCAAGGCGGATACTCCGGGGAAGAGTGCGAAAATGTAAAGCAGGCTCTGTTTAGCCTCCATAGGCATAAGTTCGGGTGTATCTGCGAACTGTGTGTAGCCTACATGGATAAGGAGAAGATTTGTCATATATGTAGTGCAGTTGCTGATAATTCTCGTCAGAGTGCTTTTAAGAGCGCTTACGGTAGCTTCGTTACGTTCACCGTAGGTGTATTCTCCGTAGTCATAGACAGCCATCTGGATAAGACCGGGTATAGTGTTATAGAAGCCTGTGGTCAGACCGTGCAGAGCGTACCATAAAACTACTGTGATGAAAATATCCTGAGGCTCGTGCTCTTCGTAGGGATAAATGGAGAGGAACATAGCTAAATAGCACACGAAGGTTCCTATTTTCATACCGATGTAAAGAATCTTATCGTCGAACCATTTACGGATAATGGGCGCTACGAAGAGGGATATACCGGTAGTAACGAATGAGGCGAGGGATGCGAAGGAAAGAAGCGCCGCATAGTTGCCGTCATTGTAGTTATAGGTGAACTCGAGAGCTGTGTCTGCGAAGAAAGTAATGGAGAATGTTTCCGTTCTGAAGCAGGCGATGAAGGCGTAGGTCATAAGACTGTAGCCTACACCGAAACCCAGACCGAGAATTTCGGAAATCATATAAAGCATAAGAGGTTTGTTATGGAGGATGTTTTTGTAAACCTCACGGAGCTTCGGTGTTTCGATTTTCGGCGGGTCGGTAATTCTTTCCTTGGTTTCGATGATGTTCCAGACGGTAAGAGGAATGGCCAATATTGTTACCACACTGTAACCGTAGAAATATCTCTCTGCTTCTGAAAGATTAGGCAGAAGAAAGGGGAGGAAAGCGGCTATGTAAGTACCTGTGGAGCCAATGGCTGAGCCGAGAATACTGTCGATGGCGGCGATGTAGCCTCTTTCCATATTATTGGTGGTTCTTCGTGCGTTAAGAGCAGTCAGCGCCGCATTATAAAAGGTGCTGAAGGCATCGTTGAGGAAATAAAGCAGTACGAGATATGCGACCTTGAAGGTGTCACCTACACCCGGGAAAAACTCTTTTATGGGTAAGGTCTGTAAAATGACGACAAGGTTAAAGGGGATGATCATAAACATCAGCCATGGCTTGAAGCGTCCCCAGGAGCCGAAGGTTCTGCGGTTTTTATCGAGGAAGCTGGAAACGATAACGTCGTTAGCGATGTCCCAGAAGCCGAGGAAAAAGACAATAGTGCTGTAGGTAGCGAAAGCACTTTCGCTCAGACCTAAAAAGGTCGAAGCCACCAGACCGCCGAAAAATCCGCTCATAGCGCTTCCGACTCTTGAAACAGCCGTGCTTGAACAGTAAGCGGCATATTCCCGGACAGTGAGTTTTTCGTTTACGTCTGTGGCAATGGAATTTTTGAATTTCTTCATATTTTCACCTCAGATATAGTTTTTGTATAAATCATTATACATTTCAGAAGATTAAATGTCAACACAGACAGATAAGTATAAATAAAAGAAATTTTACAGTAAAACTGTTGACCTCAGGTAATGTTTTATTGTAGAATAAAAAAAGAGATTAAGTCTCACCAAATGAAAAGGAGTAAACATTATGGCAAACAGATTTGTACTTAACGAAACCTCTTACCACGGTAAGGGTGCTATCGCTGAAATTGCGACAGAAATCAAAGCAAGGGGCTTTAAAAAGGCTTTCGTATGCTCTGACCCCGATCTGATCAAGTTCGAGGTTACAAAGAAGGTTACCGACATTCTTGACGGAGCAGAAATTCCTTATGAAATCTATTCAAACATCAAGCCCAATCCCACCATTGAAAATGTTCAGACAGGTGTAGAGGCTTTCAAAGCAAGCGGTGCTGACTGCATCGTAGCTATCGGTGGCGGTTCTTCCATGGACACAGCCAAGGCTATCGGTATCATCATTACCAACCCTGAATTTGCAGATGTCCGTTCACTCGAGGGCGTGGCTCCCACGAAGAATCCCTGTGTTCCCATCATCGCTGTTCCCACTACTGCAGGTACCGCTGCAGAGGTAACCATCAACTACGTTATCACTGATGCTGAAAAGGACAGAAAAATGGTTTGTGTTGACGTTCACGACATTCCCGTTGTTGCAGTTGTTGATCCTGATATGATGGCTACCATGCCTAAAGGTCTTACCGCAGCTACAGGTATGGACGCTCTTACTCATGCTATCGAAGGCTACATCACCAAGGGCGCATGGGAAATGAGTGATATGTTCCACATCAAGGCTATCGAAATCATCGCAAAGAGCCTTCGCGGTGCTGTAGAAAACACAGCAGAGGGCAGAGAGGGTATGGCTCTCGGTCAGTACATCGCAGGTATGGGCTTCTCTAACGTAGGTCTCGGTATCGTTCATTCTATGGCACATCCCTTAGGTGCACTTTACGATACACCTCACGGTGTGGCTAATGCTATCATTCTTCCGACCGTTATGGAATATAACGCACCCGCTACAGGCGAAAAATACAGAGATATCGCTAAGGCTATGGGCGTAGACGGAACAGATGCCATGACTCTTGATGAGGCAAGAAAGGCCGCAATCGATGCAGTAAAACAGCTTTCAGCTGATGTAGGAATTCCCGCTGACCTTAAGGAAATCGTTAAGGCAGAGGATATTGACTTCCTTTCACAGTCAGCCTTCGACGATGCTTGCCGTCCCGGTAACCCCAGAGACACGAGCGTAGAAGAAATCAAAGAGCTTTATCTTAAGCTTATGTAATCTTAAAAAATTATCACCCGCAGATTTCAAAGTCTGTGGGTGATTTTTCGTTAAAAGATGTAAGAGAAGGTAAGGAGGATGATAAGTCCTGCCACATTCGCCAGAGTGAATATGCCGAGAAATTTTATGAATTTCGCTTCGGATGTTTTCAGGTAAAGCTTTAGGGTGATAAGACTTGCCAATGAAGCTACGGGTGTGCCGAGGCCTCCGATGTTTACGCCTTCGAGAAGCTCTCGCCAGTTGTCGGTAAAGCCGGACAGAAGTACAGCAGCGGGAACATTACTGATAATCTGGCTCGCACCGACCGAAGTGAGAATGGTGCTTTTTTCGAGAAGACTCTGCAGAAGGTCTCTTACGGCATCTATTCTGCCTAAATTTTCCGAAATGACGAAGAAACAGATGAAGGTAAAAAGAAGCATATAATCAATCTCTCTGAAAAGCTCACGGCTTAAAAGAGCGAAGACAGCCACCGTTATAACTGTAGTGACAGGATAAGGAATGACTCTGAAAACAGTAAGCAGTGAAAGAATAAACAGTGCAGAATAAACAGCAAGACGGGTTTTATCGTTTATTTTCTCTTTTTTCAGCTCTCCCTTCTGAAGCTTTCCGGGTAGAAGAGCAAGTGATGCGAAAAGAAGACAGACAAAGCTTACTGCCGTAAGCGGAAGTGTTACACCGAAAAAGTCACCTGCACCGATATTGAAGGCAGAATAAAGGAAGAGATTCTGCGGATTGCCTACGGGTGTAGCCATACTGCCTAAGTTTGCCGCTACTGTCTGCAGTACTATTGTCGGGACTGTGCTTTTTCTGCATCCTATATCTGAAAGAAGATTAACTGTGAAGGGTATAAAAACTATAAGTGCCACATCGTTAGTAACGAGCATGGATGAAAAGAAGGGGAGCATAACCAGTGTAACACCGAGTATCCTTCCGCTTTTTACACTTTTAAGAAGGCTGTAGGTAAGAGTGCCGAAGACTCCTGCATTTTTAAAGCCTGCCACCACTGCCATCAGACACAGGAGGATAGACAGCACACGGAAATCTATGTAGCCGAGATATTCTGCGTCAGGAGGAACGAAAAATACGGTGACAGCGGCACAGAGAGCAGAAATACAGAATACGGTCTCTTTTTTTATGAAGTTTTTTATCTGTAGAAGCATAAATATTCTCCCGTTGATTTTTTGAACATTATACTCGTATGCGGATAAAAAATCAATAGCCTGATACAGACGGAGGTAACAGTTTTAACGCATTGTAAATAAAAATGTTTGTGCCTTTTGTAAGAAGGTAAATCATTGACATTCGGGTTATAATATGCTATTATTTTGAGGACTGGATTCTACAAAATTTTTATTAGGAGGAATTGTAAAGGTGAAGTTAACTCCAAAAATTCTTCTCAGAGTATGCTGCTTCGGTGTACTCACATTGGTTGTACTTCTCGGCCTTAACAGCTTTTTTCAGCCTGTGTGGTCAAAATGGAACAATTATTACACTACCAAGGGCTTTTACGAAGAGCCTGAAAACACCATCGAAACACTGTTTTTAGGTGCGAGCGTTATGCAGAGCAGCGTCTCTCCTATGCAGATGTACGATGAATACGGCATCAATTCTTATAACCTCGGAACAGAACAGCAGCCTATGCTCGGTTCTTATTACTGGCTCAGAGAGACCTATGATTACCATTCCGAGACTCTTAAGACAGTTGTTCTTGATGCTTCATCGCTCCGAAGTACGTCGAAGAAATCCTTTTACCATAAGTGCTTCGATAATATGAAGCTTTCTAAAAATAAAATCCAGGGTGTGTACGAGTACTGTAACGAGAGTATTATGGACACGGTTTCCTTCCTCGTACCTCTTCTTTCGTACCATAACCGCTGGGAAACTCTCGAAGAGTCTGATTTCACTAAGTACAGCTGGGAAGCAGACACGGGAACGAGAGGCTACTATTACATTAAAAATATTTATGTAAAGAGTGTCGGCTTCGATGAAATGACTATCAGAAGTCCTATCCTTAACGAAAAGGAAGAGGCAGAGCCCCTTTTAGAGGATTCTCTTGAGTATTTTGACAGAATAGTAAAATTCTGTCAGGAGAAGGGACTTAAGCTCGTTGTTATAAAGACTGCCACCAACATCTGGTCCTCCGCACTTCATAACGCTGTGAAGAATGTCACTGACAGCTACGGACTGGAATTTTATGATTTTAATTTCGAACCTCTTTACAGCACGAACGGCTTTATGCATGCCTTTGACAGCAGTAGTGACGGTAAGCATCTGAATTACTTCGGCGCATACAAATTCACACAGTGGATGGGTAATTTCCTCGTGGAGGAATGCGGTGCGACGGATGTAAGAGATAATCCGAAATATGATTTCCTTAAGGAGCAGTATAAGGAATACGAAGCAAGAGTGATTCAGCACGTAAACCTTATTTCATCTAAAAAGCTTATCGAGTATCTTGACTTCGCTTTTAAGGGTGATAACACAGTTTTCATTACTGCTAAGGAAAACGCCTTCGGCGGATTTACTGATGCAGATAAGGCCTTTTTCCTTGAACACGGACTTGTTAAGCTGGCCGAGCTCACTGCAGAGGAGTCCTACATCGCCGTAGTTGAAAACGGAAAGGTAGTTTACGAGCAGACCGGTAATGAGACAGGCTCCGAAACAGCTATAAGTTACAGAGGTGTTCTTCCCGACGGTAAGACCTACCGTGTAATCAGTGGCGGAAAGAATACGGGAAATATCGCTGAAATCGTAATCGATAAAGAAACTATCGTCGGTGAAGGCGGAAAAGGCCTCAACCTTCTCGTTTACAGTAACGAGCTCGGAGAGGTTCTCGATAAGCCGAGATTTGACACGACCGTTTCAACCTCGAGAGACTGCTACGGTATAAATGATGCTTTCATTCTTTCTGATGAAGAGCAGTATAATAAGGAATATGCTCCTGCTTCAATGAGAGGCATGATAAAGCGCTTTATGGAAAAGCTCGAACAAATAAAGGCAGAGGATACACTTAAATACGCTTCGTAAGCGTTTGGTATTTCAGACGTAAAAAACTTTTCCTTATCTTTACTGAAAGACGGAAGAGCTTAAATATTAAATTTCAAAGGAGTAAAAAATTATGGAAAAAATCTTAGAAATTCTCAAATCAATCCGTGATGACATTGACTACGAAAACGAGGATAAGTTAATCGACGACGGTATCCTTGACAGCTTCGATATCGTTTCTATCGTCGGTGAACTCTGTGATGAATATGAAATCACCATCACTGTTGACGATATGGAACCCGAAAATTTCAACAGCGCAAAGGCAATCCACGACCTTGTTGAGCGTCTTGTAGACGAAATGTAATTTCAAAAAACTGATAATTCTGATGTATACCAAGGGTGACGGAAATCTTCTGTCACCCTTGGGTAATGATTAAAGCAATAAGGAATGAGAAAAAAATATGGCTCTTAATTCTTTTAAATTTATGATTTTTCTGGCAGCTGTCGTATTCGTTTACTATCTGGTTCCCAAAAAGTTCCAGTGGGCAGTGCTTTTGGTTGCCAGCTACGGTTTTTATCTTTCAAGCGGTGTGGATAATGTGGCTTACATCATCGCCACCACACTCTTTACTTACTTCTCGTCACACTGGATGCAGAAAATCCGTGACAAACAGAATGAGAAAATCAAAGCACTCGGTGATGAAATCGATAAAGCTCAGCGAATGCAGATGAAGAAGGAAGCTTCCAATAAGATCAAGAAAATACAGTTCCTTACTGTTATTGTGAATCTTCTCGTTTTAGCTTACTTCAAATACCTTAATTTCTTCATCGGCGGTATCAATTCCGTGTTCTCTATTTTCGAGTGGGATATATCCGTTCCCCTTGTAAATATTCTCGCACCTATGGGCCTTTCATATTACACTTTTAACTCAATAGGCTATCTTATTGATGTGGGCAGAGGAAAGCTCAAGGCAGAAAACCACCTCGGTAAATTCGCCCTTTTCGTTTCTTTCTTCCCGTCCATTGTTCAGGGTCCTCTTAACCGTTACGGAGATGCAGGACTTCAGCTTCAGAAGGAGCACGAATTCGACTATAATAATGTCAAATACGGTGCACAGCTGATTCTTTGGGGACTTTTCAAAAAGATGGTTATTGCCGACCGTATAGCAGCCATTCCTGCTACTATCTTTTCTGCTTCCTTCGAGGATTACACAGGCTCACACATTTTCTTCGCCGTTCTCTGCTATTCATTCCAGATTTACGGTGACTTCTCAGGCGGTACCGATATTACACGCGGTGCGGCACAGATGATGGGCATCGACCTTCCCGTGAACTTCGAAAGACCTTTCTTCGCCACCTCTATGGCAGACTTCTGGCGCAGATGGCATATGTCTCTGGGTGCATGGATGAGAGAATATGTATTCTATCCCGTAATGCTCTGTAAGCCCGTGGCATCCTTAAGTAAGAAAATGCGTAAAAAGCACGGCACCTATGCAGGTAAGCTTGTACCTTCCGTTGCGGCGCCGATGGTAGTTTTCTTCCTTATCGGTATATGGCACGGACTCAGCTGGCAGTATATAACCAACGGTCTTTATAATGCTCTTCTTATTTCAGGAAGCGTAGCTATGACTCCCGTTTTCGAGAAGATGATAAAGGGACTGAAGATTAACACAGAGGCATTCAGCTTCCGTATCTTCCAGATGCTGCGCACGACTCTTCTTCTTTTCATTTCACGAATTATCGTACGTGCTCCCTCCATTACCGAAGCAGGCAGAATGATTAAAGCTTTCTTTACGGATTTCGACTTTAACTTCCTTTTAGGCCTGGATGGCACAATATATGAGCTCGGTGTTACCAAACAGGAGATTAATCTTCTGCTCGTTTCTATTGCGATACTTACAGTAATAAGCATCTTACAGGAAAACGGTATGAAAATACGTGAAACTCTTGCCAAGCAGAACATCCTTTTCCGTTGGGCAGTTATTCTTGCTCTCATAGTATTTATTGTTATTTTCGGCACATACGGTCCTGCTTACGATGCAAAGTCATTTATTTACGGTGCATTCTGACGCAAGCACGACTCTTTCAGGAGGAAAAAATATGTTAAAATCCATCGCTCTTACCATTCAAAGCTATGCTGAAAAAACACCCGAACAGATTGCAGTAATTGCAGGCGGTGAAAAATGCAGCTATAAATATCTTGCCGAGTGTAACCGCAAGGTTGCCTCATATCTTGAGAAAAAAGGTGTCAAGGCAGGGGAAAGAATTATCGTCGAAGCTGACCATATCCTGGATTATGTTTATTTCTGGTACGGCATACAGCTTCACGGTGCTACTTTCGTACCTGTAGAAAAAAGCACCCCGTCTAAGAGAATAACGGAAATTGCCGAGGAGCTTGAAGCTTCGGTAACCGTAACTCTCGAAAAAAGAGAGGACCTTCCCGATGCCTGGTCACTTAAGGAAATCTTCTCTGAAATTATGGCAGAACCCGACACCTATGAGGCAAAAGAGCCCGATGAGTCAGCTCTTGCCGAAATCCTCTTCACTACAGGTACTACAGGCAAGTCGAAGGGTGTTATGGTTTCCTTCGGTAATCAGGTGAATATCGCACTGGCAGGTATCGAAACCACTAACATAAAATCTGATAACATCTGGCTTATTCCCACACCTATGAATCATGCGGCAGGTCTTCGTAAGGTTCACATCGCTATGGCAGTAGGAAGCACCAGCTGTCTTATCGAAGGCTTCAGAAACTTCAAGCAGTATTTCGCTACCATCGAGGAGTACGGTGTAACTTCACTTTACCTTCCTCCTTCGGCTATTCATCTGCTCTTAGCCTTCGCTTCGAAAAATCTTGCCGCACTTAACGGTCAGCTCCGTTTCATTTATTCCAGCTCCACCGCTTATCCCGAAACTGACAAGGAAAAGATGCGTAATCTTCTCCCCGATGTTTATATGTATAACTGCTTCGGCTGCAGTGAGGCGGGCGTAGTATGTACTGATGAATTCTGTGTTTCCGGCGGAAGCGAGTATGCAGGCAGTGTAGGTATTCCTAATTCTTACAGCAAGATTATCCTTCTCGACGAAGAGGGTAATGAGGTCAAGAATGCCACCGCACAGAATCCCGGACTTTGCGCTATCGAGAGTAAATCTGTTATGCAGGGCTACTGGAACGAGCCTGAGCAGACAGCTAAGGCTATCAAAAACGGTATGCTTGTAATGAGTGACCTTTGCTACTTCGCGCCCAACGGTGAGCTTATTCTCGTAGGCAGAAGCAACGACACCATTAATCTCGGCGGACTCAAGATTGCTCCTCTGGAGGTTGAAGAGGTTGTTATGCGTCTTCCCTTCGTAGATGAGTGTCTCCTTATCCCCACTGTTAAAGGAAACAATACAGCCATCAAGCTTCTCGTTGTTCTTAAAGAGGGCGCTGAACTGGATGAAGCAGCCATCAGAAGCATCATTTCAGAAAACCTCGAGCCTTACAAAATGCCTAAGAAAATCGAAACAATAGAAGAAATCATCAAAACCTTCAACGGCAAAATCGACAGAAAGCAGATGATTTCCAAATATGCATAAAAGTATAACCCGCAACTGTCAGGTTGCGGGTTGTTTTTTGTCTTTTTATTCTTCTTCGAATGAATCTTTATCAAGCCCGCACCAGGGGCATACCCAGTCTTCGGGCACATCCTCCCAGGCAGTGCCGATTTCTATTCCGTTTTCGGTATCACCGATGGCGGGGTCGTAAACATATCCGCAGGGACAAACATATTTCTTCATATTAATCACCTCATAATTTCGATTATACATATTATGCATTATAAGGATGGCGCTTAGTCATTATTTCTGAATTTGCATCCATTATCTTGTCGTGACAGCCGTCACAGGCTGTAGAACAGTGGGTGACTTTCTGTACCTCATAAAAAGCTTTTTCTACATCCTCGAATTTATCAAACTTATTAAGCACATCTTCCACATCGAAGAAAGACACTTTTTTGCAGTTGCAGATTGTGTAGTCGAACATAATATTTCCTACTTATTATAAAAAGCAGGGGATATGGCTACAACCATATCCCCTTATGATTTAAAGCTCTGTTTTACTCCTCGGAAGGGGAGAGGTCAATCAACCAAAATATCTGTTAAGAAGACCTTCGAATGCCTTGCTGTGTCTTGCTTTCTCACGGAAGTTGTAGATATTACAAGTGCTTATGGGTCTTCTATCCCCCAATATCCCATTTTTTTATTTTTCTTATGAGAGAAAATTTTCTGTCATAAGAAAAAATTCGCTTGTTTTTAGTGTTTGCTGAAAATGAACAAAGGGATTTTTGGGGTGTTTTTTATCTGTATTGACAATAACACATAAAGAGTTTAGTGTATCAGAATATCGTATGTATGCGATGAATCTTCATTTGGTGTGGTAACTTTTTTTATGCTTTTAGATGGCTTTATATATTCATCGTCATATCTCACTTGATAAATTCTCTATTTTAATATATAATAGCCTCAGAGAAAATGAAGGAGGGACACCTATGCCGCAGAACAATAAAATTAAACGCTTTCCGGCTGTAACATCAGGCGTGCTTTTTTTGTTGATGGGTATTTTAAAAATAGCTGTTCCTTCTAACAGTTATTTTCAAACCTTTGTTTATGTTTGCAGTAACGTTGTTTTCTTTGGTATAGTTATCTCTTGGGGTATCTATGTTGAGCGTAGTATTCTTTCGGTTAAAATCCGTCGACTTATGCTCAGTGTCGTATTCTTTATGGTTATGTATTTACTTATCGGCTCAGCTAAAAACAGAATTTTCCTTGACGGTAATTACGCAGGTAGATTCTTATGGTATCTCTACTATGTCCCGCAGATTTTTGCCACATTTTTAGCTTTTATAATCGCTTTCAGAGTAGGCAAGAGAGAAGAATACAGACTGCCGAAAATATTTTATTTCCTTTTCGGCTTTGCTGTAGTGCTTGTAATGCTGTATCTGACCAATGACATTCATCAGCTTGCCTTCAGATTTAATCTTGACTTCGTGGCTTGGGATCAGGATTATGATTGGGATATACTGTTCTATATTTCTACTGCCTGGATTTATTTTTTCCTTATTGCAGGTGTTATTCTCCTTTCCGTTAAATGCAGAGCTATTAACAAAAAGAAAGCTCTTATACCCGTGTTCTGGCTGATTATCGGTTCGCTTTATATTTTCAGCGATTACATATTTGATTTGTGGACAGTTGCGCCCTTCAATCTTCCCGAAACTCACTGCTTTATTCTTGTTGCTATGCTTGAAAGCAGTATCCGTATCGGTATTCTGCCGTCAAACAGTGCCTATGGTGAAATAGTTTCAAAATCGAGTGCAGCTTTTCAGATTGCCGATTACAGGAATAATGTTATCTATCGCTCGGACAACGCAGTAAGGCTTCAGTCTGAACAGATGAATGAGGCAAAGGAAAAAGGCATTTTTATTGATAAAAACACACTTCTGCTTTCAAACAGTATTACGGGTGGATATGTTTTCTGGACAGAGGATCTGACAAGTGTTAACGAAATGAACGAAAAGCTTTCACAGATAAATCAGAACCTTTCCGAGGAAGGCGATCTTCTTCGTGCAGAAAACGAAATCCGGGAGCAGAGAGCAAAGATTGCCGAGCAGACAAGACTTTACGATTCTGTTTCAGAAACAGTAAGGCCACAGCTTGAAGACATATCAAAGCTTATAGTTTCGGATAGCGATTTTGACAGAAATATGGCTCATATATGTATTCTTAACTGTTATGTCAAAAGAAGGTCTAACCTTGCACTGCTCAAGGATAAAAAGCCTGTTTTAGATTCGGAAGAGCTCTATCTTAGCTTAAAAGAATCCTCGGAATATCTTAAGCTTCACGGCGGTATATCTGATGTATATTCCGATGGCAATGAGCTTATTTCTGCGGATGTAATTATCTTTTGTTTTGATTTGTGGCAGAAGGTGATAGAACAGCTTTTGCCTGACCCTTGTGTCGCTACGGCTAAAATCAGTTTTAATGAAAAAAGCTTTATTTTCAGAATAACTGTTGAAACAGAAAAAGATCTTTCCTGTATTTCGCATTTTATCAGCAATGCTGAGGAACTCGGCGGAGCTCTGACCGTAGAGACAGAAGACAGTACAGCTTACATCACTCTTAAAACGGAAAGGGTGGGTGAAGCATAATGAACTTTTTCGGTTTACCTGAATATCTTCAGTATTCGCTGATTTTCATAAATCTTCTGATTCTGATTATCAATATTTACTGCCTGATAACAGGAGTCATTTTTCAAACTAAATTCCGTTATCTTGCAACTAATATATCCCTTCTTGCGCTTACGGCGGTTGTGTTTTTCATTTCTGTCGGTGCAAACTTTGAATACCGAAAGGCCGGTTTAAAAAATGATTACTATCTCGTAGAGAACTTCGGCAGATTTGCACCTGTATTCATTATTACTCTTGTGATTTTTGGCGTTGCCTCTTTGTTACTGCTTTATTCTGTTATGAGATGGAAAAAAGAGCGTATAACATCCGCTTCGATTAAAGAAGGAATGGATAAGCTTCCTGCAGGCTTGTGTTATCATAACGAAAAGGGTGTTCCGAAGCTTATAAATCACCGTATGGATGACCTTTGCCGCATGATTACGGGTGAGCCTTTATTTGACGGCATTGAATTCTGGAGAAGACTTACTGTGGGTGAGGTTCTGCCGGGTAACACTGTTGAAAAAGCAGGCTCTAATCCTATTATAACCGTTGCGGAAGCTTCCACCCTGAGCTTT
>JAZTZH010000004.1:0-7150 GCA_045637365.1 Acutalibacteraceae bacterium
GAGGCGGACTATCGGTGCTTATTTCCTGAAAGCTTTCACGCAATTTCGCATTCCGCATTCCGCATTCTGAATTAATAAGTTTTCTGCTAATTAATCCGGTTGGTTTTGATTCCTTGTAATTGAAACAAGGATTTTTATCAGTTCGATACAATCGTTGTTAATGCTTTCGAAATGTTTGGTTTCAATGTAATCGCTTTCGTGTAAAAGCTCGAGCCAATATATTGTTTCTTCGGCCTCTTTAAGAGAAATATTGAATTTGGCATAGAAATCGGCAGAGCTTTGTCCTCTGACTGCTTCTCTCGCATTAGCACCGATGCTTGTGCCGCTGCGGAGAATCTGTTTTGAGAGGACATACTCCTTTTTCTCTGTCGTTAAATATTTGTACAGATTTATTATTCTTAAGGCGAATTTTTTGCTCTTATCTAAAATGACGTTGTTTTCTTTCATATTGTTTTCCTTTTTTTATTTTGTGGAACAGCACTTGCCGTGTACTTGAAGCTTTCACGCAATTTCGCATTCCGCATTCCGCATTCTGAATTAATCTAACCCGAAATTATGAATAAGTCCCTCTCTGTTTCTCCAGTCCTCTTTTACCTTTACCCAGCACTGAAGGTTTACACGGATACCGAAGAACTTTTCCATATCCTGTCGTGCATAGGTGGAAATACGCTTTAATGAAGCGCCCTTTTTACCGATGATGATGCCCTTATGGCTTTCTCTTTCGCAGTAAATGGTGGCTTCGATGTCCATAAGGTCCGTGTCTGATCTTTCACGCATTTTTTCGATGGAAACGGCTACACCGTGGGGGATTTCCTTGTCTAAAAGTCGGAGCATCTTTTCTCTGATTATTTCAGAGGCGAGAACTCTTTCGGGCTGGTCGGTGAGAGTGTCCTCGGGAAAGAAATGCTCTGAGGGGAAGGCTAAAGCCTCCAGCTCCTTCTGAAGCTCGGCTATACCGTCATTTTTTACTGCTGAAACAGGAACGATGGCTTCGAAGTTATATTCTGCTGCCATCTGCATAATTTTAGGCATTATCTCTTCTTTGTTTTCGATGGTGTCTATTTTATTGATAGCGAGAACGACAGGCATTTTCTGCTGACGGAACTTTTCCAAAAGCTCCTTTTCGCTGTCTTTGATTTCTTCCGTACATTCCACCACGAAAAGACAGGCATCCACACCTGAAATACTGTCGCCGACGGCCTTAATCATCTTTTCACCGAGCTTGGTTTTAGGGCGGTGAAAGCCGGGTGTGTCTGTGAAAACCAGCTGAGTTTCACCCTCCGTAAGAACACCCATAATACGGGTACGGGTGGTCTGAGGTTTGTCGGAAACGATGGCGATTTTCTGTCCGAGCATACGGTTAAGGATGGAGGATTTACCTACATTAGGTCTGCCTACTATAGCGATAAAAGCGGTTTTAGTCATAATTTATTCCTTTCAATATGTGCCTTCGGGGCTGTAAATGATGAAATCTGTGTAGCCGGACTTCTGCATTTTGCGAAGGAGTGAGGCTGAATATTCGTTTTTGTCCACGGTGTAAACTGTTCTCTTTTCACCTGCGGTATTTTTAAGTGAAGAGAAAAGAGAGAAAAGGGAAGCGTAGTCTGTTTTCTTGTCAATGACGATGTTTTCGGGTCTTTCGGCTGTGTTTACCGAGAAGCCGTCAGTGTCCGATTTAAGCATAGAGCCGAAGTAAAGCTCACTGTTTGTTTCGAGCATATCGTTTGCACTGTGTCCGAGAAGAAGGATACGGTCATCACCCACGAGCTTTTTTGCCTGGCCGAGGAAGGAGAGGAGAGCTTTGTTTCTGCCTTGTCCCTTCTTTTCACCCGGGTAGGATGCACTGGAAACATATTCGCCTGAAGGGTAGGAAACCTCCTCGAGAAGTATACCGTCGATTTTAAACTGCAGTACCTCTTCAATGACACTCAGAACATATTCTCTCGCATCCTTCGAAAGGGGGTTCAGACGGCTCTGACCGCCGTTTTCAGCTTTGGCATCTATCCAGTTTACGTCTGTGTTCATATATTTTACCGCTAAATCGGGATTAGCCGTGGAGACAGCATTATCCTTGAAGCAGTAAATCCGTGCGATAACCTTTATGTCTTCTCTTTCGAAAAGGTCGAGAGCCTGTCTTACGGTGTCATTGTCGAAAAGGGCAGTTCTTGCCATAATGGCGTTTTCGTTAAGAGAGGTGTAGGAGAGTCTGCCCTCACTGTTTTTGAAGTCGATTACGGCACTGTTACAGTTTTTTCGTCTGATCTGTTTGATGAAAGAGCCGATGTATTCCCTGTCACCTAATTTTTCTGCGGGCATATACAGAGCCTTTACACTGTCACCGCCGAATGGGAGAGCCGGCTCAGCAGAGTCGCCTTCATTTACGGACGATTCAGCTTCTGCAGAAGATGTCAGCTTTTCCGCATCCGTGTAGGAGATGTCCGTGAAAAGATTTACCGTGAAGTAAGACAGGAGCATAAGAGAAACGAAAAGGAAGCACAGAAGAATATTTTTCACGATGCGGTTTTTTCTGTACTTTCTTCTTTTGCCCTCCAGCGGTAAAATCTTAGAAGGAAATTCACGGGCAAAGGTGTAATAGCTGTGTCTGATTCTTACCTTGCCGTTTTCGGGGTAAGGAGATTTTTTCTTGTCTGTTTTTTTCTTTGACATAATAATACCTAAGTTGGCGAGAGTAATCCGAAATAGTTTTTTGAATGCGGATTTTCGCCGTTTATATGTTAAAATATTAGTGAATCTGAAGTTCAGTTCGAGGGCGAAGCGCCGAAAAGCCTTTTAAAAGACCTCTTTCAGGCTGTTTCGGATTGCACTCGCCAACTTAACTTACACAAAAAGAGATTGTCCTGAAATACAGCTCATAGCCAGAGCAATAAGCGAAATGTAAATGAAAAGTGAGGGAGTACCTCTGAATACTTCGGGAATGTAGCGATTGTTTCTGATATGCTTCATACCTGTATTGATTAAAAGCATAGACAGGGTGAATGCAAGACCTGCACCGATGCCCGTGCCTACTGTTTCAGAGAGAGTATAGCCCGCCTTGAAATCGACTACGGGCAGAGCGATTATCAGGGTGTTCAGTGCGCACATACCAAGTGAGTTCATGAATTTTTTGTCCGCCTTCAGTGCCGTAAGACAGAAAAGAGCCGTCACGAGATAAAGCACTAAAAGGACCAGGGTATAAAGTGCGATGCGGTATTTGGTTTCGAGGGCGAAGATAAAGGGTATCTTGTTAAGGAAGAAGCATATAAGGGAAAGAGCCAGGGAAAAGAAGGTAACCGTACCTCCGTACATGAAAAAGTGCTTAGGGCGCTTTGCCATTCGTATGCTTTCGCTCATACCGTAGCCTGCAGAGAAAATGATGTTCTGCACCAGCATAGCGTAAAGGGCGGCGGTGAGCATAGAAGTAAACTGTGTCATCATTCTGCACCGCCTTTCCCTGTTTCTTCCGTACTGTGTCTGGGACGGATTTTTTCGTCGTAGTCACGGATAACCTTCGGATTTGTTTTTCTTTTATCGGAGTAAAGACCGGGGTCCTTTTTTACGGGCTTTTCGAATACTGCATTCATTGAGAAGGTGTCACGCACCTCTTCGGGGTAGAACCTGATGAGAAGCCATTTATGACCTGCGGCTAAAAAGCCTAAAATTACCAGTGCCACGAAGGGCATAGCTGCCTGAGGTAAACGTGGCAAAGCATCTGCGGAGGAAAAGAGTGTGCCGTAGGTCATATATTCTCTTAAGGCTCCCACTATGAGGGCGACTGCACCGTAGCCTATACCTGCTGCCAGACCGTCGGTAACTGCATTAAGGACAGTGGTTTTACAGGCGAATTTTTCACAGCGGATAACGGCCAGAGCATTCACACTAAGAAGATAGAAGTAAATACCGAGTCCCGCACCGCTGTCGGGAGTCAGAGAAAAGATGTATCTGTCACACATAAGCACCATCGAAAGGGAAAGGAAGGAGTAAACTGCCATTCGTACCCATCGGGGAAGCTTTTTAAGAAGGAGGCTCGTAACACTCTCTGTCAGAATAAGCACAGCAGTAATTCCCAGAGCGAGACATAAGCCGTTTACCGTAGTGGTGGCGGCGCCTACTATGGGGCAGATACCGATTATCTGTGTCAGTACAGGATTATGGACGAAGCTTCCTTTGAAAAGAGCAGTGGAAAGACTCAGTACAGGTGATGATTTTTTATTTTTCATTCTGCACCCGCCTTTCTTTTAAGGACATCTTTTTTCTTTTTAAGAGGCTTTCTGTATTTTTCGGCTGTTTTCTTCGAAAGAATGGTTTCACCCGTGAGTGCAGGCCAGAGAGCATTTGTGATGAGAATACTGAAGCAGGCGGCATCGGGTGTTTTCGAGAAATAGCGAAGAAGCATACATACCGCACCGCCCAGCAGGCCGTAGAAGAAAGCTCTCTCAGGCTTTCTCGGTGAACAAACGGGGTCGGTTATGAGAAGCAGAGCGGTGAAGATAAGACCGCCTGCGCAGAGCTCGATGATTACGGAAGAGATTCTGCCCGAATTTACTCTCGGAAAGAGGAAGGCAAAGACAGCGGCAGAAAGGATGTAACCCGCTGAGGCGAAGAGCCTTTTAGGATGTCTTACAGCCATATAGCCGAAGCCACCCAGCAGAACGAGCATACTCGTAGTACCGATGGCACCGGGGTAACTGCCCGAGAGAAGGGAAACTCTGCCGAAAACATTCAGTGAAAGGCTGGTTCCTTTAGAGAGCATATCGAAGACGGTAGCACCCTTTACGAATTCCTCACTGCAGAAAAAGGCAAATTCACTGCCCACGGCGGGGTAGGTGAAGACCGCATCAGTGAACATCATGGCTGCAAAGCAGAAGCCTGCCGCAGAGGGAAGGAAGGGAGTGTTTCTGACATCACCGAAGGGGAGCTTTGCCACGAGAATGGCGAAGGCTGAGGCACTGATGCCCGCATAAAAGGGTGCGGATACGGGGAGCAGAAGAGCGATTATCATACCTGTGGTAAGAGCACTCAGGTCACCCGCAGTATTCTTTTTAAGCACAGCCTTAAAGCTGACGGTTTCGCAGAGAACTGCCGTAAGAGAGCAGAGCAGAAGCTGCCACAGGGCATAAATTCCCCAGTGGAAAACTCCTACCGCCGACAAGGCAAGACAGATGGCGAAAATATCAGCATTATATCTGAAGATAGGATTTCTGAAAGAAAAGCTTTCTTTACTGCTTTGCATAACAGTACCTCGGATTAAAAGTATTTAGCGGCTTTTTCACGAAGGGTTGTGATGGCTTCCTTCGGGTCTTCTGCACAGAAAACAGCAGAGCCTGCCACGAGAACATTAGCGCCTGCCTTGGCGGCTGTTTCTACTGTGGAGGGGGAGATACCGCCGTCTACCTGAATGTCCATTTCGAGATTTCTTCTCTTGCATTCTTCACGGAGCTTTTCGATTTTAGGCATCATATCGGTCATAAAGCTCTGTCCGCCGAAGCCGGGCTCTACGGTCATAACGAGAACCATACCTAATTTTTCGAGGTAGGGGTAAACTGCTTCGATTTCCGTTCCGGGTTTTACAGCGAGAGCGGCGATTTTACCCTTTTCTCTGATATAGTCGATGGTCTCTTCGATGGGAGAGTCAGCCTCTACATGGAAGCAGATAACATCTGCACCTGCACTGATGAAGTCGGGAATGTATTTGAGAGGGTCACTTATCATCAGATGGCAGTCGAAAACAAGGTCGGAGCATTTTCTCAGGCACTTAACGAGAGGAGCGCCTAAGGTTATATTAGGAACGAAATGTCCGTCCATAACGTCGATGTGGAGCCAGTCGGCACCGCAGCGTTTCATATTTGCGAATTCCTCACCCATTTTAGAATAGTCACAGGAAAGAATAGAAGGTGAAATTTTAATCATAATATATATCTCCTTTATATTAAATATATGTTGGTTATATATTATAGCAATTATGAGGGGAAAAATCAAGTGAAAGAAGGGTACAGAAAGGACAACAGCGTATATTTTATTTTCAGTTATATCTGAAGGGGAGAGACAAGGCTTGCTTATACGAAGATAAAGACTGTAGGGAACTGTACTGACCGTTCCGTATGCGGTTAAAGTGTTTTGTTTCGGGTTAAATGTAAAGCCTCGCCTGAAAAGGAGAGGTGGAAACCGTAAGGTAGACGGAGAGGTTTTTTCGTTTCAAGGAAACTGTTAGTCATCATCCGCTCGAGCTGCATCGTCACCGAAGCGCTCCCTGCGGGAGAAGAAGCGAGGCGAGGATGGCGCAGCGGTCAAAGTTCATAGGCGCTCCAAGCCGTAATGAACTTTGGGAACCGCAAGAGCAAAGGGCTTTTCCTTTGCTCAGGTAGGCAAAGGAAACAAAGCACAGTGTTTTTAACAACTATGTGCATCTTTATAATTATTCGTTTCAATTAAACAGTTAATCGTCATCCGCTCGAGCCGCGGGTGCTCTTACTTTGCTCCGGAGGCGGCAAAGTAAGCAAAACCCCTCTTTTTTTGAGTGGGAAAAGAGAGTGATGTTCAGTTAAGTATATGGAAACAGTAAGAGTTAGTTTTTCAGCAAAAGCTCTAAAACAATTACTTTCCCTTGGGGTGCACACCGTGGCAGGTGTGCAGACAGGTAACTGCCGTTCTACAGTAAAGTTTATGTTTGTGTAACTTGCCTTCTTAAGCAGTGTTTCTGCTTTTTCATCTTTCAGTACCTCCTTACAAAACGCTCTGCAAGGGGTTGCCCCGTGGCAGGGGCAAAGACAACCGATTAGGCTTCAGAAGTACAGGAAAGTTTTCGTTAACCCCTATTACTTTTATGTTGGTGTAAGTTTAAAGGGTCACTGACCGTAGAACACATATAAAAAGCAGAACGAGCGGGAAGCGACTGTCGGACTGACGGTACTTAAGGAGTTGAAGCGTGTGGTGACGTCAGACACCACAGGGTAGACAAAATATCTGTGCGTTGAGGGAACGACGGCAGCGATTTTCCTGTATTACTCACAGTAAAAGCACTATGTACGCTCACTCTTTCGGTAAGGTTGAGCATAGAACTATAGATAACGGTAGACTTGAATGGCTGTTTTCTTATGAGTGGCAGACTGAAAGTCGGATCGTAGCCATGTCGTTCTGTGAGCCAAGGAGTTGC
>JAZTZH010000005.1:0-6547 GCA_045637365.1 Acutalibacteraceae bacterium
CGCTGCCGAGTTCCCTCAACGCACAGATATTTTGTCTACCCTGTGGTGCCTGACGTCACCACACGCTTCGTCTCCTTAAGTACCGTCAGTCCGACAGTCGCTTCCCGCTCTGTCATCTTTTCAGATAAGTTCTACGGTCAGCGCCTTTTAAACCTATAGCAACATAAAAGTAATAGGGGTTAACGAAAACCTTTCTGTAAAGATAAAACCTTATCGGTTGTCTGCACACCTGCCACGGTGTGCCCCCCCTGTAGAGCGTTTTGTAAGGAGGTACTGAAAAGTGAAAAATCAGAAACACTGCTTTAGAAGGCAAGTAAGGCAAACATAAACTTTACTGTAGAACGGCAGTTTTCTGTCTGCGACCCTGCCACGGGTCGCACCCCAAGGGAAAGTAATTGTTTTAGAACTGTAACAGATAAGAACACTTTTACTGTTTTAAGAAATCTAACTTTAGGCACACTCTTTTCCCGCTTAAAAAAAGAGGGGTTTTGCTTACTTTGCCGCCTCCGGAGCAAAGTAAGAGCCCCCGCGGCTCGAGCGGATGACGATTAACTGTTTAATTGAAACGAATAATTATAAAGATGCACATAGTTGTTAAAAACACTGTGCTTTGTTTACTTTGCCTACCTGAGCAAAGGAAAAGCCCTTTGCTCTTGCGGTTCCCAAAGTTCATTACGGCTTGGAGCGCCTATGAACTTTGACCGCTGCGCCATCCTCGCCTCGCTTCTTCTCCCACTGGGAGCGCTTCGACGACGATGCAGCTCGAGCGGATGACGACTGATAGTTTCCTTGAAACAAAAATTATAAAGATGTACACTACTGATTTTGCTTTACTAAACACAAAATCCATTGTATAAAGCCGTGTTTTACGACTTATACAATGGATTTTTTCTTTTACTTTGTACTGCTTAAAACAATATCCACAAGCTCACCCGTCATAGCATCAATATCCGTCTGTGAAGGATTAGAGCTTATCTTCTTCATCTTTTCTGCATATTCACCCTGTACCGCTTCATCGCACATAGAAAGCACGTGATAGAAGGTAGTGGTATTGATACCGAGAGCATCAGAGAAGTTTTTCTTGCCCCAGATAGCTGTACCGTCTTCACTGTAGCCTGTAAATACGATGGTACCCTCATCCAGCTCGAAATCCCATACAGCCAGAGGATAGATATGATATTTTACTGAATCGATTACCACTGTGTAGTATCCGCTTTCCTTGGCAAGATTTCCTTCTACGGAAAGCTTTCTGCCCTTTTCGATATCTTTTTCAGTGATTACTGCATTTTCGAGTATGGTAACCGTCTGCGAGGTATTTCTTGCCACAGCCTTATAGCTTTCTGCATCACCTGACGGGTCGAATACCACAGTATCCCAGTTTCCGTAGAGAGATGCCTGCTTTACCTTGGTAGAAGCGGAGGTGCCTGAGAAGGTCTCGGGACAGGCCATAGGCCATCCGTCTACGGTCCATTTAAGCTCTCTGACCTCGAGGCTCGGGAAGGGGTAAACGTCAGTAAGACCCTGCTCTGCGGCCTGTGCGGCACCTGTAGTGATTACAGAGTCGATCTTATAATAAAGCTGTGACTGAGAACCCATAAACCATTTTCCCTTTGAGGTTTTAATGACAGAGGGACTGCCTATGGAAGCTCTGCCGATGTCAGTGTAGGTTACACCGCCGTTACTGCTGGAAAGGAAATTATAGCCTGCTGCGAGCATAAGTCCCTTGGTGTACTGATTGTTTCTTCCGCTTTTACCGAAAGAAGACATATCGGCACCGCTGAAATCAGTGTAAGGTCCTTCAGGTGATTTTGCACGTGCGACACGTACGTTATAGTTACTTTCCTCCACACCGTAGGTAAGGAAGAGATAATAGTATCCTGTATCCTTGTTATAGACAATATCTGCACCGCTGAGGAGACTTCCGTCATTTTTAGAAAGTGCGGGAATTCTGCCGGGCATAGCGATAAGCGTACCTGCCTGGAAGCGTGCTGAGCCGTGAAGTGTGGAAACCACATCGCCCTTACTGTTGACGGGGCTTGCCGCTTTAAGCAGACCTGTTTTCGGACTGAGCTCTACGATATAGATTTCACCGCTGATTTTTTCTCTGCCGTAGGATCCGCCGTAAATCATAAACAGACCGTTTTCCGTATTGATAACAGCAGGATGAACCGCATTTGCCTTGTCATAGGAAGCCTTAAAGGAATGCTTGTTCTTTTCTCCGGAATTTTCGTCCTCGACTATTTCACTTCCGGCATGTCTTCCGCAGGTGCTGATAACGAGACCTGCATCCTTCCATTCCTTATTCTCTATAGCCTCAGCCAGATTTTCTGTAGTAACGCAGAAAATAGCACTTTCATTTGCATCTGCAGTTTTGGAAACAGAGAAGTAAAGATAATAGACACCCTTACGGTAGATTATTTCGGGAGAAAGAGGAGTTCTGTCCTGGTTTTCATTTGAATAGGTTTCATCTGCTCCGTAACCGTGCTCCTTAGCCCATTTTTTCACACTCTTGAAGGCAGAGAAGGACATTATTGTATTGCTCTCTGCATCCTCGGGAGTGGGGAAATAAGTGGTACGTGAACTCCAGTTTATGAGATCCTTTGACTTTATTACCACATTATCAGAGCCGAAGCAGTAATAATATCCGCTATTTTCATCATAGAAAATACAGGGATCCTTTATATCGTAGGCGGCATATGAGCCGATGTATTTATTATCTGCATATTTATCTATTGAAGGCTTTGATATATTCGATGCAGCTTCCTCTGTCTTATAGCCTTCAGGTCTTTTACCCTTTTTAAAGAAAGCAAGGATGTTAAGCTTTTTGTCTGCTGTAACCTTGTACTGAAGCATATTCACTTCATCTGTAACATTCTCACCGTTAACAATCAGCTTTTTAAGGTCGTAATAGGTGGAGTCTGTTCTCTCAGGGTTTATGTTCAGTGTAAGAACCTGACCGTTATCGCAGGCTACACGGTACCTTTCATCGGTGCCGGTAGTATTTTTACTGTCGACAGTAATTACACCGTGGCCGAAAGACTCGACGAAAATCATATACTCCGAAGGTCTTACATACTTCCAGTAAATCATAAACACTCCGCCGAAGAGCAGAAGAGTCGCTGTAAAAAAGGCTAAAAACTTTTTCATTGTATTACTCGTCCTTTCTTTTATTTTGTGGTAAGAGAAGAAATTATATCAGAATAGATGGAAACAGCGTTATTGAAGAAATTCTTTTTTACTGTTTCTATCTGGCTTTCATCGGGAACATAGACCGTGATTTTTAAAAGCTCCGTATCCATATCCATTACTGTAAACTTCACGTGGAATCCGTGATCTAAAGGAAGAATTTCCACGTTACTTTCTTTGATTATTCTCTCTCTCGAAAGAACTCTGATGGCTGCCGCCACGCTTTTTTCCCTTACGGTACGGGGCAAGGTTCTCTCTATAGCCGCTACATCGAGCTCAGCCTTGGCTGTAAGAGTAATAAGCTCGTCACCGTCGCTTATTTCACTGATAACCTGTCCTCCGGAAATAAGCTCACTTACTGCCCCGTTAGCTTCGAAATAATTAGCCACGGAATATTCACTTAAAATTTCATTGAGCTGTGTTCTGGTAAGAGATTTCTTAAGTGTTTTAAGAAGATAACAGACCAGAAGCTTTATTTCATTTTTTTCACGAAGACCGCCGGGTACGATGCCCTCGCTGAATGTATCTGATGACATACTTAATCTGCCTTTCATTAAATAGTTATACATTTTAATTGTACCACAAGAAAAATAAAAGTAAAGAGATAAAAGGAAAATTTTATTAATTTGTAAGAATACTTATATAATTGACATAACCGGACTTTTTTAGTAGAATATTTTCAGAGGTGATAAAAATGACAAGAAAATATACCACCGTGCTTTTCGACGCAGATAACACCCTGCTCGATTTCGATAAAGATGAAAGCTGTGCCCTCCGAAAGGTGATGGAGCTTTACGGTGTACCTATAACAGAAGAAAATATAAAAACCTATGTGGAAATAAATCAGGGAATGTGGAAGGCTCTCGAAAGAGGAGAACTGACAAAGCCTGAGCTGAAAAGAACCCGCTTCAGAAAATTCTTCGATGCTATCGGATTCGAAACCGATGCAGATGTTTTCGAAGTCAACGAAAAATACCTTTCTCTTTTAGGTGAGGGCGGAAACACTCTCGATGGAGCAGTAGACCTCTGCCGAGAGCTTAAAGAAGAGGGCTACGACCTTTATATCGTCACTAACGGAGTAGCTAATACACAGAAAAACCGTCTGACCAAAAGCGGTCTTCTCCCCTTCTTTACAGAGGTTTTCGTTTCCGAAACCGTCGGTCATCAGAAACCGAAGAAGGAATATTTTGACTATGTACTGACGCATATAAAAGAAAAAGATATTGACAGGATAATACTTGTCGGTGATTCTCTCACCTCGGACATTAAAGGTGCGATGAATGCGGGGCTTAAGTCTGTATGGCTGAATCTTAAAGGCCAGGAATTATCTGAGGAGTATAAGCCGGATTATGTTATAGAGGATGTAAGAGAAGTGAGGAAAGTTTTAAATGAAAAATAATGAGGATAATCTTATTAAATTCAAAGACCTTGCCGACAAGATAAAACGTATTACAGAAAGTGACATCGACGGGGAAGATTTCGATATTGACTCCTTCAAAGAAAGCGGAATAACACAAATTTTTATGGAAATTCTTTCCGAAAAGCTGTCCGAGCCTTCGGGTCTTTTAACTGAAGAAGAGGTATATGAGGAAATCGCTGATAACTTTTTTATTCTCATCGAATTACTCAGCATAGAGGAGTTCAGACTTTTCCGCTTCGCAAATTACGATTACTGCCGTGAAATAATTATCGACGGAAAAGAATACGATCTTGGCAGTGAATTCTGTCACGATGACGAGGAGGCTACGGAGGCCTTATGTGCTATCGACTGTCTGATAGCGGATTTGGATGAAGAAAATGAAGAAGCTGTTTTGAAAAAGATAGAAAGTATAATTAATGTCCGTAACCGAAAAGAAAACTAAAAAAAATTGAGGTGCTGTTGTGAGATAACAGCACCTTTTTCATTCGGTTATAGTGTATTTCTGTTCAGTGCATACTACATCATCAGTCTCTGCATTAGTTTCAAGAGTGTAGGTATAATTACCGTCTGTCAGTATGCCGTTTTCGAAAACCAGTGTTCCGTCAAACCATTCCATTTCAATCAGACTTAAAAAGCTGATATCGTAAAATGCGGAAAATGTATAGGTCTCTCTGACAGTGTTTTCACCGTATTCTACACAAACAGCGGTAACATCAGAGACCTTTTTCATTTCCTTAAGGACTGTTTCTTTTTCTTCTCCTGACCTGAGCATTTCGAAGCTTTCCTTTGCCTCATCTGTTTTATCAGATGAAACAGTATCACTGTATGTGAATTTCTTCATTTTCACCTTACCGTTCTCAGAAGGGAAAACGGAAACAGCTTTAGTGTCCTTCACACTTTCCCTCGCCTGTGAATAGTCCGTATCACCAGTTATGCTCTCAAAAAGCTTTTCGGCACGGCTTTTATGAGTGTAGTTGTCAATAACGGTCTCTGCCCATTCTGCAATATTTGCTATGCCTGAGGTATTATAACTCTCAGAAACAGGAATGTTACATATTGCAAGTCCTGCAACAGTCACTAAAGATAAAACGGTTACAGTAATCTGAACGGTACGGCGGAAGGAAACCTTCTGCGTTCCTTCTTCTTTTCTCTTTTTCAATTTAATAAGTAAAATAAAGCAAAGAATACAAAAAGGCAGAGAAATGAGCTCAGCAGTATAATCGCTGAGGAGACTGAAATTAAAAAACTCTATACCCGTTATTCTGTATATTACGTGTAATAGCATATCAGGGAAGGGATAATAAAGAGAATTCATCATAATAGGTAAAAGAGACATTATGATGTTGGCGGCAGCTATTGCCTTCAGCTTTTTCGGCTGATTTTTTATGTAAGAATAAAGTGCCGTCAGTAAAACCAGACAGATGGCACAAGAACTGATAATAAGACTTTCATAAGTGGAAAACATAGGATCCGAACCAAGAGCAAACATTATAACTACAGCACCGCCGAAGCCCAACATCACTGCAACCAAATCAGCAAGCAGAATTAAGAAGAAAAGAAAAATAGCATAAGACCCTTTGTCCTCGCTGAAAAATCGGAATTTTTTCATTATGTACACCTCTTTTCACCTTAAAAATATCACCCCACTCCCCTCTTTGTCAATAATAAAAGAGAAACTTAAGAAAAAATACAGAAACGGAAAGCCGCACAGACAGAATGAGTCTACGGTTATTACGGCACAACGACAGAGAAGATGAACGGATAAAGGATAGGAGTACAGTACCCCTCCGTCAATCTGGTCATTGACACCTCCCCTGCTGATGTAAGGGAGGCAGTTTTCCACACTGAAAAGTTTTCAACACTGCGAAAAAATCCCCTTACCCTTCTTCTTAACATTAACATTTTTATTCTTTTTCTTATTATCATTATTTTATTCTTATC
>JAZTZH010000006.1:0-7686 GCA_045637365.1 Acutalibacteraceae bacterium
TTTTTGGGAAATGATATCTTTTGAATTCCACCTTGAAAAATGGCACGAAAAAACCCAGAAACCGTTGTGGTTTCTGGGTTTTCCGAACCGATATCTTTTTCGGTTCGCAATGTTGGTTGCGGAGACAGGATTTGAACCTGCAACCTCCGGGTTATGAGCCCGACGAGCTACCGGGTTGCTCCACTCCGCGATATATCACTCTCTCAAGTGCTTAATTATTATAACCTATACGCTTGAGAAAGTCAATAGTTTTTTTGAATTTTTTTACTTTTTTCAGAAAAGATATTTTTTTCTTTACAGTAAATATTATATGCACATTAAATGATGATTATTCACTGTCAGACTTTTTCTTGTCCTTTTTGTTGCTCTTTTTAGTCTCGGTTTTATTTTTATCTTCTTTCTCCTCGGCTTCATCCCATACAGAAAGAACTATTTCAGTTCCTTTGTCGAATTCGAGTCCCGAAACCTTATCTGTCATTTCAACGATACCTGCAGTATGGGTACCGTCATTCTCGAGAAGAACCTTTTTAACCTTGAAGCCTTTTTCTGTAAGCTCTGATTCAGCGTCGGCGAACTGCAGACCGATAACCTCCGGAAGCTCAATCTGTTCCGATCCCCTGCTTATAATGAGAGTTACAGTGGTGCCTGCAATTACGCTTTCACCCTTTACAAGATTCTGGCTGATAACTGCATTCTTAGGTGCATCATCATTATATTCGAAAATAAATTCAAATTTGAAATTTTTAGTAAATGTACTGTTAGTAGCAACGCTGTCATAGGTGTGCGATGTAAAATCGGGCACGGTGACATATCTGTTAACAGGAGCAGTAACCGTCGTGCTGTTCTGCGGTACCTGAAAATCACCGCTGACGCTATTCTGATTCATGGGAAGAAAATCAAAGGATGCAAATGCATCATTGAGAACGGGAATGTCGTAGTTTTTATAAAGGACAGTAGTATAAAGCACGCAGAAAACAAGCATACAAACCACGGCCACAGCGGTAAATGTACCTATTGCAAGAATGGCAAGAGAAGATTCTTGCTCTTTTTTTCTTCTTTTTGCACTTGCTTTTTTGCTCGAAGATGACTGTTCTTTTCTGACAGGAGCCTTTCTGTCTGGAGTCGGTGCACTGTTTCTTGCAGGGTCACTGACAGAATAAGTACGTGTCTGATAAATAAGAGAATAAAGCTCTGTTACCGAGCGGATTCTGTTCTCTTTATTGACAGCAAGACCTCTGATGAAAGCGCTGACAGAATTTTTTGAAAGTGAAGAAGCGACCGCTGAAGGAATCACCATTTCATCCTTTACAGCTCTGTCTGTAGCCTTTGGCGGAACCGTTCCTGTTATACAGTAATAAATAAGTGACATAAGAGAATAAACATCACTGGCAGTTTCAGCCATTCTGTTTTCACCGTAAAGTTCGAGAGGAGAAAAGCCGTTGAGAGGTGCTATAGCAAGATAATTATCAGCTGTGCGGCACTCAGGAATAGAAAACGATGTAAGATGAAGCTTGCCGTCAGAGCCTACATGGACACTCGTAGGAGAAATTCCCCCGTGAATCACACCGACGCCATGAAGCTTTTCGAGAGCCGTTACTATACCCTTGAAAGCAGACTGAGCCTTCTGCCAGGATAATGGCTTACCTGTTTCTTCGAAATAGGCTTTAAGAGTAATGCTGTCAGTGTATTTGCATACAGTGTAAACAGTTCCGTTAAAGTCGAGAATATTACGCACGACAGGCAGTGAAATCTGACCTTTTACGGAGCCTATAGCCTTCCACATAGAAATGAAGCTCTGCAGACAGGAGCCGAATATGTCCTCACATCCGAGTTTGATGTTTATTGAGCAGAGATCCTGTTCTCTTTCGACAATCTTGACCGGATAAAACTCATTCACAGAAACAACTTCCTCTGTTTCCGTGTCAAGACCGATATAAGTTATAGAATCGTTAGCCATAGATACAGTTCTTCCGATAAGATAACGGTCAGCGATGACAGTTCCCTTAGGAAGACAAGGGTAATGCTGTACTGTTTCTTCATTATAATAACAATGTGGGCATACTGAAGCTTCAAGGTCGATTTCCTTCATACATCCCATACAGTATTTTTTATTTTCAGTCATTGGATTTACCTCCTGACTCATTTTTATGATATCATATTCTACAGTATTTTTCAGAAAAAGTCAAGAAAACGCTTTTACTGCTTCGTCAGAATAAATTTTCATTTCTTTTCATAAATGCAACCTGGCTATGGAAACAAAAATATTATCTCACATAAAAAAACAGCAATCCTTTTTCAAAGATTGCTGTTTTTGGTGCGGGTAACAGGGGTCGAACCTGCACGTCTTGCGACACAAGAACCTAAATCTTGCGTGTATGCCAATTTCACCATACCCGCAGGAAACTAATATGTATAAGCTCATAGAGCCATAATAAATCCCGCTATGCCGGAAATGACGTGTATAACCTGCTCATAGGCAGGGTGGTGATAGCGAGTCAGGTTCACGCTCCCTTCGTCCGCGTAAATGCGGGAGGTCTGCAATCCGCTGACAAAGCATCTCTCCGTTTAATAACGTGTTGGGTTATAACTATCATAATTATCGAACAAAGCAGGATATTATTATTCTATTCAGTTTATCCGGAATTATTCAGCAGAATCCTCTGCTTCGTATTTTTCGATAAGTCTGTCCTCGATAATGTTACCGATTTCGTTGAATTCTTTTTCATCCTCGATCTGAACAAGATAGGTTTCACCATCATCTTCCATAACCTTAAGGATAAGAACCTCTCCGTCATCGTCTAAAATTTCAGTTTCATCATCATATATAGGAAGGAGAGCAACATATCTGTTGCCTTCTTCTGTTTCGACTCTGTCGATTTCTTCAAAGTAATGTTCTACACCGTCATCGTCGATTACACTGACTATATCTTCCATGTAGAGTTCTTCATCTTTACTCATATTAAACACCTCTTTCATAACTGTCTTTATTTTAATATTTTACACGACCGTTGTCAATATTCAAACGGAAATTTCTATATTTTTTCTTCTGTAAATCCATTTCCTGTCAGATGCCAGATACTGTCAATACCGCATTCCTTACAGTGCTGTTTCGCTTTTTCGAACATGAAATCGAGAGCGTCGATACAGTGTGCATCACTTGACACAGTAACTCTCACACCTCTCTCCCCTATTCTTCTGAGGATAAAGGAAGCGGGATAAGGTGTATCGTTACCGCAACGGAACATCGCACCTGTGTTCACCTCAAAAACCACATCGGGTTTATTATCGATGATAAAGTCCAGCCATTTAAGTGCGCTTTTCTGATATTCAGCATCATTTTCATCGAAAAGAGCGTAATTTTTATTAAATTTAGTTATCAGATCGTAATGCCCAACCACATCAGTTTTTTCTGAAACAACCAGATGTGCAAGATTTTCATAGTATTCTTCTGCCATTTTATTCCAGCTTCCGCCATATTCAACTTCTACACATTCAGAAAGCTCTTCAGCAGTATAATCGATGGCATAGATTCTGTCTTTTCCGTGAATCTGATGCACAGAAGAAAGAACGTAATCGAAATCGAATTTCTTATCAAGCTCATAATCAGCATCAAGCTCAATTCCGCAAAGAATTTCAATCTTGTCTGCATATTCTTCTTTAAGAGTGCGGATTTCGCTGATATACTCTTCGAGATTTTCCTGCGTCATAGCCCATCCGCTGTCAAAATTCATCGGCACGTGACCGGAAAACCCGAGTGATGTGAAATCTTTCTCAATAGCACCCTCTATCATTTCACGGGCAGTGTTTTTTCCGTCACAGTAATTCGTATGCGTGTGACAGTTCGATTTTACATAACTCATAATATCAACCTTTTCAATCAACAATCCCTGCCGTTAAGCAGGGATTGAAATAAAATTTAAGATTTGTTGGGAGTCTTCTTCCACTTTTTCATCTGCTTTTTGTGATTTTTCTTCTCTTTGCGTGTCATCTTATAATCGAATTTTCTGTCGCTTATTCTGTCGTAAAGAGCAGACTCGAGTTTAGCATATTCGTCTTCGTTGCTCTGAGCAGCAGCGAGAATGATGAGTCCGTTATCCTCGGGAAGAGTCACCACAGAAGCACCTGCAGTGTCGATTTCATACATAAAGAAATAAATCTGTGCAGCTACATTGTCACCCTGAGGTGAATGTGTATGTGTGTACTCTATGGCGAGCTTATCAGTTTTAATGTCAGCAACCTCAGCAAGATTATAAAGATCCCATTTACCGATTCTTTCATTGATAGCCTGAACCTTAACAGGAACGGTTTTATCATCGACACCGAAATTATAAATCTTGTCACCGTAGAGAGAAGCACCTACGAAATAAAGCTTCTTACCGTAAACATTAATCTTCTGACCGGCACAGATAAGAGCATTATTTCCTTCGCCCCAGATGTCGCCTGTTTCGAATTTAACACCGGCACACTCGATTGTCTTGGGCACAAGCTCACCGGGAATGGAAACGTTAACTGTAGGAATAGCCGTAGTGTTTCTGTTATGATTAAAGGTGACGACATCAATATTATAAGGAAGTTCTACCTTTGAAGGTACATTCTTACTTGCTACCTTGCAGTCAGCAAGAGTGATAGCGAAGGTCTTGACCTCATAAGGATCGAGATCGAAAACAAGCTTTCCGTCTACTACGGTGGCAGGTCCGATATCCTCTTCCATACCGTTTACAGCCTTAGCTGAAGCGATACCCTTACCTAAGGTGAATTCCACACCTCTTACCTTCTTGTTAGCGCCTTCGTTAAATCTTACGATAACACAGTCATCTGCTTCTGCCTTTTTGATAGCACGGACGATTACATCCTTATCGTTGATAGCACCGAATGAATACTCGCTTGCGAGAACACCGGTGTGGTTATTTGTTACGAAAACAGTGAGGGGCTGATTAAAGAAACGTGCATTAAGCTGAGTACCGTTATCATAGTCACCCTTATGTGAGTAAATGGCATAGCCGTATCTGTTAAGG
This sequence comes from Acutalibacteraceae bacterium, assembly GCA_045637365.1. Classification (GTDB taxonomy): domain Bacteria; phylum Bacillota; class Clostridia; order Oscillospirales; family Acutalibacteraceae; genus UBA6857. Next base: position 5,016 of record JAZTZH010000006.1, read on the forward strand.
CCGAAGTCCATCATACCCTGAACACTGTCGTGTCTGTAATACTGCTTGGGTGAGTGAAGCACAGTAAGACGAAGACTCTTCTCGTCCTTCATAATCCAGCCGTACTTGGAATCGCTGAATACGGATACACCGTAAACACCTGATTTATCGGTGATATCTGCCCATTTCTGAGCGGGGACCTCGTAAAGCTTTTTGTTTGCCTTTTCTCTTTTGATTGCACCGAGACCGAGGTCGAAGGTAGCCTTTTTATTTCCTACGTTAAAATAGAAGCCGTTATGAAGTGTTCTGCAGAATTCTCTCCACTCTACTTCGTTACGTACGGAAACATAAGGACATCCGGCAACAAGAGAAAGATAATATGTAAAGGTGGATTTGTTTACCTTCTGGGTTACCTTAAGTGTAACTCTTACGGGACCTTTTTCAATAAGTGTACATTTACCCTTACCTGCAAAATCCCAGGGATACTTGCATACTTCCTTATATCTTAATTCCCATGCGGCATACTCGCCTGCACCCTTGTATTTGTTAAGCTCATATCTGATAGGCTTTTTGAGAAGTTCTGTATCATCAAGGGTTTTATCAATAATAGATGAAATATCTCCGTCAGAATTAACTGTGACGATGTATTTGAAGTTTTCAATAGAGCGTCCTGACCAGCGAAGACCTGTGTTAATCTTACAGGGAACATCACTTTCAATCACATCAAGCACCTTGAATCCGAGTGCAGGAATATAGTCAGCTACACATACAGACATCTTTCCGTCCTTGATATAATTAACCTGAGAAGGAACTTCCTTGCCGTTTTTATCGAATACACGGACAAATTCCTTTTCACCTGCATCGATAACAAAATCAACCTCGCCCATTCTGCCGTGCTCTATAGTATTATTGATTACGATAGCAGTACCTTTTGTCCAGGAGGTATCCATTTTTTTGATGATTTCTGAAGCGGCACCCTCATAAGCGTTTGAAAGCTGATTAGCGCTGAGAATATAATCGTTCCATGAACGCTGATAAACTCTTTCTACAGATGTACCTGTAATATCGTCGTGGAAGGTGTGTGCGATAGTTCTTTTCCAACCCTTGTCGATTTCTGTTCTGGGATATTCAGCACCTGTGAGAGCTTCTGCAGCTACAGCCATACGCTCAGCCATATCAGCGATTTCCTCGTTACGGCGGTTATATCTTTTACCGAATGAACGTGAAACATAAGAGCCTACACCGTGGTCGGTCATAAGAAGCTCATTATTCCATTTGGGAAGCTTCTCGATTTCAGCCTGAGAAAGTGTAGAAATGTCATCAAAGAATTCTGTGGGTGAAGAAGAAACAACCTTTATTTCAGAAGAATCGTTAGCTCTGATTTCTTCGCATACAGTTTTAACTGACTGCTCCTTCGGAGCACCGCCTACGTCACCGACACCGTGATAAGCAAAGGTAACGGGAAGATCATATTCTTTGATATTATCTTCAAGCTTTTTGGTAAGGCCGCTGTTTGTGCGGACCTTTTTAAAGGTAGTGCAGTATGATTTGGCGTTAAGAGATGCAAGAGCATACTTACCGTTTACACCGTACCAACGTCCGATGTCAAAGGGAATACCATATGCACTGCCCCAGGAAAGCTTCTGTGTGGAGAAGCCCTTAATTCCGGCATGCTCGATAATCGAAGGAAGAGCCCAACCGAAGCCGAAGCAGTCGGGAAGGAAAATATCGTTACTCTTTTTACCGAATTTCTTTTCGAAATATTTGTTACCGTAGAGAATATTTCTGAAGAGAGCTTCAGGTGAAGGAACGTTTACATCACCGTTTTCATAGCTGCTTCCGGTAACATTCCATCTGCCTTCATCAATATATTTTCTGAGCTGTTCAAATTTTTCGGGGTAATATTCCTCCATAAGCTCATATCTGTATGAGCCTTCGAAATTGAACTGATACTCAGGATACTGCTCGAAAAGCTTGAAGTTCTCGTCAAGAGTAGCGGGAATGCAGACATTGATTACATGCTCGAAGTCCCAGTTCCATACCGTATCAAGATGAGCGGTCGCAATGGTATAAATTTTTTTATCCTTGTTCATAAAGCACCTCATATAAGAGTTTTTTATTAATGCGTTAAAAAACGCTGAATTACTGAATTATTTTCGTGCAGTAGCGAAAATGTAAATATTACCTGCGGCATATAAAACAGCAGCAATAATATTTACGATGCCAAGTGTACTCCATACTGTGTCATCGAGAGGAGCAACAAAGCCGAGAGGAAGCTGAGTGAAAAACATACCTGCCGACACGGCGAATACAAAAGCAAGAAGAACGGCTGATACGATAAAAATAACAAGCTGTACAACAGAATTCTTTACAAGTGCCTTATCAGTTAAACCGCCGATAAGATAAGCTACAAAAGCAATAAATGCACAAATGGGAGAAAAGGCGAGGAAGGTAAGACCGTCCTTTCCCGAGTGCTCGATGCTGTTAGCGATGTCAGACACAGGTACATACATATAAAGAACGACACTGATTACCGTCAGAACGAGGGCGACAGATGCCGTAGCTATATAAGCAGCACCGCAGTTATGTTTTGCATTTTCATTAGAACCACTACTCATATTTTCACCTCTTTACATAAATCTCCTAATTTAAGTCATTCTACCATAATAGCAATATATTTTCAATAATTTAT
>JAZTZH010000007.1:0-16464 GCA_045637365.1 Acutalibacteraceae bacterium
GATGAATTAAAGAAATATATACATTACTACAACAACGAAAGAATTTCCTTAAAATTAAAAGGAATGAGTCCGGTACAATACCGAACTCATTCACAAGCAATTTAATATTTATTTTTGTCTAATCTTTGGGGTTCACTTCACAAGCGGTCGCTTCTTTCTTTTATCCAAAAATAACATCCAGACTCATCATCAGCAAAAATCCGAGAGAAAAAATAAGCGTTATACCACCCTTTTTCTTCTCTCTGTCGTACATATCGGGAATAAGCTGCTCCGTAACCACATAAATCATAGCCCCTGCGGCATAGGAAAGGAAAAACGGCAGAGCAACCGCCATAAATTTTGACGCCAGAATGGCTATAACTGCGCCCAGAGGCTCTACAATACCCGAAGCAAAGCCCCACAAAAAAGTCTTTTTTCTGCTTTTATTTTCTGCCATTACAGGCATAGTCACTATGGCTCCTTCGGGAATATTCTGTATAGCTATACCGAAAGCAAGAAGAAAGGCGGGAGTGAAATCTGTTTCACTGCTGTGAGCTATAAGCGAAGCAAACACCATACCCACAGCCATTCCCTCGGGAATGTTATGCACGGTCACGGCAATTAACTGCATCAGAGTTTTAGTGGCGTAGGGAGTATATTTGTCACAACGGCTTAATGATTTATCTATTATCCTGTCCGCCCATATCATCGAAGCCACACCTGACAGAAAACCCGTTACCGTCTGAAAAACTCCCCCACTCTCCATTTCCACGGAAGGTATAATCAGACTCCAGACGCTCGCCGCAAACATTATACCTCCCGCAAGAGCGGAAAGTATATTTTTTATGTTAACTGATACCTCTTTTTTAACAAGAAAAATCGCAGACGAGCCTAACATAGTGCCGATAAAAGGTATCATTATGCCTGCAAAAACCTTTAAATACATACAGTTCACCTCATATTATAACGCTATAATCATAATATGAGGCAACAAAAAAAGGGTGCAGATTAACCGCACCCTTAATTTTATTCAGATATTTCCTTTGCGAGAGCTTTAATCTGCTCTATATTATCGTTTTTGACTGCTGAATGAATGGTAACCGTAGTATCAGTGAAGGTTATATCCTTACTGTTTTCGAGCATTTTTTTCATTGTCTTGGCGGCGACAGGCATCCAGCTTCCGTTTTCCATTAAGCCGATTTTTCTGTTTTTGTAGCCTCTCTCGGTAAACTCTTCGATGAATGTACGCATAAAGGGGAAGATTTCACCGTTATAGGTAGTGGTTGCGAGAATTATCTTGCCGTAACGGAAAGCATCCTCTACAGCTTCAGCCATATCATCACGGGCGAGGTCTGTTACTGCCACCTTGGGACAGCCGCTGTTTTTCAGCTCTTCAGCGAGAATTTCAACAGCCTTTTTAGTGTTTCCGTAAACTGAGGTGTAGAAAATCGCTACGCCATCTGATTCCACACCGTAGGATGACCAGGTGTTATAAAGATTAATGTAGTAGCCGAGATTTTCTTTAAGAACAGGTCCGTGTAAGGGGCAGATTATTTCTATGTCGAGATTTGCAGCCTTTTTAAGTAAATTCTGTACCTGTGCACCGAATTTTCCGACGATACCGAAATAGTATCTTCTCGCTTCACATGCCCAATCTTCCTCGGCATCGAGAGCACCGAATTTACCGAATCCGTCAGCTGAAAAAAGAACCTTGTCGTAAGAATCATATGTTACGATAACCTCAGGCCAGTGTACCATAGGAGCAGCAACAAAATTAAGTGTGTGCTGACCGAGCGAAAGAGAGTCCCCTTCCTTTACTACGATTCTTCTGTCAGAAAAGCCTGTTTCGAAATAGTTCTGCATCATTTTGAAAGCCTTATCCGACGAAACTACAACTGCTTCAGGATAAATTTCAGTAAATTTTAAAATGTTAGCAGAATGGTCAGGCTCCATATGCTGCACTATAAGGTAATCGGGTGTTCTTTCTCCGATAACCGCTTTAATGTTTGAGAGCCACTCATCTCCGAAATTTTTATCGACAGTATCCATTACTGCGATTTTTTCATCAATAATGACATATGAGTTATATGCCATACCCTCAGGAACAATAAACTGACCTTCAAATAAATCAATTTCACGGTCATTGACGCCTACATATTTAATATCCTTAGTAACCATTTTAAACTCCTTTATATTAAATTAATTTTATCCTAATATTACATCGAAAGCAAGCATCAGACAGAAGCCTGCAAGAAGTGAAAAAGTTGCCCCGCTTTCATTACCGTGAGAGTGCGTCTCAGGTATCATTTCATCACTGATTACATAAATCATTGTTCCGCCTGCAAATGCGAGAGCGAAAGGCAATACAGCATTAGAGATACTTACGGCGAAATAACCGAGAAGTGTACCGATAACCTCGATAACACCTGTCATCGCTGCCGCAATAAAGGTTCTGCTGTGACTCATACCCGCCGCAAGCATCGGTGCAATAATTACCATACCTTCGGGAATGTTCTGTAGAGCAATACCTGACGCTATCATAAGAGCATCATTAACATTTCCCGTGCCGAATCCCACACCTGCCGCAATACCTTCAGGCAGATTATGAATAGCAATAGCGATAACAAAAAGCAAAATTTTATTTAATTGCTTCTGATTATCGGGATGTGTCTCAGAATCTACACCGGTAAGCCTGTGGAGATGCGGAACCAATTTATCGATAAGTTTAATGCAGACCGCGCCTGTAAAAACACCTGCTACCGTAACTAAAAGTTTAAACTGACCGCCATATTCGAGAGACGGAACGATGAGACCGATAACTGCCGCAGACAGCATTACGCCCGCCGCAAAGGACAGAACTATATCACTGAATTTATGACTCATTTTCTTAAAAATGAAACCGAGAAATGCACCGATAACCGTCGCTCCGCCCACACCGAGTGCTGTCAGCATAACCATCTGCATATTATCACCCTTTCGTTCTGTAATTATAGCATAACAGTATTAATAAACAAATATAAAATATAAAAAATTCAAAAAATATTTTCCTTGACCGGGATGATTCCGCCGAAATCCGTGAGCGGAAAGTCAAAGGATATGATTTTCAAGCCTCTGTCAGTAAGAAAACCTTTGATTCTGTCATAATCTCTGTGCTTTGAGATATCACCAAAAAAGATAATTTCACTCTTCGAGATTTTGCCGCTTGCACCGCCTATAAACCCGTATTCGTGTTGATCGAGAAAAATATCGCCTTTACTTATCAGAAGGCAGTCTATACCATTTTCACGAGTATTTCGAGCTATAGATTCGTCATCGGTTACGATAGAATTTTCATCCACAACGAGAACAGAGCATTTGCAGTAGCCCTGATTTACGGAAATGACCTGCGAATCACCACACAGTCGTTTTACAGTAGGATCAAAGATTTTACTGTTACCGATAATACGCCCACCTATTACAGTGTGATTTAGTATGCAGTCTCCGGGATAACTTCCGCCGACCCCGACAGCTGATTCGTTGACAGAGAAACCTGATTTCTTCAGGGTCAATATTAAATTCTTCTGTTCTCTGTCAATAATAATATTTCCGTCACCGAGATACAAAACAGAAAGGTCTGCATGCTTTGAAACAGCTTTACCGACTGTCTTGTTTTCCTCGGTGTAAAAAATTTCAATTCCTCTGCCTTTTAAATAATCGATAAGCTCAGTGTTCAGACCTCCGCAAATCAGCGTAGTAACTATACCGTCGGGAAGATTCGGATTTTTAAGAAAATCACTCATAATATTATTGCCTCGAAAGCCTGTCTGATGGTCTTGACTCCGACGATTTCTATATCCTTTTTTAAGGATGAGGAAATGTTTTTAAGATTAGCGTAAGGCACGATACATTTATTGAAGCCTAATCTCGACGCCTCTTTAATTCTCTGCTCACAGTGAGAAACACCTCTTATTTCACCTGCAAGACCAACCTCACCGAATGCGAGAACATCATCACGCAGCGCATAATCCTTAAGCGAAGACACCAGAGCCATAACAATAGTTAAATCAAGTGCAGGCTCGTCCAGCTTCATACCGCCTACGATATTTATATAAGCGTCCATATTTCCGAAAAAATATCCGCCTCTTTTTTCGAGTACAGCTATGAGCATAGCAAGGCGGTTGAAATCAAAACCGTTGGAAATTCTCCTGGGATTACCGAAGCCTGTAGCAGTGACAAGACCCTGAATTTCAGCTAAAAGAGGCCTTGTACCTTCCATAACACAAGCAACACAGGAGCCCGGCGTATTTTTAGGTCTACCTGATATGAGCATTTCAGATGGATTTTCCACCTCTTTAAGTCCTGCATCATACATTTCGAAAACGCCTATTTCATTGGTAGAGCCGAAACGGTTTTTTACCGCTCTGAGAATTCTGAAGGAAAGGTTTCTTTCGCCTTCAAAATATAAAACAGCATCAACTATATGCTCAAGTACTTTAGGTCCTGCTATATTACCGTCTTTATTTACGTGACCGACTATAATTACGGGAATACCGAGTGTTTTAGCTGTTCTCATAAGAAGATTAGATGATTCTCTTACCTGTGTAACACAACCCGGTGAAGAATTAAGCTCAGTAAAATTCATAGTCTGTATGGAATCTACTATAACAAGGTCAGGACTTGTGGCATTGATATGCTCACAGACAGCCTGAACATCAGTCTCGCAGAGAATGAAAAGGTTATCGGTTTTCACCTTCAGTCTGTCGGCACGAAGCTTAATCTGACTGTAGGACTCCTCACCCGAAACATAGAGAATTTTAAGTTTTTTACCGAGCTGATGGCAAATTTGCAGTAGTATGGTGGATTTACCGATACCCGGGTCACCGCTGAGAAGCACCAGAGAGCCTTTTACTATACCGCCGCCGAGAACTCTGTCAAGCTCTCCCATACCCGTTTTGTAACGAAGCTCATTATCCGGCTCAATCTGCGTAAGCTGATAGGATGCCACACTTTTGGTTTTAAGTGGGTTAGAAGCCTTTGATTTCGAGGTTTCAGTTTGTCTCACCTCTTCCTCAAAGCTCGCCCATTCACCGCATTCCGGACATTTTCCGAGCCATTTTGCAGTTTCATAACCGCAACTATTGCACACATAAACGCTTTTAGTTTTCATCGCCATTATTTTTATCTCCTTCGGGATTGCTTTCCAAGTAATTCAACAGACCCTCGACTATAGCTTCGGCCATTTTCTGCTGATAATCTTCATCTTTCAGTTTTTCAGTTTCAGCTTCATTGGACATAAAACCGCACTCGACCATCACTGAGGGTACCTGTGAATGGTAAAGCAGATAAATGTCAGTTCCGCTTTCTTTGATCTGTCTCGTATTATCCGGCTGTAGTACCGAAACGACCGACTTCTGTATTTCATCAGCCAGAACTTCACTGTCGGGATTATTTTTCGAATAAAAAACCTGTGTTCCGCTGTATTTGCTCTCAGTAAAATAATTCTGATGAACGGAAAGCAGAATACAATCGCCGTTTTCTTCCACTATTTTCATTCTGTTATGAATATCTGAAACCTTCTTTTCACGCTGCGTGGAAGCTGATTCATCATATATCATATAATCTCCTTCACGTGTAAGAACTGTAGTAAAACCTTCTGCGAGAAGAAGTTCGTTAATTTTAACCGAGATATCAAGATTAATCTTTTTTTCGAGCGTTCCGTCGGAGGACTGCGTTCCTCCATCCTCTCCGCCGTGCCCGGGGTCAATTATAATAACAGGCGTAGTTTCAGCCGTCACAGCAACAGAACCGGAAAAAACACCGATAAAATTAAGCATTACAGTAAGAGAAAAGAATAATACAAATGTTACTGTGAGACTTATGGCGTTTTTCATTCTGAAAGAAAAATATAAACCGTTTTTCATAACATCACCCAGTAAATTCTATGGTGATTTTACGATTTATATAACAGATATATTCTACAATAAAACGATAAAATAATCAATACAAACATAAAAATTAAGAGACCGAGGGCGTCACTTCGTAAGGAAGTTAAGCCCAACAGCCTCTTATGTTATTTATTTAACTTCAACTCTCCAGCCGTAGGGATCTTCTCTTTTACCCCACTGGATACCTGTGAGTTCATCGTAAAGTTTCTGAGTGAGTTCACCGATACCGCCGTTACCGATAGTCATTACATCGTCAACATAACGAAGCTTGCCTACAGGAGAAACAACAGCAGCAGTACCTGTACCCCATACCTCTTCGAGAGTGCCGTCCTTAGCAGCGGCAACAATCTCGTCAACAGAAATCTTTCTTTCTTCTACCTCATAACCCCATGCCTTGCAAACGTTGATAATAGAGTTACGTGTGATACCGGGAAGAATACTGCCGTTAAGAGCGGGAGTGATAACCTTGCCTGCTATTTTGAACATGATGTTCATAGCGCCGACTTCTTCAATGTACTTTCTTTCTACACCGTCAAGCCAGAGAACCTGTGAATAACCGCTGTCGTGTGCTTTAACCTGTGCAATAAGAGATGCAGCATAGTTACCGCCTGTCTTAGCAAAGCCCATTCCACCCTTTACAGCACGGACATATTCATCCTCAATCCAGATACCTACAGGAGCAAGACCGCTTTCGTAGTAAGCACCTGAGGGTGAAAGAACGATGATGAAAAGATATGTTTTAGAGGGAGCAACACCGAGGAATTCATCAGTTGCGATTACGAAAGGACGGATGTAGAGAGAAGTGCCTTCATCGGAGGGTACCCAGTCTCTGTCGATGTCAACAACAGCCTTTACAGCGTCAACAAAAATATCTTCGGGAATTTCGGGAATGCAAAGTCTTTCATTGGAAGCATTTGCTCTTTTAGCGTTCATATCAGGACGGAAAAGATAAATCTTGTCATCGTCACCGCGGTAAGCCTTAAGGCCTTCAAACATTTCCTGTCCGTAGTGGAAAACCATAGCACTGGGAGCAAGAGAAAGATTTCCGTAGGGTTCGATTCTGGCATCGTGCCAGCCTTTTCCTTCAGTATAGTTCATAATGAACATATGGTCTGTAAAAATGTGGCCGAAGCCAAGCTTTTCACCCTTAGCAGGTTTAGCTTTAGGTGAAGTAGTTCTGGTAATTTTGATTTCCATTTTATACACCTCTTAATTAATATTCATAGCCTGTTTTAAGTGCCTTAAGATTGATTTCAGTAAGATTTGCTTTTTTGGGAGGAACTACCTTTTTAAGAACATCATCAGTGCCGTCAAAGGTGAAAGCCTCGCTTTCTTTGATAAGCTTACCCATAAGAATCATATTGGCAAGAGTGGAAAATCCTTCGTCGTTTGCCATTTTGGTGGCAGGAACAGCGAAAACAGTAACATCGTCTCTTACAGGCATCTCACCGATAAGTGTGGAGTCGATAATGATAATTCCGCCTGAAACTACATCGTTTTCATACTTTTTAAGTGAAGGAAGATTCATAGCTACGAGACAGTCAGGAGCAGTTACGATAGGAGAACCGATGGGTTCATCACTGACGATTACGCTGCAGTTAGCAGTACCGCCACGCATTTCGGGGCCGTATGAAGGAAGCCATGAAACCTGCTTTCCGTCTAAAAGTCCTTTATAGGCGAGGAACTTACCTGCGAAAAGAACACCCTGTCCACCGAAGCCGGCGATTAAAATCTGTGTAGTACTCATTGTGTTCCCTCCTTATTCTGCCTTAGTATCGGCATCTCTGTCTTTATAAACACCTAAAGGATAGTAGGGAATCATTTTCTCATCTACCCATTCAAGTGCCTTTTCAGGTGTCATGCCCCAGTTTGTGGGACAAGTAGAAACAACCTCGATAAGAGAGAAGCCTTTTTTATCTATCTGATTCTGGAAAGCTTTTTTGATAGCCTTCTTAGCATTTCTTACGTTCTTAACATTGTTAACAGCTACTCTTTCGATGTAGCCTGCACCGTCAAGCTGTGAAAGCATTTCAGAAACCTTTACAGGAAAACCGCAGTGGCTTGTGTCTCTTCCGTAAGGAGAGGTCTGTGTAACCTGACCGGGAAGTGATGTGGGAGCCATCTGTCCGCCTGTCATGCCGTAAATAGCATTGTTTACGAAGATAATGGTGATGTTTTCGTTTCTTGCGGCTGCGTGAACAGTTTCAGCCATACCGATAGAAGCGAGGTCACCGTCACCCTGATATGTAAATACGATGTGATTATCGGGATCGGAGCGCTTAAGACCTGTGGCTACTGCGGGAGCTCTGCCGTGTGCGGCTTCAACCATATCGCAGGTGAAATAGTTATAAGCAAGAACAGAACAACCAACGGGAGCAACACCGATAGTTTTTCCTTCGATACCTAATTCGTCGATAGTTTCGGCTACGAGGCGGTGAATAATACCGTGTGTACAACCGGGGCAATAATGAAGAGGAACATCAGCAAGTGATTTGGGTTTGTCAAATACTACCATTATTTTGTACCTCCTTTGGAATGTGATTTAATTGATTCGAGTACCATTTCAGGTGAAGGAATCATACCGCCTACTCTGTTGCAGAGATATACAGGCTTTTTGCACTCTGAAGCGAGTCTGATATCTTCGATCATCTGTCCCATAGAAAGCTCTACAGAAATAAAGCAGTCAACCTTATCGGCAGCTTTTCTGAATGCTTCGTTGGGGAAGGGCCAGAGTGTGATTGGTCTGATGAGGCCAACCTTGATACCTTCTTTTCTTGCAGCATTGATAGCGTTTTTAGCTACTCTTGCAGCAATACCGAAAGCAGCAACACAGATTTCTGCATCGTCCATCATATATTCTTCGAACATCACTTCGTTTTCTTCGATGGTTTTATATCTTTCATATCTTGCGAAGTTAAGCTTTTCCAGCTCTTCGGGAACAAGAGAAAGAGAATTGATGATGTTCTTCTTTCTTTCGCACTTCGTACCTGTAACAGCCCATGATTTATCGTATTCATTGACTGCGGGCTCTTCGAGAGAAACAGGCTCCATCATCTGACCCATAGTACCGTCAGCTAAAATCATAGAAGTCATTCTGTACTTTTCAGCAAGGTCAAAACCTTTAATGGTAAGGTCTGCCATTTCCTGTACTGAAGAAGGAGCGAGAACTATCATCTTAAAGTCACCGTGTCCGCCGCCCTTAGTAGCCTGGAAGTAGTCAGACTGAGAAGGCTGGATACCGCCGAGACCGGGGCCACCACGCTGAACATTTACGATAAGTGAAGGAAGGTCACTGCCTGCAAGGTAGGAAAGACCTTCAGCCTTAAGGGAAATTCCGGGGCTGGAAGAAGAGGTCATAACTCTTTTACCTGTACCGGCTACACCGTAAACCATATTGATTGCGGCCACTTCACTTTCAGCCTGAAGGAAGCATCCGCCGATTTTAGGCATCTTCTTAGCCATATAAGCAGCAATTTCCGTCTGAGGAGTAATAGGATAACCGAAGTAATGACGGCAGCCTGCGAGAATAGCAGCTTCAGCAATAGCTTCGTTACCTTTCATAAGAACTTTTTCAGCCATTTTCAGCACCTCACTTTTCAACCTTGATAATGCAATCGGGACACATAGTAGCGCAGAAAGCACAGCCTATGCACTTTGATTCATCTGTCATTTCTGCAGGTGAATGACCCTTTGCATTGATTTTGTCTTTAGCAATAACAAGAATTTTTTTCGGACATGCAACTACACATAAGCCACAGCCCTTACACATATCAGTATTAAACGTAACTTTAGGCACAATAATACCTCCATTTAAAATAATTTGCTTTGTAATTCAAGCGGAAAAATTTCTTTTCCCGTCTTTTTCAATTGTTCGTAAAGATTCTTTTCACAGCTCGTAAACATTACGGGAAGACCGCATAATCCGGAGAGCTTTTCCGTTTCGGAAAAAGTAGAAATAACATCATCTTCACCTGTAGCTTCGCCTAAATTAGAGTTATTTACTATGGCTGTAAATTTAAGGGAAGATGCCGCCTCGATTTCCTTCATAACCTCATATGCTTCTTCAGCCTTTCTCGTGAGAGGACGAAAGAAATTAGCTACAAAAATCATTTCATAGTCGTTTTCTTCACAGATGAAAGGTGCAAATCTGCCGAGTGCAATGGCACCCGCATCATCACCGCCGATGTCCATAACCGCACGGAATCTTTTATCGTTGACCACACGGTACATATTTTTCGGCAACGACGGAATGTCGAGGTTTGTATTGGCAAATTCGGAGCAGATAAGCTCTATCCCCTTTTCTGCCAGCTCTTTCTCGCTGTCTTTTGTACGGAAATAGGGATTAACTATGTCGAGGTCAGCAATCAGAACAGGAAATCCTTCCTCTTCAAGCTTTATTGCGAAGTTTACTGCGATGTTAGTTTTACCGCTTCCGTAGTGTCCTGCGAAAAGAATAATTCTTTTATTTGTCATAACAACATAACCTTTATTATATTACAAATATTTATGCATTTCAATATTTTATGATAAAATATTAAAGTTTATTTCTCTGTATCTTACCGCTGATTGTTTTCGGAAGTTCATCACGGAACACGACAATTCTCGGATACTTATAGGGTGCAGTATTCTTTTTAACGTAATTCTGAATTTCCTTTTTAAGCTCTTCGGTAGGCTCTGTGCCTTTGGTAAGTACGATGCTTGCCTTGACTACCTGACCTCTGATTTCATCGGGGGCAGCAGAGACACCGCATTCGAGAACATAAGGAAGCTCCATAATAACATTTTCGATTTCGAAGGGTCCGATTCTGTAGCCTGATGATTTGATAACATCATCGATACGGCTGACATACCAGAAATAACCGTCTTCATCACACCAGGCTGTATCACCCGTATGATACATACCGTCATACCATACCTCGTCAGTCTTATCCTGAGCGTTATAATAGCCCTTAAAAAGTCCGCAAGGAATCTTTTTATCTGTTCTTACTACGATTTCACCTGTTTCACCGACAGCGCATTCGTTTCCGTCGGGATCAACGATGGCGATATCATAACAGGGAACAGGTTTACCCATAGCACCGGGCTTAGGTGTAGTTCCCACAAGGTTACCGATAGTGAGAGTGGTTTCAGTCTGTCCGAAGCCTTCCATAATCACGATACCTGTAGCCTTATGGAACTGATGGAACACCTCGGGATTAAGTGCTTCACCTGCGGTAGTTGCATATCGGATAGAAGAAAGGTCGTACTTGGAAAGATCTTGCTTAATGAGCATTCTGTACATTGTTGGAGGTGCACAGAATGTAGTAACCTGGTATTTAGCAAACATAGGAAGAATTTCAGATGCATCGAATCGGTCAAAGTCATAGGTAAATATCGCACCCTCGCACATCCACTGACCGTATAATTTACCCCACATAGCCTTACCCCAGCCTGTATCGGAAATGGTGAGATGTAAGTCGTTAGGCTTGATAGAATGCCAGTATTTGGCGGTTATAAAGTGACCGAGAGCATACTTATAGGAATGAGCGGCAATCTTCGGATAACCTGTAGTGCCGGAAGTGAAGAACATAAGCATACTGTCATCACCGCAAGGACTGTCAGCAGTTCTTTCATATATGCTTCTGAAAAGCTTATATTCCTTGTCAAAATTATGCCAACCGTCTCTGTCAGCACCTACAATAATTCTGTGCTTGAGACCGTCATATTTTTCAGCGGCTCTTTCTATCTGTGCAGTTGACTGACCGTCACTTGTGCAGATAATGCCCGAAACTCCCGCAGCTTCAAATCTGTATTCATAGTCATGTTCAACGAGCTGATTTGTAGCAGGAATAATGACAGCGCCGATTTTATGGAGCGCAAGAGCGCAGATCCAGAACTGATAATGACGCTTAAGTACAAGCATTATTCTGTCGCCTTTTTTAATTCCGAGGCTTACAAAATAGTTAGCGGCACGAGCAGATTCCTTCTTCATATCGTTGTAGGTAAATCTTCTTTCTGTCTTGTCTCCGGAAATATGAAGCATAGCGAGCTTATCAGGATACTTATCAGCTACAGCATCAACTACATCGAAAGCAAAATTGAATTCATCTTCATTTTTGTAGTCGAGCTTGGTAAGAACACCCTTTTCATTTTCTTCAGTTTCGATGAATTTTTTAATTTCAAGCTCATGTGAAACCTTGGTAGAGGAAAGAGTTTCTTCAGTTTCGGTTTTAACAGTGTTTTCTTCGCCGGCTACAACAACGGCAACAAATGTGCAATCCTCACCGCCTACGGCAATCATACCGTGAGGTGTAGAACTGTTATAGTAAATGCTGTCGCCTTCTTCGAGAATCTCGGTGTGATTTCCGACTCTCACCTTAAGCTTACCTGAAAGCACGAAGTCAAACTCCTGACCGCTGTGTGTCATGGTTTTAATAGGCTTGTCCTGAAGCTCTTCCTTGTATTCATATTTGGCAAGGTAAGGCTCAGCAAGCTTATTTCTGAAATGAAGAGCAAGATGATTAATCTCTATACCGTCTTCCTTAGATGTGATTTTACCCTGATTCTTACGGGTTACTGTGTAAGAAGAAAGGTTACTGCTACGGCCTTCAAGCAGGTCAGTTTTACCGATATTGAAAACCTTGGCACACTTATGAATGAAAGAGAAAGGGAAATCAGCGGTACCCTGCTCATAAGAAATGTACTGCTCAGTGCTGATATCCACCTTTTCAGCCATTTCTTCAGGTGTGTAGCCTGCGATTTCACGCATTTCCTTAATTCTGAAGGCAACCTCTTTAAGCTCATTATTCATTTTATTAAGTTCCATAAATCTGTCTCCTTAATAATAATTTTTATAAAAAATAAAACCCCTCCCAAAGAAAACTTTGATACGAGTACAATTACCATACCCGCGGTACCACTGAAATTGCGGAATAAACGCCCCTTCGAACTCCGACAAGCTCTATGCACTGACGTAGCATTCACGGAAAGAACTACTGCTGTTTCGCCCCTTCGGCTCAGAAGTGATGGGATTTGAAAATTCACATTACCGGCTTTCCAGCACCGTCGGCTCTCTGTCAATGCTCCGATTCATCCGTCTTCGTCATAGCCTTTATATTAAATTCCATAAGATTTTAACACTTTAAAATGCCTTTGTCAATATTATTTACGGAAAAATCTTGCAAAAATCATAAAATTTTGCTTTTGTCGATGCCGAAAATTCGAACTGCGTTTTTATAAAGAATCTTTTCAGTCTCATCCTCAGTCAGACCAAGCCTGAAAAAGAACTCAAGCTCCTGTTCATATCCCCACATCGGAAAGTCCGTAGCAAACATCACTTTTTCCGCTCCGTACTTTCTGATAATATCTTTCGCCTTCTCAGGAGAAAGGCAGTAAAAGGAAGAGGAGCAATCGACATAAAAGTTAGGATAAGATGTAAGCTTTTCTACAGCTTTATCCCACACTGACCAACCACCGAAATGAGCGCCGATAACCGTCATATCGGGATATTTTTCTAGGATTCTGACCATTCTGTCAGGATTAGAAAAATCGTATCTGCTGTCCCCTGTGTGAAGAAGAATAGGCATTTCACCACTGCAAAGTTCATAAATTTTTTCACAGCGCTTATCATCAATTGCTATTTTCTGAAAGTCCGGGTGTAGCTTCACACCTTTCAGTCCAAGCTCTTTAATGTGTCTGAAATCTTCTTCGATACTGTCAGAGTCAGGATGAAGCGAACCGAGACCTGTCATTAATCCTCCGCTGTTCTCAACGGTATCCGCAATAAAAGTATTTATCGACTGAACCTGCTTCGGTGTTGTAGCCACAGAAAAAACAACATAATGCTTTACTCCGTTTTTTCTGCCGTTTTCAATCAGAGTAGAGGCTCTTCCGTCATACCCCATATCAATACCGTAAAAGCTACGGATACTGTCTACAGCTTTATCAGCGATTTTGTCCGGGTAAACATGACAGTGACAATCTATAATGGGATAATTCAATTAATCACTCTTTCCTTATGCTGTTACTACTGAATTTGCTTTCTGAAGACCGTATTTTTCGACAGCCTGTTCACGCATTTTGTATTTGAGAATTTTACCTGCTGCGTTCATCGGGAAGCCGTCAACGAAATCAATATATCTCGGAACCTTATGCTTTGCCATATGATCACGGATATACTGCTTCATTTCCTCTTCGGTCATAGTCTCTCCGTCCTTAAGAACGATCCAGGCAGCTATTTCTTCACCGTACTGCTCATCAGGAACACCAATAACCTGTACATCCTTTACCTTATCGTGAGTGTAAATAAACTCTTCGATTTCCTTAGGATAGATATTTTCACCGCCACGGATAATCATATCCTTGAGTCTGCCTGTAATCTTATAGTTGCCGTCCTCAGTTTTACATGCGAGGTCGCCTGTATGAAGCCATCCGTCTTTATCTATAGCTTCAGCCGTTGCTTTAGGCATTTTATAATAACCCTTCATAATATTGTAGCCTCTTGCTACGAATTCACCTGTTTCACCTACAGGCATATCTTCACCGGTTTCAGGGTTAACAATTTTACATTCAATTTCGGGAAGAGCACGTCCTACAGTACTTACTCTTACCTCGAGAGAGTCATCGGTGGAGCTCATAGTACAACCGGGAGAAGCCTCTGTCTGACCGTAAACGATGGTTATTTCCTTCATATTCATTTTGTCAACAACATCCTGCATTACGGAGATGGGACAGGGAGAACCTGCCATAATACCTGTTCTCATATATGAGAAGTCAGTTTTTTCGAAATCAGGATGCTCTAAAAGTGCTATGAACATCGTTGGAACACCGTGGAAGCAGGTAATCTTTTCCTGGTTAATACAGGCAAGAGCAGGCTTCGGTGTAAAGTAAGGAATTGGTGAAAGAGTTACACCGTGTGTCATCGATGCAGTCATGGAAAGAACCATACCGAAACAATGGAACATAGGAACCTGTATCATCATTCGGTCAGCAGTGGAAAGATCCATTCTGTCACCGATGCACTTACCGTTGTTAACTACGTTATAGTGAGTGAGCATAACGCCTTTAGGAAAGCCGGTGGTTCCTGATGTGTACTGCATATTACATACATCGTCAGGGTTAACATTTGCGGCGATACGGTATACCTCTTCTACGGGCACATTTTCACTTCGTGCGATTGCTTCATCCCACTCAAGACAACCCTTCTTTTTAAAGCCAACGGTAATAACATTACGAAGGAAAGGAAGTCTCTTACTGTGTAAAGGCTTACCTGCTTCGAGAGTTTCGAGCTCAGGACAGAGTTCACCGATTATATCAGAATAATGTGAATCACGGTAACCTTCAACGAGAATAAGTGTATGAGTATCAGACTGCTTGAGAAGATATTCAGCCTCGTGGATTTTATAAGCTGTATTCATTGTTACAAGAACTGCACCGAGCTTTGTTGCTGCCCAGAAAGCTATATACCACTGAGGAATATTGGTCGCCCATACAGCTACGTGTGAGCCGGGTTTAATACCCATAGAAAGGAATGCACGGCAGCACTCATCAACATCATCTCTGAACTGAGCATAGGTTCGTGTGTAATTGAGAGTAGTATATTTGAAAGCGTACTGATCTGGGAACTCTTCTACCATTGTATCGAGTACCTGTGAGAAAGTCTTGCGAACAAGTGCTTCCTTTTTCCATACAAAGTTACCTGTTCCTCTCTTATTCCAATAAAGGTGACTCTTCTTTCTGGAGGGTGTCTGGAACTGCTGCATATACTGGAAGAAATGTGCATAAATTACATCGATTTCTCTGAGGTCTTCCATCCAGTCGGGATTCCACTCGAGAGAAATAAAACCGTCGTAATTAACAGAGCTGAGAGCGTTGATCATTACCTCTGTAGGAATTTCTCCCTCACCCATAAGACAATACTCACGTTTACCGTCAATTACTGCAGAATCCTTAATATGAACATGCTTGATATATGCACCGAGGTTTGTAATGGTTTTTTCAGGGTCCTCCCCTTCTTCACAGAAGGTATGATACATATCCCATAATGCTGCTACTGAATCACACGCAAATTCAATAAGAATGTCACGGAGTGCAGTAGTATTTCTGAACATACCTGTGGTTTCAATAAGCACGGTAACGTTCTTTTCTGCGGCAAATTCCGTGATATTACCGAGACAAGCAAGAACATTTTCCTTAGCATTTTCACTTTCACCTGATGCATAAACTCTCACGTAAGGTGAACGGATAGAAGAAGCAAAATCAATATATTTTCTGATATGTTCACTGTTTTCATCGATATTGCTGTCAGAAACATCCACACTAATATCAACACAAGGAATTGAAATTCCCTTGTCATTAAGTCCGCGGACAGTTGCCGCAGAATTATACTTATGGAAGGGACCGTCTTTTTCATAAAGAAACGAGCCGATGACATTATGAAGCTCAATACCGCCAAAACCGTTTTCCTCGGCAAGTGTAACGAAATCCTGCCAGGAGTAATCTTTCCAGCCGTTGATTGAAAAAGAAAGTTTTGTCATTACTTATGCCTCCTCGTAAACAATTTTGTTAAGAGCGTTAAGATACG
>JAZTZH010000008.1:0-79225 GCA_045637365.1 Acutalibacteraceae bacterium
AACTTCATCATATGAACCGTTGTTTACACAGTCAGCTGCTACTTCGTTTTCGATTACTGTTTCACCATCGGTGTGACCAAGAGCAGGAATTTCTTCCTGAGCTACAGTAACTTCACCGCAGACTGTACACTTCTTACCTTCAGTAAGACCTGTTTCTTCACAGGTAGCATCCTTACCGGCAAGTGTCTCTTCTTTATGACCAAGTGCGTCAACTGTTACTGTTTCTCTGCTGAGTTCGTCACCGCAGACTGCACAGTAAACAACTTCATCATAAGATCCGTCGTTTTCACAGTCAGCTACTTTTTCGTTTTCAACTACTGTTTCGCCATCGGTGTGACCGAGAGCAGGAATTTCTTCCTGAGACACGGTAACTTCACCGCAGACTGTACACTTCTTACCTTCAGTAAGACCTGTTTCTTCACAGGTAGCATCCTTACCAGCGAGTGTCTCTTCTTTATGTCCGAGAGCATCAACTGTTACTGTATTTCTGCTAAGTTCGTCTCCGCAAACTGCACAGTAAACAACTTCATCATAAGAACCATCGTTTTCACAGTCAGCTTCAACATTGTTCTCGATTACTGTTTCACCATCGGTGTGACCGAGAGCAGGAATTTCTTCCTGAGACACGGTAACTTCACCGCAGACTGTACACTTCTTACCTTCTGTAAGACCTGTATCTTCACATGTAGCATCCTTACCTGCAAGTGTTTCTTCAGTGTGACCAAGAGCATCAACTTTTACTGTTTCTCGGTCGAGTTCTTCACCGCAGACTGTACAGTAAACAACTTCATCATAAGAACCGTCGTTTTCACAGTCAGCTGCTACTTCGTTTTCGATTACTGTTTCACCATCTGTATGACCGAGTGCATCTACTGTTACTGTTTCACTGTCGAGTTCTTCACCGCAGACTGTACAGTAAACTACTTCATCGTAAGAACCTTCGTTTTCGCAGTCAGCAGCTACTTCATTTTCGATTACTGTTTCATCTTCGGTGTGACCGAGAGCGGGAATTTCTTCCTGAGCTACGGTAACTTCACCGCAGACTGTACACTTCTTACCTTCTGTAAGACCTGTATCTTCACAAGTTGCTTCCTTGTCTGCAAGTGTCTCTTCTTTATGACCGAGAGCGTCAATTTTTACTGTTTCTCTGCTAAGTTCCTCACCGCAGACTGTGCAATAAACAACTACATCATATGAACCGCCGTTTACACAATCAGCAGAAGAAGCATTTTCAATTACTTCTTCACCCTCAGAATGACCGAGAGAATCAACAAAATCACCTGTGTAACCACTACCACAAACCGTACAATTATAAGTTGTATAACCATCAGCTGTACAAGTGGGTTCTGTTACTACTGATTCATATTTATGACCAAGTGCATCAACTGTTACTGTTTCTCTGCTGAGTTCTTCACCGCAGACTGCACAGTAAACAACTTCATCATAAGAACCATCATTTTCACAATCGGCTGCTACTTCGTTTTCGATTACTGTTTCGCC
Organism: Acutalibacteraceae bacterium; assembly: GCA_045637365.1. GTDB lineage: Bacteria > Bacillota > Clostridia > Oscillospirales > Acutalibacteraceae > UBA6857. Next base: position 1,501 of record JAZTZH010000008.1, read on the forward strand.
ATCGGTGTGACCGAGAGCGTCAACTTTTACTGTTTCTCTGCTGAGTTCATCACCGCAAACTGTACAGTAAACAACTTCATCATAAGAACCATCGTTTTCACAGTCAGCTTCAACATTGTTCTCGATTACTGTTTCGCCTTCTGTATGACCAAGAGCATCAACTGTTACTGTTTCTCTGTCGAGTTCTTCACCGCAGATTGTGCAGTAAACTGCTTCATCGTATGAACCTTCGTTTTCACAGTCAGCTGCTACTTCGTTTTCGATTATTTTTTCACCTTCAGTGTGACCCTTGGCTGAAACTACCTCTGTGTATGTGTCACCGCAATTACCGCAAGTAAATGTCTTGACACCATCGTCATTACATGTGGGGTCAGGGCTGATTACACCTTCGTCATAACTGTGACCGAGTGCAGTAACATTATCATCTTCATAGCTGTCACCGCATACTGAACAGGTGTAGGTTGTTAAGCCGTCTGTTTCGCAGGTGGGAGGCGTTACCACTGAATTATACTTGTGACCAAGTGCAGTAATTTCTTTCTGTGCCACTGTGGTTACACCACAGACTGTACACTTCTTACCTGCTGTAAGACCTGTTTCTTCACAGGTAGCATCCTTACCGGCGATAGTCTCTTCCTTATGACCAAGTGCGGAGATTTCTTTCTGCGCTACTGTAGTTACACCGCAGACAGTACATTTCTTGCCTTCTGTGAGACCAGTTTCTGTACATGTAGCGTCTTTTCCGGCAAGAGTTGCCTCTTTATGTCCGAGAGCAGGAACTACATCCTGAGCTACGAGAACTTCACCGCAAAGCTCACAATGTGAACCTTCTGTAAGACCTGTAACTGTACATGTAGGAGCAACTGCTACATCAGTTACAACCTTATGATTACAACCGGAAGCACATTCATCACATTCACCTGTATACCACTTATTATGGGTTGCACAGTAGTTAAATGTTGTACCGGGTTCAGTATAGGGAATTGTATCATCCTCTATTGTAGGACCAGTCATAAGGTAGGTGCCGTCACCGTTCATAAGTGAAGCAGAGTTCATCGGAATACCCAATGATGTACCGCCGTTTGCCTGGAATGTAAGAAGGTCAGGGCCTGAGCCGCTCTGCATTACGATGGTACCTGTCTTTTCTGAAGACTTGATAGCACTGCCACCCAAAGTGGTATATAGACCGCCCTGAGCAATAACGGTACCGTTGATATCGAGAACGGCATCCTTTATGTCCTTAGCTGCTGTTCGGGTGTATGTTCTGCCGGGAGCAAATTTCAACGGATTAATGCCTGTTTTACCGTCGTCACCAAAAGCGTATTTAACTCCCTCGACTATCTCACCGGATCCCATATCCAGACCGTAGAACCATTCATCTCTGTCATATACTATTAAGTGATAACCACCGCAATTATATTCGTTTTTATTGGCAAGCACATCACTGGCGTTTGCACCAATTACCATAGTCGCATCCTTACCGACTGTCATTTCAGCACCGGGAAGTAAAGCAAGACTCTGTCCGATGGTTGAAGTACCGGAATTTAAATTAATCGAAACATTATTTGTAATAGGAAGAACATAAGATGCTGAGTCAACCTCTACACTAACATTAACAACCATATTACTCATAGTAATATCGCCGTAAGCATCAACCTGAAGACGGTCTGTACCTTCTATATAGTCTTTAACGATATATCCGTCATTGACAATGAACATACCGCCCTCACCGATATACGGAGCAGCGCCGCCAACCGTCATTGCACTTGCATAAGCAGATGTATAAAGAGTTTCTTTAGCACCGGCTTCAAAAACAGTAGGAACCTCAATATTCTGAACATAGTATTGGTTTATAGGAAAAACAAGACTATCACTGGCCATCTGCATCAGATTAGAACCGCCACGGAAGTCAGTAAACTGGAAATTTTCATAAACAGTTGCACCGGACTTTGCAGTAATGGTACCTGCGCCCTGGATAAAGCCCCAAGCATAAAGGTTAGCACCGTTATTTAAAGTAATCTCGGAGCCTTCGAGCATCTTAACCCAACCGACAGGACCGGTAGGTGCACCGCAGTAGGGCTTAGAGCCGTTAGATGCTGCGTGCTGAGCGCTGATAGAGATGGCACCTTTAACTGTAATATCCGCATCGGAGGCAAGGGTAAGTGTTCTATAAGCTGTAGGCTGAACCCATGCAGCATTATTAAGTAAACCGCTGGTACAATCTGGTTTATTCGTATACAGAGTATTGCTGTCATTGAAAGGAACCAATAAAGTAATACCTGCAGGAATTTCATGACTGCCGTTAATCGTACCGTTATTAAGAAGCACTACGGTCTTGGTTGTTGAAGTGGTTGCGAAATTGCAAGCATCTGTCAGATCAAAGAATCTTGTGGTACCGACACCGAAGAGAGCGGCAGTTTTCGAAACAAATGTAGGATAAATCACAGCATCGTCCGTTAAAACAATCGATTCTGTTGCATTATAAGAAATATATTTGCCTGCTGTTTCATTATACCAACCAAAGAAATTATAGTTTGATGCGGGAGTAGCAACTACAGAATAGCTTTCTGTTGATTTTTTTGATTTTATAACATCAGCATTGACAGCGGAACCGTCAAGTGTGTAAGAACCGTTAGCCGCAGGCTTGAATGTTACATTAACATTTTTTTCAGCTGAAAGAGTAACATCTGTAATAGTTAATGTAGCTGTGCTTTTGCCCAAGAGACTGCCAGCTGATGATTTAAATACAATGACTGCTGTTCCGTTTGGACTTAAAGCCTTCGTAAAATCACCGGAGCTTGTGCCATAAGCTGTACCGTCAACGCTAAGACTCGCTACACTGGAACCTGTGTAAGCGAAAGAAAGCGTAGCATTGGAGCTTCCGATATTTTTTAATGTTACCGTCGTCTGACCTGCAGTAGTAGAAAAACCCGACTTACTCTGTGCAGTTGCCGTGATCGTAGTTCCGCTTAATGAACAAGAAGATTTATTACCGGCATCCTGGCTATATGTAACACTAAGACCGCTTACCGATAATGTTCCTGAAGGGTTAGCTGCGGAAACGCTGACGAACGGAATCATAGTAAACAGCATCAGCATCGCAAGGAAAAACGACCCGAAGCGTTTAGTTTTCATTTTCATAAAAATATCCTCCTTATTATACGAAAATAATTTTTATTACATCTATTTAAAAGTGAACCATAGCACTCCAACTAACTCCCATTTTTAAAATTAAACTCTTTCTATTATAATACAGAGCTTAATACCTCAATCGGTAACATTTGATCAGTTACTGTTAATGCAATTGTTTCACTATTATTTTTTCAGTTGCAAATTATCATTCTGCTTATAAAGCACCAACATAATTTCAATTAGTAAAATTATAACATATATTTCCAGTTTATGCAATACTTTTCTTAAAATGAAATATGTCATTTTATAACTTTAAAGCATTTATATATCAGTCGGTTTATTGCGTAAACAACCGCTCATATCTCCTGTCTTGCTATCATAAACTTTACGGGGTGATATTATGTTTGAACTAATAAGTGCTATACTGAGTAATTTCCTGTTTTTCTTTCTCCACCTGAAAAACATCTCATCTTTTCCTAAACCTCTTTCCGCAGAAAAAGAAAAAGAGCTACTGACGAAAATGAAAACACACGGCGATACTAAGGCAAGAGAAAAACTCATAGAGCATAATCTCCGTCTCGTCTCTCATATAATAAAAAAATACTACTCGGAGTATGACGAGCAGGAGGATTTAATTTCCATCGGTACTATCGGACTGATAAAAGGCATAGATTCCTTTAAGGATGACAAAGGAATTAAACTTGCTACCTATGTTTCGAAATGTATAGAAAATGAAATTCTTATGTATTTCAGAGCCAAGAAAAAGGATTCAAATACAGTCTCCGTTAATGAACCCATAGATACTGACAGCGAAGGAAATCCTCTCACCCTTATCGACATCATCTACTGTGAGGACACCATAAGCGACGATATCGATCTCAAAAATAAAAGCCGCACTCTGTATGAATATATAAATAATATAGAAAGCGAAAGAGACAGAGAAATCATCATCCGCCGCTACGGTCTTTATAACCGAAGGGAACAGACGCAACGTGAAATAGCCAAGGAGATGAATATATCACGGTCTTACGTTTCAAGAATAGAGAAGAAGGTTATAGGAGAACTGCGTGAGATGTTCGGCGTAGAATAACCAAGTCACTAACAAAAAAAACTACCCACCTTCCGGTGAGTAGTATTTTTTTATCTCTCGTACCTTTCCTCGCTGAAAGGAAAGGTGTCACATGGTTAAAGAAACCTTCAGTTAGCTGCTGCCTCGCAGTAGACACAGCGGTAAACTCTGTTTTCTCTGTCAGTGAGCATAAATTCCTGACTGAGTTCCTGCTCTACAGATGTTATACAGCGGGGATTTTTACATTTGAGGACACCGTGTAAGGTTTCGGGAAGGTCGACATGTCTCTTTTCCACGAGCTTACTGTCACGGATAACATCGATGGTGATACCCGGATCGATAAAACCGAGAGCTTCAAGATTAATATCAATATTGCTGTCGATTTTGATAATATCCTTTTTACCCATTTTTTTACTGTTTACATTCTTTATGATAGCGATACTGCATTCGAGCTTATCGAAGCCTAAAAGGTTGTAAATTCTCATAGCGTTGCCTGCAGTAATATGGTCGATAACGAGACCTTCTTTAATAGAATCAATATTCATTTATTTCCTCCCCTTTCAGTCAAGATGTAATCCGAGAAGCTCCATAATAAGAGCCATACGTACAAACTTTCCGCAGAGTGCCTGTTCGAAATAGCAGGCTCTCGGATCATCGTCCACATCAGTGGAAATCTCATTTACACGGGGCAGTGGATGAAGAATTACAAGGTCATCCTTTGCATTGTCGAGCTTTTTACGGGTAAGAATGTAGCTGTCACGAAGACGGATATATTCTTCTTCACTGAAAAATCTCTCCTGCTGAACTCTGGTCATATAGAGAACATCAAGTTCAGGGAGAACAGCTTCAAGGTCGGTAGTCTGAACATATTCCACACCCTGTTTTTTGATAACATCCTTCTTAATGTAAGAGGGAAGCTTAAGCTCTTCGGGTGAAATGAGAACGATTTTTATGCCCTCATATCTTGCCAGAGCGGTGATGAGTGAATGTACGGTTCTGCCGAATTTAAGGTCACCGCAGAAGCCTATGGTAAAGTTATTGAGCTTACCCTTTTTACGGCGGATGGTAAGAAGGTCAGTAAGAGTCTGAGTGGGATGGTTATGGCCACCGTCGCCTGCATTGATAACAGGCACACTTGTTACCTTGGAAGCGACGAGAGGTGCACCCTCTTTGGGATGACGCATAGCGATAATGTCAGCATAACAGCAGGCCATACGGGTGGTGTCAGCCACGCTTTCACCCTTTGATGCAGAAGAGGAAGCGGCAGCGGAGAAGCCTAAAACGTGACCACCGAGCTCATACATAGCAGCCTCGAAGCTGAGTCTGGTTCTGGTGGAAGGCTCGAAGAAAAGAGTGGCGAGCTTTTTACCGTGGCATACCTCGCTGTACTTTTCACGGTTGGCGATGATGTCATCAGCAACATCAAGTAATTTATCGATTTCTTCAACGGAAAGATCGAGAATATTTATAAGACTTCTCATTTTGTTCCTCCTATCCAACTTTCATCGGAAGGATTGTCTCTGAATTTGAGAAGACGGGCGATGTCTTCCTGTTTGATGTAGCCTTCTTCTGCAGCTACTTCTGCTACTGCATCAAGATTTGAAAGGCTGTGGTTGATAACATCGGCTGCAGCCATTCTGTCGATGCCCTTCTTCATACCGTAGGTAAAGATGGAAGCGATACCGAGTACCTCTGCACCTGCTTCACGAAGAACATCTACAACCTCGAGAACACTGCCGCCTGTGGAGATAAGATCTTCCACAACGACTACCTTCTGTCCCTTTTCGAGCTTGCCTTCGATCTGATTTCCTCTGCCGTGATCCTTATGGCCGCTTCTTACATAGCCCATAGGAAGGCCGAGGATGTGGCCTACGATAGCGGCGTGAGCGATACCTGCTGTGGAAGTACCCATAATAACTTCACAGTCGGGATAATATTTAAGAATAGTTTTAGCAAGACCTGTTTCAACATCAGTTCTTACCTGAGGAGAAGTGAGGGTAAGTCTGTTGTCACAGTAAATGGGGCTTTTGATTCCGCTTGCCCAGGTAAAGGGATCTTCGGGGCGAAGGAAAACAGCACCGATGGAGAGTAAGTCTTTTGCGATTAATTTTTTCATTGTAAATCTATCCTTTCATTTTATAATTAACAAGTAATAAGTTTATCAGCCTACAAACTCAGCAAGGCATCTTTCGTATGCGGCTACGGGGTCTTCTGCGGCTGTGATGGGTCTGCCTACTACGATGTAGTCAGAACCGATTCTGTTAGCCTCAGCGGGAGTCATAACTCTCTTCTGGTCGCCGATGTCACCGTCAGCGAAGCGTACGCCGGGAGTGATGGTAAGAAAGTCCTTGCCGCAGGTGTCGTGTACCTTCTGTGCTTCGAGGGGTGAGCATACTACGCCGTCTAAGCCTGCATCAGCGGCATTCTTTGCATAATGCATAACTACCTTGTCGATAGGCTCTTTAATGAGAAGGTCGTTTTCCATGCTTTCCTGGTCAGTTGAGGTAAGCTGTGTAACAGCGATGAGAAGAGGACGAGTGCCATCGGGTCTGGTGAGACCTTCGAGTGCGGCTTCCATCATTCTCTTGGTTCCGCCTGCGTGAAGATTACAGATGTCTACATCTAATCTTGAAAGCACAGCCATTGACTTTTTAACTGTATTGGGAATATCGTGAAGCTTGAGGTCAAGGAAAATCTTGTGGCCTCTTTCTTTGATTTCTTTTACGATTGAAGGACCTTCAGCATAGTAAAGCTCCATACCGATTTTTACGAAAGGCTTTTTACCCTGAAATTTGTCAAGGAAAGAAAGAACCTCCTGCTTACTGCTGAAATCACATGCGATAATTACATCTCTACCCATTAGTGAGCACCTCCGATAATTTCTTTTAATGATGATATGTTATATTTTTCCATTACCTGCGGTAAATCATTTATGATGTCACGGCAGGCAAAGGGATTTACTAAGTTAGCGGCACCGACCTGTACGGCTGTGGCACCTGCGAGCATCATTTCGATGACATCCTCTGCCTTCGAAATACCACCCATACCCACGATGGGTACATTTACCTTTTCGTATACCTGATAAACCATTCTCAGAGCTACGGGCATTATTGCCGGACCTGAGAAGCCACCCATTTTATTAGCGATTACAGGCTTCTTCGTTTTAAGGTCGATTCTCATACCGAGAAGAGTGTTTATCATACTGATACCGTCTGCACCCGCACTTTCACAGGCAAGAGCGATTTCGGTAATATCTGTTACATTAGGTGTAAGCTTAGCCATAACAGGCTTCCTGGTTACCTTCTTTACTGCCTCGATAACTGCGGCAGCATTTTTAGCGTCCGTACCGAAATTCACACCGCCTGCATGAAGATTAGGACAGCTGATGTTTATTTCGAGGATTCCTACCTGTTCCTCTGCATCGAGAAGACGGGCACATTCCTGATATTCTTCGAGAGCAAATCCGCCTACGTTAGCGATAACCTTTTTATTAAAAACTTCCTTAAGCTTGGGAAGCTCTTCTGCGATAACCTTATGTACACCGGGATTCTGGAGTCCTACGGAGTTAATCATACCCTGGGGACATTCGGCGATTCTCGGTGTGGGATTACCGAAGCGGCCTTCAAGTGTAGTTCCTTTAAAGGAGAAGGAGCCGAGACAGTTGATGTCGTAAAGTTCTGCAAATTCATAGCCGAAGCCGAAGGTACCCGAAGCGGGAATAACAGGATTATCAAGCTCGAGACCTAAAAGGTCAACCTTAGTGTTTACCATATGATTTCCTCTCTTTCCAGAACGGGTCCGTCCTTACAGATTCTCTTGTTTCCGTATTTGGTTTTACAGCTGCATCCCATACAGGCACCGAAGCCGCAACCCATTCTTTCCTCGAAGCTGTATTCACCTGAACCTACGGCAGTTTTTTCGATCGCCTTAAACATAGGCATAGGACCGCAGGTGTAGAAGAATGTGTAGTCCATATCCTTCATAGCATCCGTTACGAAGCCTTTTACACCCACTGAGCCATCCACGGTGGTGATTACCGTTTCACAGAGTGCAGAAAACTCTTCCTTACAGAAGATTTCTTTTTCTTCATTGAAGCCGAGAATTACTGTCGGTTTTTTACCCTCTGCCACAAGTCTCTTACAGAGTCCGTAGAGAGGAGGTACACCTACACCGCCGCCGATAAGAAGAGGTCTGTCTCCGCTTTTAGAGGTGTCGAATCCGTTACCGAGACCTACGAGGATGTCGCATTTATATCCTTCCTGCCATTTGCTCATTTTCTCTGTACCCTCACCTACTACCTTGTAGATGATGGTTACTGTATTTTCATCCCAGTCGTAAACTGAAATGGGTCTTCTTAAATAACAGCCTTCCACGAGAAGGTTTACGAACTGTCCCGGTTTAGTAAGTGCCGAGGTGTCGCCCTTAAGCACCATACGGAAGACAGTGGAAGTAAGCTGTTCATTTTTCAGAACTTCATAAATACCCTGTGTCATTTTCTCTCTCCTCTTTTAAAATATCTTTTCACCCTTAATGAAGGTGTGTATAATCTTTCCTTTTACCTTGTAGCCCTCGAAAGGAGTGGCCTTACCCATCGAGTAAAAGTCGTTACTGTCGATAGTGTATTCAGCATCGAGGTCGACTACGGTGAAATCCGCACTTTCATCCTCGTCAGTACCTCCGCCGATACCGAAGCGCTTTCTCGGGTTAACTGCCATAAGCTCGATGAGCTTTTCGAGAGTGATTACACCCTTCAAGACAAGATGTGTGTAAAGGAGCGGAAATGCAGTTTCGATGCCTACCACACCCATCATACTTCCTGCCAGACCCTTACCCTTTTCCTCAGCAGAATGAGGTGCATGGTCAGTGGCTATCATATCTATCGTGCCATCCTTTATGCCTTCGATGAGGGCGTCTCTGTCCTCAGCCGAGCGAAGGGGCGGATTCATCTTAAATCTGCCTTCTTCCTGTAAATCCTCGTCACAGAGAATGAGGTAATGAGGACCTGTCTCACAGGTGACATTCACTCCCCTTTTCTTCGCCTGACGGATAATCTCTACACTTTCCTTAGTGGAAATGTGGCATACGTGATAAGCACAGCCTGTCTCTTCCACAAGTTCAAGGTCACGGGCAATCTGCTTCCATTCGCTTTCACTGCAGATACCCTTATGTCCGTGTGCCTTCGCATATTCACCGTCGTGGATGTAGCCACCCTTAAGAAGCTCATTAACCTCACAGTGAGCTACTATCATTTTACCCAGAGACTTTGCCTTAAGCATAGCCTCACGCATCATATCATCGCTCTGCACACCTCTGCCGTCATCGGAAAATGCGATAACATCCTTCGCCATAGCCTCCATATCAGAAAGCTCCTCACCCTTCTGACCTACCGTAATGGAGCCGTAGGGATAAACGTGAATACATGCATCCTTTTCGATAATGTCGAGCTGTCTGTCAAGATTATCTCTGCTGTCGGGTACGGGATTAAGGTTAGGCATGGAGCATACTGCTGTGTAACCGCCGTGTGCCGAAGCGACAGTTCCGCTTTTTATCGTCTCTTTATAAGAAAAACCCGGCTCACGTAAATGAACATGTACATCTACGAAACCGGGAAAAATATAATACTTATCGGAAAAATCAATAACATTTTCCGCTGAGTCAATTTCAGAAACAATAATACCGTCATTAATAAAAAGCGGGAGAGAAGACAATTTGCCGTCTTTATAAAGTTTTTTTCCTACCACGGATAACTTCATAATCTACCTCCTGTTTATTAAGAAACATCCTTTTACTTTCCCGTTATTTTAACATATATATACTTAAAAGTCAATGGAAAAAGTGAAGTTAACATAAACTTTATTTTTATATAAGTTATTGATTAGGAATGAGTTTTAGTTTATAATATAGATATATTTCCGCAAAGGAGTTTTTCAGATGAAAGTTACCGTTAAAGCCTCGGCAAAAATCAATCTTATGCTTGACATATTATCTACTCTGCCCAGCGGTTATCACGACCTTTTTATGATAATGCAGTCCGTGGGAATTTACGACAGAGTTACAGTAGAAAAGACAGACAGTAAGAAAATAGAAATCACCTGCACCAAAGAAGGCGTACCCACTGACGAAAAGAACATCGTTCACAAGGTGGCGACAAGATTTTTCGGTGACACAGGTACAGAAAACACCGGCATCGCCATTCACATCGAAAAGAACATCCCTCAAGCGGCAGGTCTTGCCGGAGGAAGTGCTGACGGTGCGGCTACTCTCGTAGCGCTCAATGAGCTTTTCGGTACAAAACTTTCGCTTAAAGAGCTGACTCAGATCGGCGGTAAAATCGGTGCAGACATTCCCTTCTGCATTATGGGCGGTACTATGGCGGCACAGTATACAGGCACGGTGCTTTCCTTCCTTCCCGACGTCGAAATCGAAAACATCGTAATCGTAAAGCCAAAGCAGGATGTTTCCACAGGCGAGGCTTATGCGGCATTTGACAGTGCAGAAAGAGTGAGACATCTCGACACCAGAGGTATGCTCATAGCGGCGGCTACTCAGGATAAAAAGGGTATTTTCGACAGAGTAGACAATGTTTTCGAGCAGTTCATCGATGTACCCGACAGAGTGGTTATCAAAGGTGCTATGAGAAAGTACGGCTGTGAATGCTGCTGTATGAGCGGAAGCGGTCCGAGTGTTTTTGGCATTTTCGAAAAGAGAGAGGATGCTGAAAAGTGCCTCGAGGAATTAAAGAAGGATTATGATGAAGCGTACCTTTGCTCGGCTGTGAGTAAGGGATGCGAGGTAGAGTAAAACTCTCCGTCAACCTTCGGTTGCCACCTCCCCTTTCAGGGGAGGCTTTTTTTGTTTCTAAACTGAAGTATACTTGCCTCGCCTGAAAGGGAAGATGGATGCGACCAACGGGAGCAGACGGAGAGGTCAGATATACAGGCGGATAATATCCGCCCCTACCGAATGACGGACACAAAAAACACAGGGAACAGTTATAAGCTGAACCCTGTGATTAGTGTTATTCAGTTTTCCTCTTTTGTTCTACCTTTCCAAAGAATCAAAGCCATGCTCAACATCATAAACAAGTATAAAATAATACTTGTGTTATTAAAAAATAAACCCAAACCAACGCAAAAAATGATTAAAATATAAGAAGCAAACAGTAAAAATATGCCTATCTTATTCAAAATTTTAGCATAACAAACCACAGCTAAAAAACCGAAAATGACCAATGCAGAAAACGGTATTATTCTATGAGACAATGTTTCAGTGCCCGACAAAGCAACATTTGACAAAATTTCTAACGATATAAGCACTGCGACAGCAGAAATTGTACCTAAATAGAACGCTTTTTTGTTCATAGTCCACCCCCCTCGCAAGCAGAAAAACCTGAATATAGAAAACGATGTTCTATATGTTTATAAGTTTTTTGACCAAGCCAAGGCTAACATCCAACATCTACTAATTCTATTATATCGATCTGCTATATTTTGTCAATATGTTTTTCGGGATACGGGACAGACTTTTTACGGTCTGTCCTTATTTTTTTATCTCTCATCATCCATAAGTGCGTGGGCGCATCTGATACCGTCTACACCTGCAGAAACGATACCGCCTGCATAACCTGCACCCTCACCGCAGGGATAAAGACCTCTGATGTTTGTCTGGTAAATGTCATCACGAAGAATACGGACGGGTGATGAGCTTCTCGTTTCAGGTGCTGTAAGAACAGCATCCTTAAGTGCGAAGCCCTGAAGCTTTTTATCCATCATCACTATAGCCTCCGCCATAGTGTCAGTTACCTTTTTCGGAAGAACCTGTCTTATATCCGATGGAGTGACACCTGTGGGACAGGTGGGATTTACGAAGGAGAGCTTCGTGGATTTTCTTCCCTCGAGGAAATCGCCTACCAGCTGACATGGTGCGCTGTAATCTCCTCCGCCGAGGATGAATGCCTTCTGCTCCATCTGTCTCTGAAGGTCGAAGCCCGATAGCACATCCTCCGCGGGAAAGTCCTCAGGGTAAACGTTTACGAGGATTGCCGAGTTGGAGTTTCGTCCGTCTCTCGCCCACTCACTCATACCGTTTACTACCACTCCGCCCTTTTCACTGGTGGCAGCTACTACTGTACCGCCGGGACACATACAGAAGGTGTATGCTCCCCTTTCGTGCTTACCGTGACAGGCGAGCTTATAGTCAGCGGCGCCGAGAGCCTTATGACCTGCGAAGTCACCGTACTGTGATTTATCGATAAGCTCTCTCGGATGCTCTATTCTCGCACCGACAGAGAAGGGCTTCTGAATCATCTGTATACCCTTAGTGTAAAGCATTCTTACCGTATCTCTTGCCGAATGACCGATAGCAAGAATAACTGCATCCGTTTCGAAATCGGCTGTTCTACCCTTTTCCTCGTAGGTAATACCCTGAATACAGCCGTTATAGATAATAAGGTCTGTAAGCTTACTTTCGAACTTCACCTCACCGCCCAGAGCGATGATTTCTTCACGCATATTCTTTACCACGCCGGCTAATTTGTCCGTACCGATGTGAGGCTTACCCGAATAGAGAATTTCCTCGGGTGCACCGTGTTCATAAAATTCGATAAACACCTTACGGCAGAGAGGATTTTTTATACCTGTAGTAAGCTTACCGTCAGAGAAGGTTCCTGCACCGCCCTCACCGAACTGAACATTGGAGGTTTCGTCGAGGATTTTCTGTGTAAAGAAGGTATTTACATCCCTCGTTCTGCTGTCAACATCTCTGCCTCGCTCTAAAACGAGAGGCTTAAGTCCAGCTCTTGCCAGAGTAAGTGCGGCGAAAAGTCCTGCAGGTCCGAGACCGACTACGACGGGTCTCAAAACAGATTTTCTCTTCACCTCAGGCAGAACATATTCATAAGGCTCTACAAGTGTAAGCTTATTGGAATTGATTTTCTTTATGATTTTTTCTTCGTCACCGACAACCTCCACATCCACGCTGTAGCAAAAAAAAACGTTATCCTTCTTTCTGCTGTCCACGCTTTTACGGTAAATCGTCATAGACTTAATCTGTTCGTCCTGTAATTTCAGGATTTTCTTACAAGCTTTGAGCAGGTCTTCCTTCGTAGAGTCCAGACTCTGCTTAACTTCATTTATTCGTATCATAGTTCGTCACCTTAATTTATATTAAACTGTCACCGCAGAGCCTTCCGCTGCTCCACGCCCACATAAGATTATATCCGCCGCAGAAGCCGTCCACATTGAGCATTTCACCGATACAGTAAAGTCCTCTGTTTTTTTTCGACTCCATGGTCTTACTGCTGAACTGCCGTGTGTCAGCACCGCCCGCCGTAACCTGTGCATCCTCGAAGGAGCGCAGACTCTCCACCTCAAAGGTAAGCTTTTTCGCTGTAGAGACAAGACCTTTTATCTGCCTTTCAGAAAGAGTAGAAACATTATCCGTTAAAGAAATACCGCATATTTTAAGGATAATACTGCCAAGTTTCTTCGGCATAAAGCCCGTCAGCAGATTTTCACAGGCAAGACTGCCTCTTACACATATCTTTTCAATAGCACCTTCCAGCTCTCCGTAGGAAAAATCGGGTACGGTGTCCAATGTAATCTTTATATCCTTTGACTTTTCCCGGGTAATGTAAGAGGATAACTGCATCACACAGATACCCGAGAGTCCGTAATCCGTAAACTGCACTTCACCCGATTCTGACGCCGTCTTTCTGCCGTCAATGTAAAGATTAAGCTCACCCTTATGACGGATGCCCTTTAACTGCTTTACATACCTGGTGTCCTTTACATTTATCTTCGTAAGTGCGGGAGCCGGAGAAATCACACCGTGACCGAGATTTTTCAGTAAATCATAGGACTGATAACCCTTCACTCCTGCTTTACCTCCGCAGGAAAGCACCACCTTATCGTACTTCTCACCGCACACATCGAAGCCGTTACCGTTCTTTTTTACAGCCGTAACAGTACTCAAGCAAATGAACCTCACACCGAGTCTTTCACATTCGAAACGCAGAGCATCGAGGACACCTGACGCCTGATTTCCGAGCGGGTAAACTCTGCCCTCGGAGTCACTCCGTGTATAAAGTCCCATAGAAGCAAAAAATGAAAGATTGCTTTCCACATCATACTTTTCTAAGGCAAAACGGGTGAACTCACCGTCACCGAAGTAAGGCATCTCATTTTCATTCATCATATTACATCTGCCGTTGCCTGTAACGAGAATTTTTTTACCCACTCTGTCAGCCGACTCATAAACGGTTATGCTGACATTCTTTTTTTCTCTTTCAGCCTTTCTTCCGCACTCTATAGCGCAGGCAAGACCTGAAGCACCGCCGCCGATAATCGCAAATTTCATTTTTTCACCTCCGCAACTTTATTATTTTAACATAATAATCACGATATGACAACCATAAAAAGCAAAAAAATCGCCTCCCCGAAGGGAGACGAAATAAATAATTTTACTGACTTTACTTACTTCTCACCTGTGAGAAGCTTCAGAATATCATCGAAATAATCACTGATTGCCTTAAAAATCTTACTTAACCAGTTTTTTAAGTGAGTGAGCATATCATTCGGAGTCTCATCAATATGCTCCTGCGAGAGAGCGCTGAGCATTGCCACAGCATCGAGAGTGATATCGCCCTTAAAGAGAACATCGATCATTTCATCAAATTTTTCTGTTACAGCTTCGATTTCTTTTTTGCTGTAGCTGCCGTTCTTATATCTGTTGCCTTCGTAAATAAACGCATTGAGTTTTGTTGCAAGTCCGTTAATCACATCAGCATTATTCTTATATCTGTAGTTAATGGCGAAATACATCATAAGACAAAGCAGCTTTTCCCCTTTTCCGGATGCACGCACCATTCTCATACGAGGGAATGTGAAAAACTCATATTCGGTTACTCCGTCGAAAATGAAAGAAAGTAAGCCTTCAACAGAATTAAGTTCATCCAGAGTATAGTCGCGGCGGTTAGGGCGACCGTAAGCATCAGTACCGCCGATGCGCTTGCCTGCATTAATTTTAAGTTTGAAGAGAGATGAGGCAGCTTCATAGATTGTGAAATAATTCGATGTAAAAGCTTCAAGCACTCTGTACATAACCTCAAGAGGCCCATAAGACAGCATATACTTTACGACACCTTTGATAAGAGCGGTAGCCATAACACTGGCGTCATCAAATTTGTGATCGTAGAGGGCTTCGGTATCAATACCGAGAGCTTCATAAAAAGCTTTGAAATCTACATCTGCATCAATCCAGTTTTTCTGAATTAAGGGAACAATACCTGATGCCTCAGCAATCAGAGTAAAGAATCCTTCTTCGTCAGGTGTCTTATTACCGGGAAACTTAACAGTTACTTCTTTAAATTCAGGATAAACAAGCTTACCTACAAAGTTAGCAATATCTGTAGCATATTCCTCAGTATGAAGCTTAACTCCGCCGAAAAGATTAGACATAAGGCGTTTGAAATGATTGTTCATATTTGACAGAGCAAGAGCAATACTGCTACTTGTTGACTGGGCAGGAATACCGTCTTTTTCAAAATAAATGGCAAGCTTTGACCAATCAACATAGCCATCATCCTCGTAAAGGAATTTGTATGTATATCCGTAAATTTCTTTATCGCCGTTTTCATTTACAAATTCCTCATAAGAGTCAAAGCTGTCTGTGATGGGATTTTTGGCTGCATAACCGTCTGCAGCTGAAGCTCCGATAACGGCTACAGAGGAAAACAGCATCACAACAGCCATAAAAATACATAATAATTTTCTCATTTTCTTACACTCCTTCTGCAAGATATAATTTTACGTTTACAGTCTATCATTAATTTAAACTATTGTCAAACAAAAAGTGCTTATGTTCACATAATTTTAGTATATTTGTCAAAAAAGAATCCGAAACAATATGCAAAATAACGATTGAAATCTTCACTTTAATGTGTTAAAATTTTTTTATCATAAAATTAGGAGGTTCAGTATGTCTACTCAACTCAACAAAAAATACGGTCTGCTTACTGCAATATGCACAGTAGTCGGTACGGTTATCGGCAGCGGCGTATTCTTCAAAGCAGAAAAAATTCTTACAGAAACAGGCGGTAATCTTCCCGTCGGTATCCTCGCCTGGGTAATAGGCGGTCTTATTATGGTTGCCTGTGCTTACGCATTTTCAATCCTCGCTACCAAACACGAAAAGGTCAGCGGTGTTGTTGACTACGCCGAAGCTATGGTAGGCAAAAAGTATGCTTACTTTATGGGATGGTTCCTCGCTCTGTTCTACTACCCCACCCTCACTTCAGTTCTTGCATGGGTAAGTGCAAGATATCTCTGCGTTTTCATCAATGCATTCTTACCTGAAGAAGCTCAGCTGAGCATCGTAGGTCCCCAGTGCATGACTATCGCAGGCACTCTTCTTATAGCTGTATTCTTTATGAACTCAATTGCACCTAAAATCGCAGGTAAGTTCCAGGTTTCAGCTACCTTCATCAAGCTTGTTCCCCTTTTCCTTATGGCTATCGTAGGTACAATCAAAGGCCTTTCAAACGGTCTTCTTGTGGAAAACTTCACCACAATCGTTAATGAAGATATCTCCGCATCAAGCGGTCTTTTCAAGGCTGTAGTTGCTACTGCATTCGCTTATGAAGGCTGGATCTGCGCCACATCAATCAACGCAGAGCTTAAGGACGCAAAGAAAAATCTTCCCAAGGCACTCGTTCTCGGCACACTCATCATCGTAGGTGTTTATATTACATACTACATTGGTCTTGCAGGCGGCATCGAAAACGAAGTTATTATGGCCGGTGGCGAAGCAGGTGCGAGAATCGCTTTCTCATCTGTATTCGGTAACTTCGCAGGTACAGCTCTCTTCCTGTTCGTTGTTATTTCCTGTCTGGGTACTCTCAACGGCCTTACTCTCGGATGCTCCAGAGCTTTCCACGCTATCGCATCCCGTGACCTTGGTCCTACTCCTCACATCTTCAAGCAGGTTGACCCCGCAACCAATATGCCCGGCAACTCATCAATGGTAGGTCTTTTCATCAGCGGTCTCTGGCTTCTCTTCTTCTACGGCTCACAGCTTGATACACCCTGGTTCGGACCCTTCTCCTTCGACTCATCAGAGCTTCCCATCATCACTACCTATGCTATGTATCTTCCCATCTTCTTCAAAATGTTAGCAAAAGGAAAGGATTTCGGTACTCTCAAGGGTAGAGTTGCTCCCATCCTCGCAATCTGCGGTTCAATATTTATGGTTGTTGCTGCTATCTTTGCTCACGGTGTTTATCCCTATCAGGCAGCACAGGCTAACGGCACCTTCTCTCTTCCCGTTCTCTTCTATCTCATCACCTACATTGTAATTATGATAATCGGTGTTTTCTTTATGAAGAGCGGAAAGAAAAGCAAGAAATAATCAGGCTCAATAAAAAGTTTAACGGAGTGACATCAGATCACTCCGTTCTTTTTTTGCCTTATGTAGTAAGTCCGAAGCTCACTGATAAGGCTTTATCTATTTTATACATATCGCTTTTATTAAGATTACCCATTTTTTCGCGCAGTCTTTTTTTGTCGAGTGTTCTCACCTGTTCCAGCAGAACTATCGAATCCTTGGCAAGGCCGCAGTTATCGGCATTCACCTGTATGTGTGTGGGCAGATCCGTTTTAAACCGCTGACTGGTAATGGCTGCCGCTATTACTGTAGGACTGAATTTATTGCCCACATCATTCTGCACTATCAGTACAGGTCTTATTCCGCCCTGCTCTGAACCTACGACAGGACTCAGATCGGCATAATATATTTCGCCGCGTTTAATGTTCATAAGCATCCCTCTGATCGTTAATACTCTTTCTTTACTGATAGTTTTACCAGGATAACCTGAGTTTAAACCTTCGGAATACTTTTCATAAAAAAACGCACATCTTTTTCTGTAAAAATGTGCGTTAAAATACTTTTATTATAAAACTTCTGATTATTTTTCGAAATCTCCGAGAGTGTATTTCAGTTCATTGACTACATCCTCGGGAAGCATACCTGATTTAGAATATTTATCAGCTACGGTGTCACCGGTGTATCCGTGAACATAAACAGCAGCACAGACAGCGTCAGTAAGCTCGAAATCCTGTACGGCAAAACCTCCGATAAGACCGGCGAGAACATCTCCGCTTCCACCCTTGGAAAGGCCTGAATTACCCGAAGCGTTTATATATACCTTAGGGCTGTCAGGACCTGCAACGACGGTATTTGACCCCTTAAGAACCACATAAACATCATTCGACGCAGCAAAAGCTTTGGCACAGGTTACTCTGTCAGACTGAACTATTTCGACGGGTGTGCCTACAAGTCTTGACATCTCCTTAGGATGAGGTGTCAGAACTACACGGCTCGAGGCAGTTTTCAGAAGACTTAAATCCTTTGCGATAATATTAATAGCATCAGCATCGGCAATAACAGGAACCTTGGAGTTCTGCAAAATTCCTTTTACGAGCTCTGTCGTATCCTCATTTACCCCTATACCACAGCCGATAACTATAGCGTCATATTTATCGAGAACAGGTAAAAGCGCATCAAGAGCCGACTTTGAGAAGGTTCCCTTATTATTTTCGGGCATAGGCATAAGAAGAGCCTGTGTAAGCTTATCTGCTATAGGAAGATAGATGCTTTCCGGAAAAGCCGCAGTAACGAGTCCCGCACCGCTTCTGAGTGCAGCAGAAACAGACAGCACCGCAGCACCGACCATATTTCTGCTTCCGCATATACAGAGTACGTGTCCGAAAGAGCCCTTATTGGCAGTTACGGCACGCTTCGGGAAAAGATTTCCTACCTCTGTCTTATTATATGTGTAAAGTGAATCTTTGACAAAATTATAGCTCTCCTCCGGAATTCCTATGTTAGCAATTATTATGTCACCACAGTTATCAGAAGCCGGATGAACGATATGTGCGGGCTTTAAGGAAGAAATGGCAATAGTATAATCGGCAACAAAGCATCCGGGGTCGTTAAATCCGCTGTTACAGTAAACACCGCTGGGTATATCGATGGCAAATTTTATACCGCCTGCACTGTTCATTTCGGCAACAAGACTCCTCATATCTTCATCAAGAGAGCCGTAAAAGCTGAATCCGTAAACAGCATCAACGATAATATCTGCACTTTTTATTGTCTGAACAGCCTTAAGACGGTCAGCATCATACCAGACAGTGGGAATAGAAAGATCTATAATAAGCTTATACATATATGTGGCTTCCTGACTGTTAGGATAACCCGAAGCGAGAACAACACAGACACTGTAGCCGTTTTCAGCCATTTTTCTTGCGACAACGAAGCCGTCACCACCGTTATTACCCTTACCGCAGACTACAACCACATTTCTGCAGGGTGCTTTTTCGCCTTCGATTATATTACGGATGTTTCTTGCACAGGCAGCACCTGCATTTTCCATCATACGCTGATAAGACAGACCAAATTTCGCAGTATGCTGTTCTACCAGCTTCATTTCTTCAGAATTAAGAAGTCTCATATAAATTCCACCTTAAAACATATTTTACCAAGTAATGTCATAAATAAATATTTCATTGAGAAGTCTTGCCGAGCCGTTAATGTTAGCGGCAAAAAACTTAATGTCGGCAGTAATATCTATAACAATGTGATGCGTAACCGAAAGAACCTCATCGGTTTCCGGATTATAAACACAGATAAATTCACAGTCGTGGTGAGAAAGTGAAAAGTCATCGAGAGCGATTCCCGGAATTGAACTCGTTATACTGTCCACTTCTTTCATAAGCTCATCCGTAGACACAGGCTGCATAACAGCACCGTGAGCAGAAACGGGTATAAGAGTGTCAGCGGGAGTAGGCTGAGGATTAACTTCTTCTTTAAGAGAGAATGAAATCTTATATGTACCGTCACCGATATCCTCACACCGCGCCCATGAAACTGCATCATAATCAGTGAGCACACACCCCTTTTCCGTATTATGGACAGGGAAATCCCAGACTATATCTTCAGAACCTGACTCCCTTACGAGAGCTTCACACTCTTCCTCGCTCACCATATAATTTGAAGCGACGTTGAGAAGTACATTTCCTGCCGAACCGAACTCACGGTATTCCTCGGGCAATAACTGAAATTCCTTCTTTTTGTATGCAGGCTTATTCTCTTTGAATTTATTGACGAGCTGAGTGTATTTACCGATGATTTCCTCAGTAGTTTCGGGCATCTTTTTTTCTTCTGTCACCGTAACGGAAGAGGTGGTTTCCGCATATTCGGATGTACTTTCTGAGGATACGGGAAGAGTTTCAGTAACCGTATATTCTGTAACAGGTACATTGGGTACCCCGGTAGTCAGATCATAAATAAAGGCAGTGCTTTCCGATAAAGACGGAGCAGTAGTCACCGACTGTGCCTTTCTGTTGTCAATCCCGGCGATATAACCGCACATTACGGCTATAATCAGAACCAGAGTACCGAGTGTGAAAACAGAAGTAAGTCTTTCTTTCAAATCTAATCAACTCCTTTTCTCTTCATTATACAACAACTTATCTGTAATTTCAATGACTTTTTGCGTTTTAGAATATTTCTTTTTTGCGTTTTAGAATATTTCTTTGGGTTGATTTTAATTTATATATATGTTATAATAAATAAAAAATAATACTGCCCCCGGGTAGTGTAATGTGAGAGTTCGCATTCGTCTGCACATCGTTAGGTCTTTGAAGATGTGTTTTCGGATGCTTATTTTTTTGGAGGCTTTTATGAAAAAATTACTGACTTATTTTTCTAAAGGAGAGCTTATCTTATGGTTCTCCTCTCTTTCTGTCGTAATTCTATCCTTCGCATTTTTCGACAGGGAGAACTATCTAACCTTAATCGCCTCTCTTTTAGGCGTCACCTCACTTATTTTCGGCGCCAAGGGTAATCCCCTTTCGCCCTTTCTGATGATAATATTCAGCATCCTTTACGGCTTCATTTCCTTTTCCTTCAGCTATTACGGAGAAATGGTGACTTATCTCGGGATGACCTTACCTATGTCCGCCTTCGCCCTTATCACCTGGCTGAAAAATCCCTACAAGGGAAATAAGTCTCAGGTATCCGTCGGAAAAACCGGGAGAAAGGAAATCTTTTTTATGTGTTGTCTGACCGTAGCAGTAACCGTTGCTTTTTACTTTATACTCAGACATTTCAATACCGCTAATCTTATCCCTAGTACCCTTTCAGTAGCTACCAGCTTCGCCGCCGCATATCTGACAGCCAGAAGAAGTCCATATTTCGCTCTGCTTTATGCCGCCAACGATACCGTGCTTATTCTTCTGTGGATTTTAGCAGCAAGAGAAGATATATCCTATCTGTCGGTAATCATCTGCTTCATTATGTTTCTGATAAATGATACGTACGGATTCATAAGCTGGAAAAGAATGGAAAAGAGACAGAAAAAAGCTGATTTTTAGTCAGCCTTTTCGATTTTTACACCTTTTTCCTGTAAAAATATAAGAAGTTCATCCTCGTAATCCTCAATATCGGCGAACTCATAAAAGTCGATTTCTTTTCCGTCTGCAACCATAACGTAGGACGGAAATTCGAGTACATCTCCGAAATCATTTGTTCTCTGAGGCAGATAGTAGACCTTTTCTATTTGCTCGTAGCTATAATATTCACCCCGAAGGGAAAAGAAATCCGTGTTATCTGTAAAGCCATTTTCCGTGAAATTAATGTTCCATTTACACAGCAGAACACTCAATACAATGCTTACACAGAATATTACATAAGTAAAGCCCTTCATAAAGCGATCGGCACCCTTGCCGTTCTGCATACTGCTCAGCTTTTCATATTTTTCGTAGCCTTTTTTATTAAACAGTTTATAGAATTTAAACCGTGTGAAATAGCTCACGGCAATAGCGGTAAGAAAGCCTAAAGTAATACAGTATATCCAATTATATTCTACTCCCATAAGGTAAACCGAAGCTCTGCTTTCCATAAATAAAGCAAGGAAAAATACCAATAAGTATACAACCGAGGTAAGCGGTGTAAGTATAAACCATGAAGGAATCAGCACCAAGAGCTCCTTCAGGTCATCTTTAGGTGTCGGACTGTTATAGGATGTATCCCCGGGCAAGGTCTGACATTTTTCGTACATACCTGAACGGAGTGTGCCAAGCAGTCTTTTTTCATAGCCTGTAGGCTTTTTTATTTTACTGAGTTTTTTACAAGTCTTCTCATAATCACCCTTAAGATAAAAGTCAAAGACATCCGTAGTAAAACGCAGAACAAAAAAGTCATAAAAATAGTAATCAATAAGATTATCGAGAGTATCAACATCGAAGATATACTTCATCTCTTCTGTATAGGTGTTAAGGATGCGGTTTTTATTTTCTTCGTCAGCAGCCACACCGCTTAATTCAGGCAGTAAAGCGATAACAACATTACCGACGGTGTCAAATGCTTTCTTCATCCCCTTTTCATCGGTGATATTCGGGATAAACATGGGTGAGCTTATATTATAATCCAGATAATCAGTCAAAAGCGGCAAAGGAATTTCACGGGAACTTCCGTTTTTATCCGGACAGACACTGCACCCTAAAACACTGTTTATCAATCCCATAGTCCCGTGAGCGGTATATATAAATTTTACATAAAATGAATTATAGTATACCTTTGCAAAGAAGCTCTTCAGGTTATCTGATTTCTCTGAACCCTTATACTCCTTCGATACTTCGCAGAAAACGCCTTCACTGTCATCACAGAACTGCTGTGCAGACTTTTCGAACTGCTCAAACAAGCGGTCGTACATTTCCTCTCTTTTCATAATCCCACTTCCTTTTATATAAATATAGTAGCATATCCTTACCTTAAAAGCAAGAAAAAAAGCCACACAGATGTGTGACTTTTCTTTATGTGATGATAATTATTTTTTTGCTGCCTTTTTAGCACTCTTCGCCTTAACTGCCTTTACTACGATACCTGAAAGAACTGCGAGAGCAAGAACGTTGGGAAGAACCATAAGCTGGTTGAACATATCTGTAAGCTCCCAAACGAGGTCATTTGAAAGGCAAGAGCCAAGGAAGGTGAAGGCAACAGCGATAACAGCATAAATCTTCTCAGACTTCTTACCGAAGAGATAAACCACATTAACCTTACCGAAAAGGTTCCAGCTGATGATGGTGGAGAATGCGAAGAAGAAGAGACATACAGCAACGAAAATACTACCTATCTTGTCTCCGAAAACACTGCCGAAAGCAAGCTGTGCAAGGTTAGCCTTGGTAACACCGTCGGGAGCCACGCCTGTTTCGAGGATACCGCCCTTAGTGTAAAGAGAAGAGATAACAACGAGAGCTGTCATAGTAAGAACTACGAATGTGTCAATGAACACACCTGCCATGGCAAGAACACCCTGATCGTGGGGCTTTTCTACCTTTGCGAGAGCGTGAGCATGAGGTGTAGAACCCATACCGGCTTCGTTTGAGAAAAGACCTCTTTTGGCACCCTGGCTGATAGCCTTCTTAAGAGCTGCACCGATACCGCCGCCGAGAAGAGCCTGAGGCATAAAAGCGTACTTGAAAATCATACCGATGGCTTCAGGAAGAACCTTGATGTTAGCGACAAGGATGATAAGACCGCCTACAATGTAAAGAATAGCCATAACAGGAACTATCTTTTCAGTAACAGAAGCGATACGGTTAGCACCGCCGATGAAAATGAAGCCGGCTACGAGAGCTACTACGATACCCACAACCCAACCGGGAATACCGAATGCTTCACTAAAGGTTTCACCGATGGAGTTCGACTGTACCATACTGCCCATAAAGCCAAGTGCGAGAATACTTGCTACTGCGAAGAAGCCTGCAAGGAATTTACCGAAGCCACCCTTAAAGGCTTTGGTGATGTAGTAAACAGGACCGCCGTCAACGGAACCGTCGTCGTTTACTTTTCTTGTTTCCTGGGCGAGAACTGCTTCAGCATAGATGGTAGCCATACCGAAGAATGCAATTACCCACATCCAGAAGATAGCACCGGGACCACCGATAAGGATAGCACCGCAGGCACCTACGATGTTACCTGTACCTACCTGTGCAGCAATAGCTGTGGCGAGAGCCTGGAAGGAGCTGAGACCACCCTCCTGCTTACCACCGCGGAAAGAGACACCGCCAAAGGCGCTTTTCATAGCTTCACCGAAGCAACGCACCTGAACGAAGCGTGTACGGATGGTGTAGAAAAGACCGATACCGATGAGAAGGACTATAAGGATATAGTCCGAAAGATAGAGATTGATTGTCTGTACAATTTTTAAAATTGCGTCCATTTGTTTTTCCTCCAAATAAAAAATAATCAGTCACCCTGAAAAGCAACTGAAAAAGAAAAAAACATATGTAGAATAGTGGTATTGAATTACTGCTATTCTGCTCTGTCCTTTTGCCTGAGAGATTCAGTGAATTTTCACCTTGCACCTTGGGCACTCAATTTAATGAGCTTCTCCAGAGCCTCCTCCACTATCGGTTTCAGATGATTCCGACAGTTTCATAGGGCTTAATGTTTAGTATGATATCACATTAAAGTGCTAATGTCAAGAGGTAAATAAAAGAAAAAATAAAAATTTATTTAAATAATAATCTCACATTAAAAAGCACAAGGTATTTAACCCTGTGCTTTTGATATTTAAATGTTAATCACACTGTGGTAAGAGTATAACAAATCTCACCGTCAGCATACTCAAAAAACATACAGCAGCGAACATAAATGTAAAATAGACAAGCCGAAACTTGCCTATTTTCAAGACTGTACTATCACTGTTCAAACTTATTTAAATGATACAGGGTTGGTTTCATTTTTTGAAAAGGCATTCGGTCCCGGGTCAGACATAGAAAAATACATACGTGCAGCTTTTGTTGTACCAAAATCTTTATTAGAGCCTGAATTCTGCACCTTGTTGAACGCATCGCGGAACATCTGATTATGTGCTTCCTCACGGTTTAAAAGAAAATCAATTGTCTCACGAACCTTTTTATCTTCGATTTGACGGTAAAGATATTCATAAACTACCTTTGCACGCTGTTCTGAGGCAATATTACTGAGCAAATCAGCGCACAAATCCCCTGTTACGGTTACATAATCAGCTGTCCAGGAATATCCCGAAGCATTTATCAGTCCGGGATTTAAACCGAGAATAACATGTGACTGAATTTCGCCTGCCTCAACCTTATCTGCATCAACATCGTGTCCGTTAAGCAAATTAATCGTTTGCGCTATCATTTCCATATGACCGAGTTCTTCAGCGGCAATATCAAGAAAAAGGTCTTTGATTTCCGGATCCTTAATTCGGAAACTCTGAGACATATATTGCATCGCAGCCTTGAGTTCACCGTTGCCACCTCCAAGCTGTTCCTGAAGTAAAGCCGCGTATTGAGGGTTAGGTTTTTCTACTGAAACAGGATGAAAAAGCATTTTTTCGTGTTTGAACATTTCGTTACCTCCACTTGTTTTATGTTATTACTTTTTCCGTTTGTAGTGAAGATATGCAAATTAAGTATTAATGAAAAGTGCAGAAATGAACGTAAAAAAATCATAACGGCACCTTTCGGCACCGTTATGATTTTTTGTGTTTACTGCTCAATTTAGCAACAATTGATTTTTATTATTACAAGTCAGCTTCCAAACAAGACTTAATATATCTTCTGCTTATTTCAATATGACTTAATTCCGATAAACCAACCGTTTTAATTCCTTTTTTAAAATTTTCTATACTTTTTGTATGTAATTCACCATATACAGCCCAAATCATAAAATCAATTTCTACTGAATGGGGTATATTTAACTCCTCTACATTAAGCCTAGCATCTGATAAATTTTTGGAGTAAAAACCTTTTTTGCTTCGTAATTCTCCATCAGCTATATCGATTAATTGCGGATACAAATCAAATGTCCTTTCAATAAGTTTTTCCACTTCTTCATCCGGCAATTTTTTAATTTGTTCATTATACACTTTTTTTGTTTTTAACCATTGATATAACTTCATATTATCACCCATTTCATTATAAAACAACGGACTTAAAAAGTCAATCCGTTTGCCCGTTAGGGCAACTTCATTAGTTTATGTCCGCTGAATGAAGTTATGTCCTGCGGACATAACTGAAAATCCATGTCGCAAGACTTGGATTTTTGGGCCGCACGAAGGGATACGAACCCCGTTCTGCAGAATCAGAAACAAACTACCCCCCATACAAACCTACTATTTATAAGGCTTCGTTAAAAATTGACACACCTTTTGACACACCTACATCAAATTTATGCTACACACCACCCTACTACCTCACACTCATCTTCTCTGTCTTCCAGCACAGGCTGATACACACGGCCGTCAGAACCTTCACCGTAGCCGTCATAAACGAACAGTGTTACACCGTTATCAAGAGGTGTTATGTAGAGCGGATTTTTTATTTCAGTTTCTTTATAAATTTTCATTTTAAACTCCTTTATATTTCGTTATTAGCAAGATAGCAAAATTCACTCTTACATAAAATCTCTATTAAATGAAAAAGTAACACCGCCAGACAGAGCAGTTAACTCCATCGGGCGGCGTATCAGTTTATTGCCTCGAAATCGAAGTGTTTAATTTTATCCTACGTCTTTAGTTATATCGGGTTCGCATTCTTCGTCAGCTGTGTACCGCTCTGTTTATTCACCAAAAATAAAACAAAAAAATGCCATAAACCCTCAAACATAAGGGATTAGGGCACTTTTCGCATTGGCCCGCACGAAGGGATTTTTTCCCGTGCTACCGCACTATCGCCTCACTCCGCTCGTTGCCACGTCGGCGAAAATGCTCCCCCGGAGCATTTCCTTCCGCTTCTCTCCCTCCTTGTTCGAATCCCTTCGGTTGATTGTAAC
This sequence comes from Acutalibacteraceae bacterium, assembly GCA_045637365.1. Taxonomy (GTDB): domain Bacteria; phylum Bacillota; class Clostridia; order Oscillospirales; family Acutalibacteraceae; genus UBA6857. The sequence goes on from JAZTZH010000008.1 coordinate 28,562, forward strand.
GAAAAAAAATAATAACGGCACCTGTCGGCACCGTTATTATTATTTTGGCCCGCACGAAGGGATTCGAACCCCCGTTCTTCAGAATCGGAATCTGCTGCGTTATCCGGCTGCGCCACGTGCGGTTATTAAAAAAGCTGCTGCCCTTATGACAACAGCTCTTTCCTTTTTTCTTATTCGGCGAGGGCTCTTTCGAGCCAGATTCTGCCGATGTCCATAGCGGCATAAAGACCTTTTTTCTCTGTCTTCTGTGCGATTCTGTCGTGAGGTCTTACGTCCGGGTCTGTGTTGATGAGCTGAACTGAAACCTTGTCAGCTACAGCTAATCCGTCAACATCCTTTGTGCTTAAAATCTGAAACATAACTACAAACTTATCACTCATATTGCCGTAATAAAGAGTGTTGCCCTTTCTTACGAGGGGTTTGTCTTTATATGTGAGAAATTCGTTTTTCTTTTTAGCTGCCATTTTTTACCTCCTGTGTTCAGCCCTTGAGATAATTTTTCAAAAGCTCCTGTAAAAGCTCATCTCTGTCTATTCTTCTGATAAGACTGCGGGCATTATTGTGTGTGGTGATATAGGTCGGGTCCTCGGAAAGAATATAGCCGACAAGCTGGTTGATGGGATTGTAGCCTTTTTCCTTAAGCGCGGAATATACTGTATTCATAACTTCCTTCATTTCTTCGGGAGTACCCACTGTAAGTTTGAATTGTATTGTTTTGTCGCTCATTTCTGAACCCTCCAATCAATTTGATATTATGGGAACTATTATATAACATTTTTAATAATAAAACAATGGTATTTTCAAATTTTTATAAAGTTTTTTTCATCATCTTTCCCTACAAAGAGGTAAAAAACGACAAAATCAACCCTCTTTTATCTTATCCTCATTTTTTTCACGGCAAGATAAACAGGAAAAATTATCCTTCAGCGCTCCCGTAGGACAGGCTGATATGCATTCCCTGCATCGGATACATTCGGCACTGTCGGGATTTTTACATGGATTTACATTCATTTTGCAGACCCTTTCGCATTTATTACAGCCAACACATTTTTCTTTATCAAGAGTAACTTTAAAGACTGATACCTTATTAAAGAATGAGTAAATCGCTCCGAGAGGACAGATATATTTGCAGAAGGGTCTGTAAATTATTATCGATAAAATAACTGTCACAGCTAAAATCAGAAGCTTCCAGGTGTAAAGAAAGCCGACAGTTTCTCTTAAAGCACTGTTTAAAAGGACAAGCGGGACTCCCCCTTCCAGCGTTCCTGCGGGGCAGATATATTTACAGAACCAAGGTTCTCCGAGTCCTGTTACATCCGCCACTACCATAGGAAGAAGCACTACAAAAACGAGCAGAATTACATATTTCAGCTTTCTTAAAAGTCTGTCACCTTTAAATGTCCGCAATTTTTTAGAGAAGGGTATTTTATTCAGTAAATCCTGAATCAGACCGAAGGGACAAAGCCAACCGCAGACATATCTGCCCATAACTGCACCGATAAAAATAAGAAATCCCGACACATAAAGGCTTATCTTGTTTCCGCGGGCAGAAAAAGAAGACTGCAGAGCGCCTACGGGACAGGAGCCGAGGGCGCCGGGGCAAGAGTAACAGTTAAGTCCCGGCAGACATAAGTTTTTAAGCTTTCCCTGATATATTTTACCCTGCATAAAGCCTGTAAGATAGCTGTTGGTTATAAATGCCCACAGTCCCTGGAAAATGAGACGCAGATCGAATTTTTTTCCTTTTCTTTTCTTATCCAATTCCGATACACTCCAGACATATTCTTACTGCCTTTTCGAAAACCTCTCTGTGCTCATTTCCCGCTACACCGAAAAGCATCATCGCCACACCGAAAAAAGCCAGAGCATAACCTGTCAGCATCCTTTTTTCTTTTTTCATTTTAATCACCGGATATATAATAACACACATTTGTTAAAAATTACACAGTTTACAGACAAAAAAATTCTTGATTATTTTTCTGTTTTGTAAATTTAAGTCAGGTATACGGTACTATAATGACCTTTGGAAATAAATGAAAGGATGTGAAAAGCTGTGGTGAAAAAACTCACCTCTGAAAAAATCGGTATTCTTAAGCGTGCCGCCTATGTAGCCTTTCCTCACTCTCTGCCAATAATGGCCGGCTACGGATTTTTAGGTTTAACCTACGGCATCTGTATGAGTGTAAACGGACTGCACCCTCTTTACACCTTTTTTATGTGTATTTTCCTTTTCGGCGGATCCACACAGATAGTAGGTGTCAGCCTTCTTACAGCGGCATTCGACCCCGTGAATGCTTTTATCATCACTTTCATCCTCTGCGCAAGACATATTTTTTACGGAATTTCCATGCTGGAAAACTACAAAGGCTTAGGACTCAAAAAAATATATATGATTTTCGGTATGGTTGATGAAACCTTTTCCATTAACTATTCAGCACAGCCACCTGCCGATGTGGACAGAGGCTGGTTTATGTTCTTCGTCACCCTTTTCAATCAGATTTACTGGATTATCGGCTCTACGGTCGGCGCCCTTTTCGGCACGATGATAAAATTCAGTACCGAGGGTATCGAGTTTGTTATGACCTCAATGTTCGTAGTAATTTTCATCGAGCAGTGGAAAAAGGATAAAAATCATCTGAGTGCCTTCTACGGTCTCGGTATCTCCCTTTTAAGTCTGATTATTTTCGGTGCAGATAATTTTATAATCCCGTCAATGATAGGTATTTTCGCTGTTCTTACCCTTTCTAAAAAATATCTGGAAAGAAAGGTCGGTGATGACCAATGAGTACAAATCAAAAAATCATTACCGTAGCTGTTATGGTTCTCGCCACGGTAATAATGCGTTATCTTCCCTTTATGCTCTTCCCCGACAATAAGCCTACACCGCCCTTCATTCACTATATGGGAAAGGTTTTACCACCGGCTGTTTTCGGCTTTCTGATTATCTACGCTCTTAAAAATGTCAGCATCCTCGATGGAAGCCACGGCATTCCTGAGCTTATTGCCATAGTAATTACCGCAGCAGCACATCTGTGGAAAAAACAGATGCTCATTTCTATTGCTACCGGTACCATAAGCTATATGCTGATGGTACAGTTTATATTTTAAGGTGATGATGCTATGAAAAAATTCATCAAATCTGAAAGGTTTCTATACATAACAATCGCAGTGCTTTTCTTAACAGCTTTTATCACTGTCTATCTTAAAACAGAGCAGAAGCTTGACATCATCCGTGAGGCAGAGCCTGTGGTGATTCACGATGTAACCACGAAAAAGAACGAGGAAGAAGAAAGAACTGTTTATGTTACACCTTCAGGCAAAAAGTATCATCTGGACGGCTGCGATTATCTGAGTGAAAAGAGAATGGCTGTATCACTCAAGGATGCACTGAAAGGGAAATATGAAGCCTGTGCATACTGTCAGCCGTGAGAAAAGAGAATACAAATACAGGGAATGATTTTAACGAGGTCATTCCCTGTTATTATTTTTCCGTTTATCTTGTCCGAAAACTACCCATACTCTCTCAGAGGTGATGTATGTGGTAAATATGCTCATTAGAGGTATTATAATTTATGTGACAGTCATTTTCGCCGTAAGGCTTATGGGAAAAAGACAGATAGGTGAGCTTCAGCCTGCAGAGTTAGTGGTTACCATCCTTCTTTCACAGGTAGCATCCATGCCCTTTGAGAGCCTTGAGGTGCCTCTTTTAAGCATACTGTCCATCGTCTTTCTGCTCATTTCCTTGGAAATTTTATGTTCTGTTATCGGGATGAAAACAAAAACCTTCCGAAATCTCATCCAGGGTAATCCCATTCTTATAATAAAGGACGGTAAATTAGATCAGAGGGAACTGAAAAACGTTCGCTACAGCGTAGAGGATTTGCTCGAAGCCTTACGTCTTAAGGATATTTTCGACATAAGTCAGGTGCAGTTTGCCTACATCGAAACCAACGGCTCAATAAGTGTTCTGCTGAAAAACAAGTTCCGTCCCGTAACCATCGGAGACACAGAGATAAAAACATCCCCCTGCGAACTTCCTTGCCTGGTCATAAGCGACGGCAAGATAGTCAGAAGCCAGCTCGATATCTGTGCTATGACGGATAAAAGGCTCTCAGACATAATGAAAAAGGAACAGGTCAGAATCGAAGACATTATGCTTATGACTGCCGAGAGAGGCGGAAAATACCACATCGTCAGAAAGGAAAAAATCAAATGAAAAGAATAATATCTGCCTTTGTGCTTTTGTTACTGTGCATAGGAATCTGCCTTTACGGAAGTATAGCCACGGAAAGAAAAACAAAATCACTTATAAGCCTTCTGAACGAAGCGGAATACTCAATAAACATCGGAGACAAGGAAAAGTCACTCAGATGTATCAGCAGACTCGAAGGAGAATGGGAGAAGGCAGAGAAATTTTTCAGCTCTGTTTCGGAAACCGCACTCATTGACGAGCTCGATCTTTCTCTCGCCAGTATAGAAAAATATATTATATGTGATATGAAGGAAGAGGCAGTAGTAACCATCGAGGAGTGCCGTACAGGCCTCAATACTATTTTAAGAAGGCAGAAGGTTTCGGTGGATAATATACTGTGAGCATTGCGGTTACGTCAAGACACCGTACCCTGCAAAAAATATCTCTCTTTTTGTGGTTGACCGAAAAGTTAAAGGATGTTATAATGTTTCCATCATTCACCACTGTGAGGACGTTTTATGAAAAAATTAATGAATCCCCGTCTGATGTTTATTCTGTCTATGGCTATCTTCGGCACCATAGGTGTTTTCGTAAGAAATATTCCTGTTTCTTCGGGAGAGCTCGCACTGTACCGTGCTGTTATGGCTGCTATTTTAATAGGAAGCTTTCTCCTTGTGACAAGACAGAAAATTCCCTTCGCAAAAATAAAAAAAGAAATCCCTTTGCTTCTTGCCTCAGGCATCGCTATGGGTATTAACTGGATTTTACTTTTCGAAGCATACAAATATACTACCGTTTCCGTGGCCACCTTAAGCTATTATTTCGCTCCTGTCATTGTTACTGCTGTATGTCCTTTTCTTTTCAAAGAAAAACTCACCGGCAAACAGATTTTATGCTTCGTGATGTCTACAGTCGGTCTTATTCTAATCACAGGTATAGGCACATCAGGAAGCGGTAAGGATTTGTTAGGTATTCTTTTCGGTCTTGGAGCTGCCTGCTTCTACGCTACGGTTATACTGCTCAATAAGTTTATTAAAAACGTGGAGGGTATACACCGAACATTTCTGCAGTTTGTTTCAGCCATTATCGTTCTTCTTCCTTATGTCCTTTTCACAGGAGGCTTTACTCTCGCCTCTCTTGACGGAAAAGGATGGATAAACCTTCTCGTAATCGGTCTTATACATACAGGTGTCACCTACTGTCTCTACTTTTCTTCACTGAAAGAGCTTCCCGGACAGAAGGCAGCCATCTTAAGCTATATTGACCCGCTGGTGGCTGTACTCATTTCCGTTACTGTGCTCGGTGAGTCTATGACCGTTTCACAGATAGTAGGCGGTGTGCTGATTTTAGGGTTTACGCTGATTAATGAGATTGCACCGAAACAAAAAAATTAAAACACATATAAGCTAAAAAGCCATTGTAAAGTCGTGAATGACAATACAATGGCTTTTACTATCTTATTTAAAATACATATAAAGCTGACACTTGATCATACCGTTATAAAGCTTTCTTCTCTTGTCAGCCTTTCTGCCGAAGAAGATTTCGAAATCCTCGGAGGGACTGATGATGCTGTAGGACCAACCCTTCTGCTGCTTAAAGCATTTGCCCATTGATTTATATAAATCCTCAGCCTGCTTGAGATCTAATAGTCTTTCACCGTAGGGAGGATTACATATAAGTGTACCTCTTTCGGTTTTCGGTGTGAAATCCTTTACATCGCATTTTTCGAAGGTGATAAACTTATCCACTCCTGCTCTCTTTGCGTTTGCACGGGCGAGCTCGAGTGATTTTTCATCGATATCCGAGCCGTATGCTACAAACTGACTGTCCGTGAGGGCAAGGCTTTTCGCTCTTTCTCTTTCCTCAGTCCAGATGCTTTCGGGAAGATTCGACCATCTTTCAGCGGTAAAATGACGATTAATGCCCGGTGCCATATTATTGGCAAGGAGTGCGCCCTCGATAAGGATGGTACCCGAACCGCACATAGGATCGTAAAGGGTATGATAGGGACGGAGTCTGGAAAGACAGCAGAGAGATGCGGCTAGAGTTTCCTTTATGGGGGCACCGTTTGACTCGAGACGGTAGCCTCTTTTATGAAGACCGTAGCCCGATGTGTCGATAAGAAGGCTTACCTGATCCTTCATAATAGAAAACTGAATCTGATAAAGAGGACCTGTTTCCTCAAACCAGGATATATTGTATTTGCTCTTGAGTCTTTCAACAACAGCCTTTTTTATAATAGACTGACAGTCGCTTACACTGAAAAGAGTAGAGTTAAGCGAATAGCCCTTTACGGGGAAGGTATCATAAGCACCGATCCACTGCTCCCAGGGAAGTGCCTTCGTGCCCTGAAAAAGCTCCTCGAAGCTTTTAGCCTGAAAGGTACCGACTAAAATCTGTATTCTTTCGGCATAGCGTGAGCAGATGTTAGCTCTGGCTAAAAGATATTCATCACCCGAAAAAAGAACTCTGCCGTTTTCGGAGATAACGTTTTCTGCACCTAATTCCTTCATCTCATCGGCGATAAGCTTTTCAAGACCGAGAAGACAGGGAATAACAAAATTTATTTTCATAAATAACCTACTTTCTATAAGGTTTATATAATCATAATCACCCTGCCGACATAAGTCAGCAGGGTGATTATATCACATCTTTTCAGATAAATCAATCAACATCAGGAATAATTAAGCCGTAGCCTCCGTCTTTTCTCGCATAAACCACACAGATTTTTTCACTGGCACTGTCGAGGAACACATAAAACTGATGGTCGAGAAGGTTCATCTGTAAAATAGCTTCCTCTACACTCTGGGGTTTAAGGGTGATTTCCTTGGAACGGATAATGGAATAGTCATCCTCGGGCTCGAATACGTCAATGGCTTCATAGGCTTCAAAAGCACCGCTGCGCAGCTTCTTTTCCACCTTGGTTTTATTTTTGCGGATTTGACGTACGATAGAGTCGGCACATCTGTCGAGAGCATCATTCATATTTACGGCTCTTTCCTGGGATCGGAAAATCATACCGTCATGGAAAATGGTAACTTCAACTATCTGCTCATTCTTTTCGACAGTTGCGGTTATCTTTGCCTCAGCGTCAGCACCGAAAAACTTTTCAACCTTTTTGAGTCTTTTTTCGGATCTTTCTCTGAATGAATCTCTGGGTGTGCATTTTCTGCCGATAACTGTAATTTTCATATCGTCAGCTCCTTTCTGTGCTTGAAAAAGAGTTAAACTCCTTTTCTTGATTATATTATAGCATATATTCACAGAAAAATAAATAGTTTTGCAAAACTTTTATGTATTTTTTATAAAATATTTAAAGAGCTGTCGATTCCTTCACCGAAAGAATTGTCTTCCACAGATATGTTTTTACATTTTTTAATACTGAAAGCTGTAACCATATTCTTTCGTGCAGTAGTGTTCAGTATTTCATTATTCTTAATGATGAGATTTTCCGTAAGGAGTGCATCCACCGCATTACTGTGTTCGAGATAAAAGGTATTACTCTCTATTCTGATATTACGGTGAACTGCATTCTCTGCCTTGCTTACATCAGGAACTATAGGCTCAATCAGTATGGCAGGCTTCGCACCCCTGAAGACGTGAGCATTTTTTATTATGAAGGTATTGTTTCTGATAAGCATATTTTCGATATGGCCTGATTCATACCAGTTATTGCAGTCATTTGAAAGATAAATACTCGCCATAGTCATACCGTCAAAAACATTATTTTCGATTATTACTTCGCCCTTCGTAGTACAGAGAATACCACGTGTAGGTATACGTGAAAAATGACAGCTGCCGATATACACATCGGGAGTATAGGTTACATTTTCTACGGCATATTTATCTTTTATGCAGATTTCATCAGGAAGATTTTCAGTGAAGGTAACCTTCATCTGCTTAGCCGTACAGTCGCCCTCTAAAGGGTCAACGGTGCTTTTAACGGTAAACTCTCTCCCCTTTTCATACGGTTGCAGATTTTCCCGCAGATAAAACACTACTTTATCTCCTTCGTGATACTGTCTGAAACCTCTCTGCTGATTATGAGCATATTCGAGAAGAAGAGTATCATCGCTTACTTTTTCCTTCACAACAGTATAGGTACCGTGAATATTTATCGGGTCATCGTGAGCATTGGAAAAACGGCAGGACTCAATATGTATCTTGCCCTTAGCACCCGAAATGTGAATAAGGTCAGCAAAGCTCGTACATTTTCTGTCTGACCTTTCATCGGGAATGAAATCACAGCCCCTGAAAATTACATTTTCGCACATCTGTGTAAGCCAGCCGAAGCCATGCATATATCTTACCCCAATGTTTTCGGCAGTAAGATTTTTACTTTCGAGATAAAATGCACCTACACAGTCTCTTTTTTTATCTGTACAGATTTCAAAAATATTTCCCTCTGTTATTTTTTTATTAAGAGGCTTCAGAGAATATACCCTTACTTTATTCTTTCCGAGCTTTTTAAGTCCGATACAAAAACCTAAAGGACCGTCAGTAACATTGTAACGGAACAGATTTCCGCTTTTCTCATCACTGACTACCGTGCAGTAGCTTTCTTTCTGACCTATATTATGCCAGTAATCCTGTCCGCTAAAAGGACTCTTTTCGTACCAATGAAGCTGTCTGCCTTTTATATTCCACTGACAATTCTCCGGCAGCTGATAATCAGAATATAAAAAGCCTCTCTTAAGCAGCTTCATTTCCAGAGTGGCTGCGTAAGGAAAATCCCAGGTGAAATTTTTCAGAGTTATGTTTTCGCTTCCCGAAACCTTCACCGCAACCATTTTTCCGTGCATTATAAAGAGAGAACCGCCGCCGTCTACGGTAAGATTTTTATGCCCCGCAATATTAATGGCAGTCTTTTTCAGCGGAAATCGGTCAGAATCTGTATTAGAAGCATATATAATTTCATCCCGACAGAAATCCGCATAAAAATGATACTCACCTTTTTCGAAACGGATTATGTTTTCTTCCCCGTTTTTCACGCATTCATCGAGTATTTCCTGTAGCTTACAGGTTATATCACCGTGTTCTCCCCTGTGTGAAAGTCTGACTGTGTATTCCATGGCTCCGCCTCCTAAAAACATCGGCAATACACATAAATGTACTGCCGAAAGTTAATTATTTGATTGCTTCGAGATAAATCTCTTCTACTATTCTGTTCATCCTGTCGAGATTATTTTCTATTTCTGCCACAAGCTTGAACTGATTTCTCGCTCTTACAAGGTTATGACCCGGGTATTCCGTACGGAAATACACATCACCGTCAAGATAGTCCGTAAGAAAGCGTACACCGCACTCATAAGTCATAAGCTTGGCTGAGAAAGCAAGATGGTCAACCTCTGACTTAGTCAGAGCCTTGGCGCATGTGCTGAGAAATCCCCTTGCATAGCTTTTGAAAAGCTCGACGGAAATATTGACATTATCCAGATTAGCATCGTCTTCTTTAGTAGTGTTACCGCCGAAGCGGATAGCATCACCGAAATCGTAAAGAGAGAAACCGGGCATAATAGTATCGAGATCGATAACGCAGATAGCCTTGTTCGTTTCTTCATCGAAAAGAACATTGTTAAGCTTTGTGTCATTATGAGTTACTCTCAAGGGAATAAGTCCTTCCTTATAAAGCTCCAGAAGAACCTTTGCATCCTCTTTTCTGTCGAGAGCAAACCTTATTTCATTTTCAACTTCTTCGGCTCTGCCCTTGACATCAGCAGCTACGGAAGCCTCGAGAGCTTCCACTCTCTTAGGTGTGTTATGAAAATCCTTGATAGTTTCGTGAAGAGTTTCCATAGGATAACCGCTGAGGTTTCTCTGAAATCTTCCGAAAGCCTTACCCGCACTTTCGAAAAATCTACGGTTTTTAATGTAATTAAGGGTGTAGGATTTGTCGATATATCTGTAAATACGCCAGCACTTTTCGTTATGATACAGATAATATTTTCCGGTATCGGCTTCAAGGAATTCCAGACACTGTCTCGAACTGTCTCCTCCCGCTTCGTCGATTTTCCCTTTGAGATACTTAGTAACATTGACTATGTTTTCCATAAGCTCATCAGGATTTTTAAACACGTGAGTATTTATACCCTGAACTATAAATCTTTCGACACGGTCATCCTTTTCGAAATCTGCCCGGAAGGTAGAGTTAATATGTCCGTCAGTATAAACGCTGAAATCAATCAGTTCACCTTCAATGCCGAAATGATTTGCGAGCATTTTAATTTCATTCTTAATTGACATTACTCTTTCCGTCCTTTATTTATCTGTCTTTTTGAGATAATACATTCTTGAATCATTATCGAAAAGCATTCTTGAATTTGAGAAGTTAAAGCCGCTGTAGTTGAAGGGTTGCTTGGGCTTGAAGCCGGAATTCATAAGAGCGTCACCGCCAATAGTGTAGTCTTCCTTCTCGTTGCGAAGTTTAACGGTTTTACACAGGAAGTCGAACATCTTACCGTCTTCGAGATCCATTTTCTTCGGAAGAGGAACATTAATCATTTCACCGAAGTTCTTAAATTCGAGAACCTGTGTACGTACACTCATATCATAAGTGAAATCTTCATTAAGATCAGAGAATTTTATTACATCATTACCCCAGTTAGGTCTTACTCTGTCTACGAAGTAGCCGAGCATAGCCTCACTCTTATCCTTAGAGGTAATCTGCCACATAACCTTATCGTCTACATTAATGTCGCCTGTACGTGAATAGTCGCCGAACTGTAAAAGCTTTCTGTGCTTTTTGTAGTATTCGATCTGCTTCTTTACTCTGGCTCTGTCAAGATCGGAAAGCATAGTAACATCAAGCTCATAGCCGAGAACGCCGAAAGCAGAAACATTGAAACGATGGTCGATGCTCTGTGCTCTAAAGTTAGCAAAGCTCATAGAAGCAGCAACGTGCATAGTGGTAACAGACTGAGGATAGCCGTATGAGGTACCGCTCTGAATGTAAAGTCTGTCGAGTACATCAGTGTTATCGCTGGTCCAGCACTGAGGCATATAGCAGAAGGTACCGAGGTCGAAACGGTTACCGCCGCTGGAGCAGGCTTCGAAGAGAATTTCAGGGAATCTGCCGATAAGAGCGTCCCAGATTTCGTAGAGACCTAAAATAAATCTGTGGAAATATTCACCGCTCTTAGCGCCCTTCTGACGCGAGAATACGTCAGAGAACTGACGGTTATTATCCCATTTGATATATTCGATATTGCCGTAACGGAAAACATCAGTCATTGTATTGATGATATATTCACGTACCTCTCTTCTCGTAAGGTCGAGAGTAAGCTGATTTCTTCCCTGTGAAGGCTCATACTTATCAGTACTCATAGCCCAGTCGGGATGCTCACGGAAAAGATCAGAGTCGGGGTTAACCATTTCAGGCTCTACCCAGAGACCGAATTTAAGTCCCATATCGTTGACCTTTTTAGCAAGTCCGCCAATACCGCTGGGAAGCTTTTTCATATTTACATACCAGTCACCGAGACCGGCCTTATCGTTGTTTCTTTTGCCGAACCATCCGTCGTCAAGAACGAACATTTCTGCACCGATATTCTTGGTAGCCTTGGCGATTTCGAGAATTTTCTTTTCAGTGAAGCTGAAGGTAGTGCATTCCCAGTTATTAACGAGAATGGGACGCTCCTTATTCTTCCAGTATCCTCTTACGATATGCTCGTTGACGAAATCGTGCATATTATGACTCATACCGTTAAGACCCTCGTGACTGAAGGTCATAACTGCTTCGGGAGTGTCGAAGGACTCACCTGCACCGAGATGCCATTCGAATTCGAAGGGATTGATACCGTTCTGGATTCTTACGAGACCGTGAGTGGAAACCTCTGCTCTGGCTGTGTGGTTACCTGAATAAACGAGGTTGAAGCCGTAGCAGTTACCCTTATGCTCAGTTGTATCCTTCTCTCTGATGGCGAAGAAAGGATTATGACGGTTTGAGGAATAACCTGCGATAGAGCCGATTTCACACACACCGGGAACGAGAGGTCTTTCGTTCTTATATCTTTCTCTTGCCCAGGCACCGTCGAAGGAAAGCATTACATAGTCCCCTCTCTGAAGGTCGAGCTGCATACTCATAAGAGAGTGGATTTTGATGGTGCTGTCACCCTTATTGATGAGTCTGGCACTTCTGGTGATAACATTACATTCACTGAAAACAGTGTAGAAAAGATGAAGCTCAGCCTTTAATGCTTTGTCTTCGAGTACAACAGTAAGTGTATCACTGTCGCCGTAGCTTGAAGGAAGACCGTGAAGCTCGGGCTTTACCTTGGTAACAGCGTGAGATTTATATTTGAAATCTGTGGTAAAAATACCGTCCTCGGGCATAAGCTGCATAGCAGGAATGCGGTAGTCACCCTTACCGTAAGCAGAGTATTCGAGTGCGATGTGGTCAAGAGAAAGAGATGTGTCCTTCTGTGTGTAGGGAGTGGAGTTACTGTAGCCGGAAGCATGCTTATCATAAAGATAAGTAAAATCATCAGAATTTCTGATTTTTCTGCCGTAGTACATACCCTCAAGCTGACCTGTGGGAAGTGCTCTGAACACATAGCTTGTCTTTTCGCTCTGTAAGTGGAATACATTGTCTTTGTTGATATAAATCATATTTCCTTCCTCAGACACCTGAATGTCTTTACCTTTCTTTGTTTAATAACAAAATTTAATATTCTAATTTTATACTATTTATTGCCAAGTGTCAATAAAATAACACCTAAAACTTGATTTGCCGGTGTTTGTTAAAAAAAATTCAACAAATCGTGATATTTTCTGCATTGTAATGACAGAAGTTTTATGGTAGAATATTAACAGACTGTGAAAGGAGAAATCTTATGGAAAACATTATTATCGCAGATGACGAATTAAGAATCAGAAAGCTTGTATCCGATTTTCTCAGACAGGCAGGCTATAATGTTATCGAAGCAGAGGACGGTGACGAGGCTTACTCTCTTTTCGAAAAGCATAAAAGTGATCTCATTCTCGTTATTCTCGACATTATGATGCCGGGTCTCAACGGCTGGGAGGTAACAAAGAAAATAAGAGAAACATCAAATGTTCCCGTAATTATGCTCACGGCCCGAAGTGAAGAATTCGACGAGCTTATGGGATACGAATCAGGCGCTGACGATTATGTAACTAAGCCTTTCAGTCCCTCTGTTCTCGTAAAACGAGTGGAGGCACTTTTAAGAAGAAGCGGTTCAAAAACAGTTGCAAGCAGTGAGAAAAATTTCAATGATCTTATCTTTAACGATGAAGCTCACGAGGTACGCCTCGACGGAAAAGAAATCGACCTCACTCTTAAAGAATATAATATTCTGAAAAAATTTCTCGAAACTCCCGGAAGAGTCTTTTCCAGAGAACAGCTTCTGGACAGCGTGTGGGGTTATGACTTCGCAGGAGATGTTCGTACAGTGGACTCCCATGTGGCGAGACTCAGAACAAAGCTCGGTGACTGGGGAGCTGCACATCTTAAGACAGTTTACGGTATCGGATATAAAATCGAGGAGTTCTAAATGAAATCTGACAAAAGAAAAACGCCACTTAAAAGGCGTACATCCTTCGTTGTTATACTGGGTTTCTGTATTGTTCTGTTTTTTTCAAGTGTGGTACAGTTTGCTTTTATGGATGACCTTTATGTTTATGCTACCCAACAAAGCATGATTTCCGGTGCAAAGCAGATAATGAAAATAGACTTCGATAAGGACGACTACAGAAGCATTCTTTCAGAGATGGAGGTAAATAAAGACATCTACATAGAAATCTATGCACCTCGTGAAACTTTATTTTACACCTCAGACAGTAATGATATCGTCTATGAGCCTGATGCCGAAAACGACGAAGAGCTAAAGCCTCGTATTATGAAAATAAAATCCCACATCGAACTTCAGGACGGCAGTTATTTCGAAATGCGTCAGGAACGCTACACCTCGGCAGAATATATGGTTTACGGTGTGTTCTTCGGGGAAAATAACGGCATTGAAATATACCGCTCGCTTGATGCCGTTAAAGAGAATGCACTGACAGCCAGTTGGGCATTTTTCGTCACTACCCTCGTTTTAAGTATCATCCTTATTTCCATCGCTGTTATCTACGCCTCTTCGGTCATTAACCCGCTTCTTATTATCAATAACAAAACAAAAAGCATAATAAATATGGATTTCACCGAAACCTGCCCTCCCTTTAAAATAAAGGAAATACATGAGCTGGGCTCGAACATAAACAGTCTGTCTGTTTCACTGAGTAACGCTATGAACGAATTGCAGAGCGAAAACAGGCGTCTTGAAATGGATATCGAAATGAAAAGGCGAATGGAAAAAACCATGCGCTCCTTTATGGCTAATGTTTCTCACGAGCTTAAAACTCCTATTTCTATCATCCAGGGCTATGCAGAAGGAATGAAATTCGGTATCGGATGTGACACACCTGAGGAATTCTGTGACATCATAACCGAAGAAGCCGACAAGATGAATAACCTCGTAAGCAGACTTATGGAGTACCTCCAGTACGGCTCGGAAAATTACCGTGTCAATAAAACAACCTTCAACATCGCATCCTTTATCAAAGAGTGTGTGGAACTGCGTACCCACCGCATAAAGGAGGCAGGAGCCTCGGTATCGGTGGTTATTGACGAAAAGCTTAAAGGTTTCGGTGATACAGAGCTTTTATCAAATGTTTTTAATAACTACCTTTCGAACGCTCTCAGCCATCTTGATTTCGAAAGAGAAATATTCATTACCTCACAGGATATGGAAAGTTGCTGCAGAATAAGCGTATTCAACACAGGCAAGCAGATACCCGGTACAGACATAGAAAATATCTGGCAAAGCTTCTACCGTGCCGACAAATCCCATTCACGTGCGGAAGGACGCTTCGGTTTAGGCCTCTCTATCGTAGCAAAGCTTCAGGAACTTCACGGACAGAAATACGGAGTCATTAACAGAGAAAACGGCGTTGAATTCTGGTTCGATATCGAAAAAGTCCAATAAACAAAACAAGAGCAACCGCACTTAAGAATACGGTTGCTCTTTTAGTTTATTATTTTTTTAAAACTCAGCCAGATTATCCGATGTAGATTCTCTCTTGCCTTCTTCGATTTCGTGAATCATAGCGACAAGCTTAGTGTTTACGGGAGTAGGAACATTATACTCAGCACCCTTCTGTGCAAAGTAGCCGTTAAGAATGTCTATCTCTGTCTTTTCACCCTTTTCGAGAGACTGAAGAGTAGACGGCTTTACATCGGAATAAAGGAGACCTACAGCACGGACTACGAGCTTACAGATTGAGTTATAAAGCTTGCCGTTGCTGAGTGCAAGAAGTCTGTATTCGAGCATTACGCCGTATTTCGGAACCTTTATACCCATAGCCTTTGCCACAGCCATACCTTCTCTGGCGATACTGAGAAAGAGATCTCTTGCTCTGACATCTTTAAGAATTTCACCGAGAGTTTTACCTGTGATACCTGCCACGGCATTGATACAGGAATTAATAATAAGCTTTGAATACTGTCTGCCTTTTATATCCATAGTAACTTCCGTAGGAAGAACCGTCTTAAGCATTTCGGCAAAATCATCAAGAAGCTTGGGTCTTCTGCCGTCGAGCATACCTACATAAAACTCTCCCTTTGAGGTCATCGTAACATCGTTTGCTTTATTTTTAGTAGCGCCGAAGCCTATCATACAGCCTACTACCTTATCTCTGCCGACGATTTCACCGAGCTCTTCAGTAAGAATACCGTTCTGCATACCGACCACGAGACCGCCCTCCGCCACATAGGGAAGAGATTTCTTCGCACACTCCGCCATAGCACCGTATTTGGTAGCAATTATAACAAGGTCGAATTTTTCCTCGCCCAGCTCTTCATAACTGCTGTAACAGGTAAAGTCAACACGGAATTCACCCTTTGCGCCGTGAAGGAAAAAGCCTTCCTTTTCTATAAGTTCCTTAGTGGAAGCACTGTGACACATAATACGTACGTCATAGCCCGCATTCTTCATAAACACTGCTACAGTACCGCCGATGGCACCTGCACCGATAAGTAAAACCTTCATAACATTTTCTCCTTAACAAAAATTTATTTTTAACAATTATACAGCTAAATTTTTAACAAAAAAAGACAGAAATACCATTTCTATGTAATAGACAAATAACGGCATTCCGTTTTGTGCATTTTTCCGACAAAGCAACAAACTGTTGACAGAGGAATATTTTTGAGATAAACTTTTTAATATTAAAAAACAGAGGAAAAACAAATGAGAAATTCACAGAAAAAAGAGGAAAATCTGCAGTGGCTGAGGGAGCTTTCCGCCGCTATAGAATTACCTGAGGAAAGTGAACGTGAAATCACCGACCTTTACGAAAAACACGGCAGATACATTGACTCTCTTGCCGGGAGAAAATTCAATGGCGTAAGTTGTAGAAGGATACTTTTTACACAGAAGCTTTTAAAAGGAAACAGAGCCTGTGCCTTTATTCTTGCCGCCGTAATGCTCAGGGCAAAGGACACCCTTGACCTTTACCGTAAAAAAGGCATAAGCGATAAGGTCTTTTACGATACGATGAGTGACATAACGATATGGAACGAAAATTTCAGAAAGAAAACAGGTCTCGTCGGATTAGATAATATCGGATGGATTCAGAACCATCTGAACTGTAAAATTTTCAGACTCGGAAGATTACAATTTCAGCCTTTTCCGTTTTATCTCCCACCCTATGTTATCAGGAATAAAAAACAAGATATAAACATCAGAATCGGTGCAAAGGTTCTTAATGTGCATATACCTCAGGGTGAAAAGCTTTTAAAAGAGGAATGTGAAAAATCCTTTGCCGAAGCAGAGGTGTTTTTCTCCGATTATCCTTACGAGGCTTTCATCTGCGATTCCTGGCTGTTATGCGAAAGGAACAGGGAATTTATGAGTGAGGACTCAAACATCATCCGCTTTTCAGAAATGTTCGTTCTTCTCGGCTCATCTGACTTTTCCTCGCAGACGATAGAAAGAGTTTTCGGCAAGAAAGAAAAAAATCCCGAACTCTACCCCGAAAACACATCTTTACAGAAGCAGTGCAAGGCTTATCTTCTCTCAGGCGGTAAACCCGGCACAGGCTTCGGCATTATAAGAGCAAAAAAATAGTCTCATATTCTTTACAATAAAAGGAAAAAATGTTATTATAAACACAACTTATTTATAAAAGGAGATTTTACTATGGGTTTTTTAACAGGTAAAACAGCGATTATCACAGGAGCAGGCAGAGCAGTTCTCAGCGACGGCAGATGCGGTTCTATCGGTTACGGTATCGCTACAGCTTATGCTAAGGAAGGTGCCAACCTTGTAATAACAGGACGTAACGTTCAGAAATTAGAGGATGCCAAGGAAGAATTAGAAAGACTCTACGGCATTAAGGTTCTCACCGTTCAGGCTGATGTTAATGACGGTGCAGACAACGAAGCAGTGGTTAACGGCGTTATCAAAGCCGCTATCGACACCTTCGGCAGAATCGACGTGCTTATCAATAATGCACAGGCTTCAGCTTCAGGTGTTAAGCTCGAGGATCACACAACAGAACAGTTCAATCTTGCTATGTTCTCAGGTCTTTATGCTGCATTCTACTATATGAAGGCCTGCTATCCTTATCTTAAGGAAACACAGGGCTCTGTTATCAACTTCGCATCCGGTGCGGGACTTTTCGGCAACTACGGTCAGTGCTCCTACGCTGCTGCCAAAGAAGGCATCAGAGGTCTCAGCCGTGTAGCTGCTACAGAATGGGCTCCTGACGGAATCAATGTAAATGTTATCTGTCCTTTAGCCTGGACAGCACAGCTCGAAAACTTCGAAAAAGCATATCCCGACGCTTTCAAGGCAAACGTAAAAATGCCTCCCGCAGGTCATTTCGGCGATGCAGAGCTTGAAATAGGCAGAGTATGCGTACAGTTAGCAAACCCTGACTTCAAATACCTCAACGGTGAAACTCTCACTCTTGAGGGCGGTATGGGTCTCAGACCGTAAGAGGTGAAAATATGATTCATTACATCGAAAACGATTATCTTAAAATAGGCGTAAAAGAATACGGATGTGAACTTACGAGCGTTATCCTCAAGGAAAACGGAACCGAATATCTCTGGCAGGGTGATGAAGCATACTGGTCAGGTCAGTCCCCTATCCTTTTCCCCATCGTGGGCAGACTTATGGACGACTGCTATTATCTTGATGGGAAAAAGTACACTATGCCCAAACACGGCTTTGCCCGTAAGATGCCCTGGAAATTCGAAGGTACAGAGGGCAATTCAATGGCTTTCACTCTCACCGAAACAGAAGAAACTCTCGCTCTTTATCCTTATAACTTCACCGTTAAGGTTACTTTCGCTCTCGACGGAAACAGCCTTAAGGTTACCCACGAAATCATAAACGAAAACAGCGGTGTTATGTACGCCTCTCTCGGCGCTCACCCTGCTTTCAACTGCGAAATCGGTGACAGACTTGTTTTCAGCGAAAATGAAACTTTAGACACAGTAAGAATCGACCTCGTGAATTCTTTAAGACTTCCCGAGCTGATTCCCGTGCTTAAGGATGAAAAGGTTATCACTATTACTGAGGATATTTTCAATGAGGATGCACTCATTTTTAACGGTGTTAAATCCGACACACTCACTCTCGAAAGCGACAACCATTCAAGAAAGGTTATCTTCCACCTCAATAATTCCCCCTGGCTCGGTATATGGGCAAAACCCGGCGCTCCCTATGTGTGCATAGAGCCCTGGTGCGGTGTCAATGACTCGACAGAAAAGAAAGAGGATTTTTCACAGAAGGACGGAATCAATAAGATCGAAGCAGGTGAAAAATTCGTTTACAGCTGGAAGGCTGAGTTTGTGAAATGATAAAAAGAAAGACTGGTTTACGGAAAGGTAAATCAGTCTTTTTGTTATTCACTATTTATAAGATATTTAGACAAGTTTAATGGTAAGGTTTTCACGCTAACAGTCCCCTGTGTTAAGATTGAGGTGTTAATACTAACTTAAATTAAAGATACTATCAATCAAATCTTGTTGCTCTTGCTGTTGTTTTTTGTTTCGATTACCATTACAGGGAGAAATATCATATAACACTTTACTATGTTGCAAATACTTTACTTCAAAGGATAAATCAGTCAATCGGTCTTGCTCCTTAGCCAATGCAACTAATCCTTTTAAAGTCATCATATTATCAAAACTCAGCAAAACCCTTATATATCCTTTTTTGCTATTACAATCATAATATATTCTATATCTGTTAACGGATAAACTTTTCGGAAAAAATTTACCAATTCTACTATATCCTCTGTTTCCAGACCAAGAATACTCCCTTTTCACGCCTTCTATTACAATTCTTTTACTTGTTATCTTATTAAACTTTAAATCATATTTTGCTTTTATTGGTATATCGTACATAGTAAATATTGAAAATATTTCATAAAATACACCAATACCTAAAGACAACCATAAAAAACTTTGTACCTCCTCAATATGTTCTATGTATACAACAAAATAGTATAGAACAAATGGAAATAAGACAACTATTTTATTATACAAACAAGACTGAATGCTTTCAGACTTATATCCTCTCAAAAGTTCTTCGAAATATTTTCTCACATCGTATACCCCCTAATGAAAATAAAAAGGTCGGTTCTCTGTCTTTGACATCCACCTTAACCATTAACCTTGTTCCTATCCTTCTACAACAACTTAATGATAACACTCATTATATCTTCTGTCAATGTATCGTTCAGCAAAAAAATAACCTTCCCTTTTCATCAGGGAAGGCAATTTTTTTGAAATTAAACGTTCTTTTCTGCACGCCACTGCTTTGCTTTGTCAGCAGACATTCTTGTAATGTTTTCAGCGGGATGAATTGACTCTTCGCCGCCGTTAACATAAAGGAAGTACTTGCCGCCAGCAGTAACGTAAAGACTTTCTTCGTAGCCGTCTGCGCTACCGAATTCACCGCTTGTGAACTTTGCTACAAGCTCTGAATTTTCGGTATCGTATTCAACCTTACAGATAATCTTTTTCATTATGAATACTCCTTTCGGAAAAATAATCGCTCTTTGCTCCGACTATTATACTCTAAAAGAGAAAAAATTTCAAGTACTCTGAGAAAATTATGTTTCCGTCTTTCTGACAGTAATTTCATTGCAGATATAGCAGAGAACAGCAAGAGCAATAAGAACAAAGGGTGTAATACCGAAGCTTATCTTCGTGGCAAGAAAGCCGTAAATAAGCTGAATACCGAAGCCGATGCCGTAGGCACCGCCCATATGGTAGCCTGTTATATCAGCCGAATAGGTTGCTCCGTGTCTTTCGGGGATGCTGTGAAGGACACTGGGAAAGACAGGTCCGAAACCCATACCGATAAGGAAGAAGCCTGCAAGCGAAACTGTACCCAACGGAAGTGCAAAGATAATAATACCGATGAAGGCCACGGCTATACCGCCTCTGATGAGGCTGTTGTCGGTAAATTTCATTGACAGGAAACCCGAAATGACTCTACCTACCATTATACCGCCGTAGTAGAGTGAAACCCATTTAGCCGCCACATCGGGAGACACAGCGAAAACGTTTACCGCATAGCTTGCTCCCCAGGTGCCGAGAAGAAACTCCATACTGCAGTAAGCACCGAGAGAGAGAATACCTGTGGGAACACCCTTCATTTTTATGATTTCGATAAGGCTCGCCGAGGCAGTTTCTCCGCCCTCATCGGCGATATCTTTTTTCTCTATTCCCTTCCATTTTTTCAGAGAGAATAAAACAAGAAGAGCAATAAGCACCTGCAAAAGAGCAACCACACGGTAACCGTTTCTCCACTGTTTACCACCCTCCCCTAAAAAGACGGACATAATGAGCGGACTGACCGTAACACCCACACCCCAAAAGCAGTGAAGCCAGTTCATATGGTGAGCCTTATAATGAAGTGAAACAAAGTTATTAAGACCCGTGTCGATGGCACCTGCACCGTAGCCTAAAATTACAGAGGCGACCACCATAACGGCGATATTCGGTGCCAGAGAGATGGTCACGAGTCCAGCCGCAGTAACGAGTATGGACACAAGAGTAACCTTACTCGTGCCGAATTTTCTGATAAGCTTACCCGAAACGAAGCTTACACCGCCCGTGCAGATACCGATAATGATGCTGTAAACCGAGGCGAAGCTTTCACTGATACTGAACTCTGTGTGTACCACAGGCCAGGCTACACCGAAAAGAGAATCGGGAAGGCCCAGTGAGATAAAAACTATATAAATTACGATAAGTACAAAAGTCATACTTTTATTTCCTTTTCTTCATAAAACTTTCTTTTCATAAAATCGGTTCTTTTCTTTACTGCCTTTAAAGTCATAGGTGCTTTGAGAACAATATCAAATCCGTGCATAGTGCCTTTCGTTTCGAAAAGCTCCACCTCTGTACCCTCTTTTTTTAGAAGCTCAGAATACAAAATTCCGTCATCGTGGAGACAGTCAAATTCTGCAGTTTCTATGTATGCGGGAGGTAAATCCGAAAGATTCTCACTTTCTGCAGGTGAAATATAAGAAATATTAATTTCACCGTCAGGCATAAGCAAAGGTTTTACCTTCTCACTAAGAGAAGAGTTCCACATAGGGGTATCCGTATATTTCCGTGCCGAAGGGCTGTTATTACGCATATCTAGAAAAGGGAAAAACAGAGCCTGAAAACGGATGGGTATTCCCCTTTTTCTGTCACGGTTCATAAGGCAGACCGCCGCAGAAAGAGTTCCGCCTGCGCTGTCACCTCCCACCGCTATGTTATCTTTATCTACACCGAGTCTTTCCGAATTCTCGTAAACCCACTCGAGAACACTGTAGCAGTCCTCCATAGGTACAGGAAACTTCCATTTCGGAGCAAGTCTGTATTTAACATAAATCACCTTACACCCTACCTCTTTGGCATAATGCATAGCCAGTCGGTAATGATGAAAAGAACCCTCAAAAACGAAGCCTCCGCCGTGGTAATTAACGAGACAGGGACATGGCTCCTTTATACCTTCAGGAGAAATAACATAAACCGTCAGCTCATATTCGTCATAGCTTTTTACCTTTTCTTCCCTTACATCGAGTTCATCATCCTTAAAGAGAAATGACGGAGCAGATAAAAACCTAGCCGCTACAGGAAAAAGCGGAGCATATATGGGAGGCTTAAAAAATCTGAATATACCGTAATCCTTGCTGATGGGGTATTTTGACATAATAATCACCTTCTTGGCATTATCATAACACATTTTAAAGCTAAAAGTAACCGTTTGGTGACACTTTGTATATTTTTTATTTCTATTATTAAAATTTTTACATATTTTTGTGCATTTTATCTTGCTTTAAACAGGTAAATGAAGTATTATATATGCAGTTATATTTCTAATATAAAAAAAGGAGAAAATTTTATGTCAAACACATTAACCGGTACTCCCGTTTATGACGGAGAGTCCAAAAAGCACGTAGGAAAAGCCGAGTTTATTCTTTATCTTATCGGTGTATTTTTCTACACAACCATGACAGGTATGGTCGGCGGTAACAGATACGCTTACCTGGTCAATGTTCTTCGTCTTCCCGAAGAGCAGACTTCACTTTTCAATCTGCTAACAGGTATAATTCCCTTCATCCTTAACTTCTTCATCGTTATGTATATCGACGGAAGAAAGATGGGTAAAGGCGGAAAATTCAAGCCTATCACTACCTTAGTTATCATACCGATGTCCATAGTTATGGTTCTTTCCTTCTGGGCACCTCCCGGACTTTCCGAATCCGTTCTTTTCATCTATGTTATCACTCTGGCTGTTTTATGGAGTGTTTTCTGCACCTTCGGTAACTCCATCAATATGATAGCCAATGTTATGACTCCCAACCTCAAAGAGCGTGACCAGGTTCTTTCATTCAGAAGCATTTCTTCAGCTGTAGGTAACTCTGCTCCTGTTGTAATTCTTCTCGTTATCGGTCTTATCTGGAGCAAGGATAACCCTGAGCTTATCGAATCCGTTACAGGTACAAGCATCCGCAGCGTAGAAGGCTTACAGTACATAATTTCAGCGGCACTCTGCTCAGTAGTAGGTATCATCACTGTTCTTTTAGGTATGAAGCTCGTGCGTGAAAGAATGGTTTACACCGAAAAGAGACAGAATCCCCTCTTAGGCTTCAAGGATATCGTTAAAAACAAATATGCATGGACTATCATTTTCTCTGAATTCCTTAAGAGTTTCAGAGGTCTCGCAACCTATATGGAAACCTTCATCGCCGCCGCAGTTCTCGGTGACGTTTCGAAGAAAATACTCTTCGTTCTCCCTGTAGGTATCGGTACAGCCGTAGGTATGCTCGTAATCAACTTCCTTCTCAAAAAATTTGATGCCCGTCAGCTTTACATCGCCAGCGGTATCTACTCACTCTGTGCTAACTGCATCGCCTTCGGTGTAGGCTACACCTACTTCAAAACAGGTACTGCAGCTTTACAGATAGTATTTATCGTATTCCTTTTCCTCATCGGTCTTCAGTTCGGTGCATCCAATCTTCTTCCCTCTATGTTCCAGGCTGACGTACTCGAAACAATCGAGCTTAAAACAGGTAAACGCTTCGACGCTTCCTTCCCCTTCGTTATCGGTATCGGTACTCTTATCAGCGGTACCATCGCCAGCACTCTTGCACCGCTCATTCTCTACGGCGAAAGCTCCATTATCGGCTATATTCAGCCTACGGACCTTATCCCCAACCCTGTACAGAGTCTCGAAACAAAGGTTACTCTTCTCTTCTTCTACACCATCGTTCACGGTATTATGATGTTCCTGGCAGGTGTCCCCTTCTTCTTCTACAAGCTCACAGGCAAAACAAAAGAAGACATCCATACAGCAGTTCTCGAACAGAGAGCTAAAATGGAAGCAGCT
Source organism: Acutalibacteraceae bacterium (assembly GCA_045637365.1). Lineage (GTDB taxonomy): Bacteria > Bacillota > Clostridia > Oscillospirales > Acutalibacteraceae > UBA6857. The sequence goes on from JAZTZH010000008.1 coordinate 52,661, forward strand.
GAATAATATGACAAATCCCTCACCGAAAAGTGAGGGATTGATTTTTATTTAAGTATATAATCGTAAACGGCAGTAACTACACCCTTTTCATCGTTAGTGGGAAGAATGACCTCAGCTCTTTCCTTAATAGCATCAATGGCATTACCCATAGCCATGGGCAGACCTGCCACATCAAACATAGAGATGTCATTTTCCTCATCACCGATACAGGCGATTTCATCGGCAGTGATACCCAGTGTCTCACCGAGAGCGAGAAGTGCAGTGCCCTTAGAGCCTTTTTTATTATAAATTTCAGCATAGCCTTTAGAAAAAGCTACCGTAATTTCCGGATAATCTTCGAGAATTTTCTTTATTTTTCTGCGGTAGCTTTCGTCTTCTTTGTAAAAGAACTGAAACTCTTCTATTTTCTTATTATGCTTTCTGATGAACTTTTTCATATTTCTGACATAGATTATGTTAACAGAATTATCTTTGAAAAATTTTTTCACAATAAACTGCAGTATTCTGCCCTGAGTATGGAAGTCTCTGTCTATATGTGCAGCTTTAAAAATCAGCATACCCTTGGTTTTTTCTAAGATTTCAGCACCCGTTTCACCGTCGAAGCAAGCCTCGAAAAGTATCTTGTTTTCCTGAGTGTCAACCACCAGTGAGCCGTTAGAAGAAATAATATAACGGTAAAAATCCTGATTTTTTAAAGCCTTGGGAAGACAGTTAACGTTTCTGCCCGTGGTCGGAACTATATGTACTCCCTTCTCAGCTGCAGTTTTAAGTGCCTTAACCGTTTCCGGTGCCATCTGACCCTGAGAGTCAAGACAGGTACCGTCCATATCTACTGCGAGTATTTTTATCATATCAATCACCTTTTCATTCTTCAATTCCGAACTTTGAAACAAGAATATTATATTCCTTTTCGTTCACATGCATCACTGAGCCGTGACGGGGTCTTAAATGATCGAGAGAAAAGCTCTCTCTGTCAACCTTTCTGAAATGAATCATATCTTCACTTTCCTGCATAAAATAACCGCCTGCTTTAAACTGATCCGCTATCATAATATATTTATTCTGACCGATCAACTTATAAAGACAGTTACCTTCAAGTGCCGTTTCTGCTACGGAAACCTTATTATCGTCATACTCGGCATAGGGTCCTGAGGGTCTGTCTGCTGTGCAGCAGCATATTCCGTCCTTTTCTCCGTCAGCAGTGTAAAGATAATACTTACCGTCTCTTTCGGTTATGTCTGCGTCAATGGCGCAGAGTCCGCTTTTCGGTCGGTAAAGTACCGCAGGCTCAGTCGTAAGGGTGTAGAAGTCCTTGGTATATGCATACCATATTACAGTGTCAAGGTCATCATCAGCATTATTGTGACTCCAGTAAATCATATATTCGCCCTTATAAGGGTCAAAGATAACCTGAGGTGCCCAGACTCTGTTTGCGCTCTTCGTGCTTTCAAAGACAGAAAAATCGATTATACGCTCATTTTTCCAGTGAGTAAGGTTATCGCTGTCCCAGACTACCATCGAGTTATTATTTGCCCAGCCGTCCTCGGAACGCATATCCGTGGCTATAATGTGAAAGATTCCCTTTTCATCACGGAAGATAAAAGGATCACGACAGCACTTTTTGCCCTCGCTCTGCTGAAAAATCTCTCTGTTTCCGTTAAGAGCCTTGAAATGATAACCGTCACGGGAAAGAGCAAAATGTACTCTCTCCTCTTCGGGTCTGTTTCCCGTAAAATAGCAGAACAAATAACCGGTCATAGATATCTCCTCCGAAAGTAATATATCTATTATCTCATATCATCACCGGAATTTCAACATAAAACATAACTATTTTCACATTTAATGTAATAAATTACAAAAAAGAAAGTTATACAACTTTAAAAAAAGTTAAAATAACAATTGACCTTAAAGAATAAGTGTGATAAAATGATAAATGGATTAAATCGTAAATTAAGTTTTAAAATATAAGGAGACGAAAAAATGGACAAAAATAAAATACTCATTCAGAAAACTGTGACCATCGTTCTCGTGGTTGCACTTCTCTTTACCACAGGCTTCGTTTTAGGTGCAGTTACCGCTCAGGTAAAAAAGCTTAACACCGTAGTCGAAGAAGTAACAGAGCCTACTACAGTCCCCACCACCGAAGCACCTACCACTCAGGCACCTGTTACTGTACCTCCCACCACTACCGCTCCTCCTGCTACAGAGGCTCCTACAGAAGCTCCCACTACTACAGAACCTACCACCGAAGCTCCTGCTGAGTCTACTACAGAAGCTGCTACAGAAGAAACCACTGAAGATGAACCCTGCTTACTTATCAAAATCATCCTTAAAATTCTCGATATTAAAAAGCAGATTATTGATTTTGTAATCTCCATTCTTTCTTCATTTTAACATATAAAGATATTTCACTGACACTTCCCGAAAAGAAGTGTCAGTTTTATTTTATTTACGATTGAAAGAACAGTAAAGCTGTGCTATAATTGTAAAAAGAAAATTAAACTATGGAGGCAAATATGAAAGAAAACAGAATTCACGTGGCCTACGGTTTTCACGTAAACTGCTACCATTCCTACCGAGGAGACACTAACGATAATTTAGGCTTCGGCTCAGACATAAGAATCATCAGAAAAATTCTGGATGTTCTGACCGACCTCAATGAAAAAGGCATTCCCGTAAAAGGAACCTGGGACACAGAGAACTTTTTCTCCCTTCAGAAAATTCTTCCCGAATATGCTCCCGATATCATCGAAAAGATGAAGGAAAGAGTGGATAAATACGGCGATGAAAACATCATTATGGGCTACAATAACGGTGCTCTTTCCGCTATGACCGAGGATGAATTCCGTGAAAGCATAAATCTTGCCGTTACTAATGAAAACGGTAGCGGTCTTCAGGATATTTTCGGCAAATGTGAAAAAATAGTCCGTCCTCAGGAGGTTATGTTTACCCCCTCTCAGGTAAGTCTTTACAATGAGCTGGGCATAAAAGCACTCTGCCTTTACTACAGCGCAGTCCCCTTTGACGCCTTCCGCACCATCGTACCGAAGCTTCCCGATGAAATCGCCTTTAATCCCGTCACCTACACCTATAAAGGTGAAAGTATGACTATTATTCCCACCTACAGCAATTCCGACGTGTGCGATGCGGGATGTCTTCGTGCCTGGGTAAAGGATCTTAGAAAAAAACAGGAAAGCGGTGAAATCAACCGTGACCTTTTCCTTTTCATCAATATGGACGCCGATGCTATTTTCTGGGAGACTATGGATCTGGGTCCTCTCACAGGCAAGATAGCAAATACAGACGGTATTCACGGTCTCGTCACAGAGATAGCAGATTTGCCTTACATAGTTTTCGACACACCCGGCGGATATCTTGAAAATCACGGTGCTGTGGGAGAAATAGACTTCACTCACGACACTGCCGACGGAAACTTCACAGGCTATGCTTCCTGGTCAGAAAAGCCCTTTAACCGAAAGATATGGACACGCCTGGAAAGAGCGAGAATGATGTCAAAAATCACAAGTGAGAAAGACTCTCTTTCCCCCTCCTTCGACGACCGTATTCTCCTTCTTTCCACCACACATTTCGGTCTTGCCACGCCTGTACTGAACATTCAGAGAGAAAAAACCGCACTCGAATACGGTGACAGAGTAACGGAAAAAGAGCTGTCTGCTATGCCTAAAACCGAGAAAATCACCGTTCATAATGTTAATGGAACTTCACTGCAGAGTGTACAGGTAGAAATCAAAGAAAATATCAGTGACATCTCTCTTCTCAGAGTGACCGCTGACGTACTCGAAGACTTCACCGCCGTAGCCACAGACAGCGAATGTAGCTCTGCTTTCATAATGATGAAATTCGCTGAAATTAAGGATAAATACGAAATCGAAATCTCCTTCGACGGAGAAAAAACAGAAAGAGAGCTTAAGTACACTCTCGAAACAAATCGCCTAAAGATAGATTTCACCTCAAAGGGAACAATAGAAAAGGTCGTATCTGACGGCAGAGTTATCGGTACGAGAGAATTTCTTAATTCCTTCATTACCTACGGTGACAGTAAGTATTTCTTCACTCACAGAAAGCTCTCTCCCCTGCCTGTAGGCGGCAACGGCGAAGGCATAAGAATCGAGGGAGAAATACATCTTCCCGATGAGCTTAAAGAAGGCAGCTTCGTATTCGATTTCTTCAGAACCGATTTCTCAGACGGAATTTTCGTAAGAACTACAGTAAACTACCCCTACACAGCAGAAAACACTTCCATCTCCACAGAAAACTCTTCCCTTGGCAGATTTACCGATATGAAATGGACCGAGACTGCCCCCTTCCAGATTACTCCCTGTCTCGACGGTGACATCTCTGTAATCAAAAGAAACTTTATGGACGATGTATCTTCATTCAGAACACAGTCCTTCCCCGAATGTGACCCACTTAACACTTCTCTTGACTCCTTTAACCACCAGCTTACAGGCGGTTTCGTGGGACTTTACGATGAAAAAGGCGGTCTTATCGTGGCTAATGCCCGTCAGGTACTTTCTTCTATGGCACACTGTCCTATGAGACTGGAAAAGGATAAAACAGTCAGAATGAACCCCAACGGCACTTATTACGGCAAACAGCGTAATCACTGGAGCAGAGCAAAAGGTCAGGTTCTCGATGCTTATACACTCGTAGCTGCTCAGGGAAAGAGTATCGCCCCCTCTTACAACGGAAGCAGCGAAACAGCACTTTTCGGATTTTATCCGATGTCTGCTGACGGTCTTGACGAAAGCGAAAGAAATGAAATATGCGCCTTCGCTGACGGAGCACTTATCACTGCGCCCGACAATTCTCCCGTCACACCCTTTACGAGAGATAACATAAGCGTTAGAGAAGGTAAGGCAGACGGAAAGAGTGAGTCCGACCTTAAAAATCCCGTTATGACAGGCTTTAATAAAAACCTCGGTCAATACATCAGAAAAGGTGCAAGAGGAATCGGACATATCGTTATAAGTCAGATTAAAGCAAGAAAGTAATACACGAAACAAAACAATACCAAAAGAAAAGAACTGCCCTTGACGGACAGTTCTTTTCTTTATCAGTCTTCCATATACTTCTGGATGATTTTGATAGCATCGCCGAGAGTTTCGAGGTTAGCAACCTCACGGTCAGGAATTTCAACATCGAATTCATCTTCGATTGCAACAGCAATATTGATGAGTTCAAGAGAGTTAAGACCAAGTTCACTTCTGATATTGGTATCTTCCGTAAGCTTCTCGGGATCAATGGAAACATAACGGCAAATAACTTCTCTCATTTTATCGAGCATATTTTACAGCCTCCTTAAGTTTATTTCCTTAATATAATAACCTAAAAATAATTATTTTGCAATAGTTTTTGTATATCTGTCGATAACTTTCTGTCTGATTACCTTTCTGGTAGAGTTCTTTTCGAACTCCTCGAAGGATACATAAACATTCTGTACCTTTCTGTATGCGGGCTGACCTTTGTTTGATGCCGCTACATCAGCTTTTGTCTTTTCGATGATTTCCTCATCGGTCATATCCTTGAGTTTGTTTTTATCTACATAAACAGCAGCAGACATTACTACATTTTCTCTGCCGAGAATTTCCACCTTTTCTTCGAAGGCGACAACCTCAACGGCATAAAGAAGATTTTCCATAATGTTACTTTCCACAGTTTCAGGGAAGATATTTTCACCGTTAGGAAGGATGATGAGGAACTTCTTTCTGCCTGTGATATAAAGCTCTCCGTCTTCATCGACTCTGCCGTAGTCGCCTGTTTTAAACCAGCCGTCTTCAGTAAAGGATGCCTTTGTAGCTTCTTCATCCTTATAATATCCCTGAGTGACATTGTCACCCTTTACCTGAATTTCACCGATACCGTCTTCATCGGGAGAATCTATTCTAAACTGAGCTCTCGGGAAAGCCTTACCTGCACACAGAGGCTTCTTTCTGCCGTTTTTATGAAGAGTAATGGTGGGAGAGGCTTCTGTCATACCGTAACCGGAAATGATGTTGAAGCCAAGCTCGGAAAGATTTTTGATATGGTCTGCTCTGGCAGGGGCGCCGCCACAGGACATAGTGGGAAACTGACCGCCGAAATTCTCTTTAATCTGCTTGAAAACGATGGGACGGATATCAATACCGATTTCAAGAAGCTTATTACTTACCTTAATCGCCTTACGCATTACATCAGCTTTACCGCTTGCTTCTGCCTTAGCCCAGATGCCGTTATAAATGGCTTCAAGAACGAGAGGTACGACCGCCATCGCAGTGGGCTTGAAATCGTTTATGTTAGGAAGAATATTCTTAAGGCTGTCATTGATATAAATAACACCGTACATATAGATAGCTGTAAGAATACTGCAGGAAAGCTCATAAACGTGGTTCATGGGAAGAATAGACATAGTTGACTGCTCAGGTCCGAGGAACTCTAAAAGTCCGTCAACATTTGATGAGAAATTAAAGTGAGTGAGCATAACGCCCTTGTTAGTACCTGTGGTACCTGATGTAAATACGATAGCAGCGAGCATATCACCTGTAATTTCTTTATCAATAAAGCGTCTGTCCCCTGCTTCCACGAGCTCCTTGCCCATTTCTGCCAGGGCATCAACGGTAAGGAATTTGCCGCCATCCGCCTTTGCACCCGGAGTCATATTAAAGCAATACTGACAGCGGTCATCCTGTTCCATATGGAGCTTCGCGGTTTCTTTGTAGTTTTTACTGTGACAGAGAGCTACAGCATCACCCTTTGAAATAAGCATACTGATATCCTTGTCTGAAAGCTCCTTATCGATGGGCACTGCTACACCGCCGCCGCAGGTAATAGCATAAAACATTACGATCCAGTTATAGGAATTCTCGCTGACGATACTGATATGCTTACCGCCGAGGCCCAACTCATAAAGAGCTGTTCCGACATATCTGACTCTGTCGTGAAATTCCTTAACTGTGTAACAAACGTCCTTCTTTTTAATTTTTTCCACGACAGCTATTCTGTCACCGAAGGCCTCACTTCTGACAAACATCTCCTTGATTGTGGAGCAAGGACCCATATTGTGCAGTTTCGCTCTCAGTTTTGCTATTTCTTTCTTTTCTTTTTTGCTGTGCTGAATAGTCATTTCCGTTCTCCTTAAAGTTTTTCTGTTTCTTTAGTTTAGTATATTTTATTCAAGGCACATATCGAGAAGCTCACCGACAGTAATGTCGGGGTTTTCGATACCTGCAAGAATAACCTTGAGTGTATTTTCGTGAAGAGCCTGAATCTGTTCTTTTTCAGAAAGCTTTACACGGTACATATAACTAAGGTTAAAACCTCTGTCACCGGGGTCAGTAGAGCAGATAACATAAAGAGGTGTAAAATATCTGCCAAGGTCATAGGTTCTGAAATCCATTTTCAGACCGTGATCACCTAAATCAAAGGGTACCGGAATCCATGAGAACATAAGACAGGCAGGTCCCTGAATAAGATTATAGTTGAACATATCTCTTGACATATCACGGGCAGTGATGTAAGGATAGTCTGCGTGACGGTAAAGCTGAGTTCTGACATAAGTGTACTCATTTACACCGTCGGCAAAGGTTTTATCTTCATCAATAATAGTACGTACCTGAATGGGCTGAATAAGACATCCGCTCATATTTTTTTCTTTGACAGTAGAACGCTTGGAGCAGGTAGCCATCATAAATACGTCCTTTGTGCGGTAGTTGATAGCGGAAACATGGCAGCGAAGTCCGAACATAAACAGACTTTCGGGTGCGATATTTTTTTCAGTGCAGAAGTTTATAATCTTTTCTGCATCCTCCGTACCGATATGCTCTCTTACCATTTTACATTTATCATAAATGGGATTATAAGCAGCGGGAACACGAAGATTAGGATCCTTTTTCTTTTTTCTCATTTTTTCAAGAAAAGCAGGACCGTGAACACCCGCATAAAAAGGCTCACCGCCCTTAGCGAAGTATTCTCTGTAGAAAGCTTCATGCTTTTTCATCTTCTTTTCGTTTTTCACTCTCACGAGCTCTTCTTTTATATACTCCTCGTAAGAATCGAGAGGCTTGGGCATTTCAGTGCCGTAATAAAGATGTCTGTAAACGGAGATAAGGTCAAAATAGAATATCATCGAACCCAGAGCATCCATATTAAGATGACTGACATTGAAATAAATTCCGTCATTACCGTTCGCATTTTTGAAGAAATAAATTCTGAAGCATTCATCCTTAAGGAAATAAACAGGCTTCTTCGCATCCGCTGCAAAGAACTCCTCCTGTTCTTTCTCATTACGGAAATACTTGCAGGGCACTTTATTCATTCTGAAAGAAGGCAGAAAATACTGCTTGATATCCTTTCCGACCTTCATATATCTCAGACGCAAAGAGTCATTTCTTTCAAACTCTATGTTGAGCGCCTTTGTAAGAACATCGAAATCAATACTCTCATTAACGGTAAACGATGTAGGTATCTGAGTAAGCTGCTTACTGAAGCTGTACTTGACCATAAGGTACATAGTCTGCTGTGAAGGGATAAGATCGTAAAGCTTTTCAGGTAAATGCTTTTTCACGTAAATACACTCCTTCCCCATTTTATTCTACTTAATAATGATACCAAAAATCAGACTAAAAGTCAATCTTTTACGAGGAAAAATCCGTTACACCCTGTCAGAAACACATCACGGTGATGCAAAATATAAAGTCTATTCTTCCACTCTGTTAACAGAATATTAAATTCCCTGACATACTCACCGCTATACGGCAAGTATGTCAGGGGAAATATTATTTCTTAAGCAAGGGCATCTCTGTCATCCTAAGTCTGGCACATCCGTAAGGACAAAGCTCTATTTCCTGTACTTCAGTTATCGGCACTCTTGATTTAGGTGTTTTTCTTGCAATACTTCTGTACGGGAATTTAAGCCCCCAGTTAATTTGCTGCATTTTAGCTTTTACGGTTACAGGCGGATCTGACTGCAGAAAAGGAGTCTCTCCTACCCCATTGAATTTTATTTCGAAATGAGTGTCTGCATAACCGTAATTCCAGGGAGTAAACGGTATAAGCTGATAATCACAGTAGGGGAACTTTCTCTCTACGCCCTTTTTGGTATACTGCTTCATTTTCCTTGCATAGGAAACAGGAACAGAGAAAAGAAGAGAACCCATCTGTAAAACATAAAGATTATTCGGTCTGCCTTTAAGAAACGGCTCCGCATCAAATTCCGTTTCAATTTCTGTTTTACCCGGCTTTATTTCGAACCCGAGGTCTTTAGTCTCTGTAGTTTCACCGTTCACCTTAAGATTTTTCGCAAAAGAAGGAATGCGGATTACAAAGCTGAAGTTCTTTTCTGAATCTATGTAATAGTGCATTTTATTGTTAAAGGGATAATCTGTTTCGAGTCTGATTGAAATGCCCTCATCCTTAAGAACAGACGGCAGCATAACGGAATTGATTATCTTTCCATCCTTATGCATAAAAGCCGAAAGAGCAAATTTAGGCCAACCCTGATTGAAATTAGCAGTACAGCAGCCGAAATTAGGTTCAAGTCCGAATGTATGTGCGTAAGGTCCGTTTGTACTCCACGGAGCCATAATCATCGTTTTCTGACAGGCGATCTGATTCACCTGCTGAACATACTGATGTGTCCACATATCCGCACTCAGAGTAGCAGGAAGAGCATTAAATGCGAGTACCTCCAGACGCTCTGCCCATTTACTGTCACCTGTGTGGGCAAAAATTTCTTCATAGGAATACATCTGCTCAACAACAGCGCAAAGCTCTGTTCCTCTGGTGGGGTCAAGACCGGAAAGCACCTCGTCACCTGTAAAGCCTTCGAATGCAGTACCGTTATACTTATCGAGAATCTGACGGAGCTTTTCAGCACGGTCAGTGTATTCTTCGCAAAGCAAATCGTGAGAAACAGCCTCACTTTTGAGCATCATAGTCATATTTACTATATGAGTATCCATCTGCCACTTATGGCTTGGCTTTTCCCATTTTTTCACTGCCGTCTCATAATTGAAGCCTTGCTCTTTGATTATCTTGGCAAGGTCCTTTATCCATTCCTCGTTGTATTTTTCATATAAGAAGTTAAGTGAAATAAATGTCTCAAACCATCTGAATTTACCCCAACCGAAAAGCTTCATTTCCCCGCTTTTAAGAAAATCATAATAGTTTCTGAGAACGCTGTAAATAACATCGGGAATTCTTTCATCCCCTGAGCAATCATAGTAAACCTTAAGAGTTTTACAGATAAGCTGTATTGCCCAGGTGTCGTATTTTGCTCTTTTATTCTTTTTGCAGGGACAAATCCAACCGTCATCCTCCTGAGCAGCAACAATTGCATCAATATAATTTTTTACCGTCGCAATCATTTCTTCATTTTCCAGAAGATATGCAAGAGGAATAAAGCCATCGAGCCAGTAAGGTACTCTTTCCCAGCCTTCACGGTCTCCCCCTATCCAACCGCTATCACGTATGTCGGGCCATATCTTGTGAAGATTACCGCTTAAGCCCTCAGCCTGTATTTCGAGCTGACGGCGAAGCCAGCCCTCGGGTTTTATTTCTTTAGATGTGTAAAAATTCCATTTGTTCATATTTTCTCTCCCTTCAGCACATTATCAGCAGATTCATTCAGCTACAGGCTGAATTGTCACATCCTCGAACTGCATCGTAACATCTTCACGTTCAAAGCCTTCAAGATCATATCTGTCGGAATAGTAGTTGTATTTGTCGATAGTGAAGGAAGTATCAGGTTTACAGGTAATCATCGTACATCCTCTCTGTGAACCGAGCTTATCAATGCCTGAATAAGCGAAATAGTCAATGCTGTAGCCATAACTGAACTGAATTCCTTTATATTCAAAAGTGGCACTGTTAAGGTGATCGTGGCCGTTGAACATAGCTTTTGTAGAATCAAGCTCGAGCATCTTTTCGAACATTTCATCTTCTCCAAGTCCGCAGTAAACTACCTTACCACCCTCGCCCATAACACCGTCAATAAATTTAAAATCATCAGTATCCTTATATTCATTTTCCTTAAATTCACTCCATCCGTCAAGCATTTCAACAAGAGGAATGTGGAAGAATGCGAGAGATTTTACCGGTACAGCCTTTTTGCTGACAGCATCGTTTTCAGCGTTCATTCTGAGTATTTCGGATTCATACCACTTAACCTGATTTTCATGAATATTATCGTAAGTACCTTTAATGCTTTCGATTATGTTATCTTTGACATAAGCCTGAGAGTCAATTAAAATTATCGCCTGGGTGATGACGCCCTCTGAGTTTTTCACTTCAATGACATGGTTACCGTAACCGTCAACATCTTCCGGACCTGCCTGGAAAAGACAATATTTATAATCTTCATTTTCATAAAATTCTGAAACTGCTTTTCTGTCAAAATATGAATATGCCTCTGCATCGTGATTACCGAAAGTAACATCCCAATAAACACCGAGACCTTCCATAAGGTTCGCAAATGCCTTAATACCGCTATAATTATTGAACGTTCCTGCCCTGTACGGCACAGGGAATGTAATATCTCCCGTAGCGATTACAAGGTCGGGTTTCTCTCTTGTCACCATAGCCGCCACTGCATTAAGAGCTTTTTCATCCACTCCCTTAGAAAGAAAACCTCCGCCGATATGAATATCCGTAAGGTGCATAACCTTAAATTCACCGTCAGTGGTAAAGCACCAGTTACCGTTCTCATCCTTTTCGGGAACGAGCTGATTTTCAAACTCTACAGCACTGTATGAATCACCTTTTTCTACGAGATTGCGAAGCGACATAAAATTAATCCCCGCAACCACAACTGCAATAACAATAACCACCGATAGAAAAACAAGTAATCCTTTTTTAGTTCTTTTTGATTTTTCTTTAGCCATAATATTTTTCTCCTTCTGTTTATATGCTTTTAGAATAACATAACCCCAAAATTTTTCAACAATGTAAGTTAACTCTTTTACAAAGCTTAATACTTCTCTGGGTAAAAACATAACAGACCTCTTTCACCGCACTGTGAAAGAGATCCGTACATCTGATTTATAAAACAGAGATAGCGTCAGTTATATTCTTTTCCAGAGCTTCTCTGCCGTATTTGTCAACCTCGGCCTTATTCTTTTCACCATGAGTGAGACATCCGGCACCGCCGATACAGCCGCCGACGCAGGCCATACCCTCAATGAAATTGGCATCGAGAGCATTTTTACTCTTTTTAAGAAGTGCTATGCGGCATTCGTCGATACCGTCACAGGCAACAGGCTTAAGAGCGAAGTCAATCTTCTGCTCGATAAGACCCTGCTTAACCGCATCGGTAAGACCGCCTGAGCGTGCGAAAATTCTGCCATAGTAGGAAGCATTGTCGAGCACATCCTCATCAAGAGTCATAATGTCGATATTACGGCTGTCAAAGAGAGCCTGAAGCTCTTCAAAGGTAAGAACTGCATCTACATAAGGCTTGACAGTCTCGAGCTGTGCCTCAGCCTTTTTGGCAGTACAGGGACCGATAAAGACTACCTTAGCGGTCTTATCAGTTTCCTTTATATATTTGGCAAGAGTAGCCATAGGTGAAAGATTATGCGATACCATCGGCAGAAGCTTCGGGAAGGCAGACTTCACATACTGTACGAATGCAGGACAGCATGAGCTGGTAAGAAAGCCCTTTTCTGAAAGCTCTTTAGACTCGGCATAGGCTACCATATCAGCACCGAGAGCCGCTTCAACGACAGTGTAGAAGCCCAATTCCTTAAGACCTGTAATAACCTGTCCGAGCTTAGCATAGGTAAACTGACTGGAAATGGAGGGTGCTACCATAGCGTAGACTTTATACTCCTCATTGCCGTTACTCTTCTTTATCATATCAATAACATCAATAATAAAGGACTTATCAGTAATAGCACCGAAGGGACACTGATAAACACAGGCACCGCACTGAATACACTTATTCTGGTCGATGGAAGCTGCGTTCTCGTCATTTATGCTGATAGCCTTTACCTTGCATGAAATCTGACAGGGTCTTTTTCTGTTTACGATAGCAGAGAAGGGACATACCTTTGCGCACTGACCGCATTCCACGCACTTCGACTTATCTATATGTGCTACGTGGTTATGATCGAAGGAGATGGCACCCTTCTTACATACATCCTCACATCTGTGGGCAAGACATCCTCGGCAGGATGTGGTCACTTCGTAACCTGCAGCAGGACATTCATCACAGGCTATATCAATAACCTGAATAATATCCTTACCTGCTCCCATAGCTATCTTGACTCTTTCGCCGAGAATAGCTCTTTCCTTATATACACAGCAACGCATAGTGGAGGTCTTACCGGGAACGATGATTTTCGGAATATCAATAGCATTCCTCATCGTATTGTCAGTCCAGGCTTCACTTGCCACTTCACGAAGGACCTTATATTTTAAATACTGTACTTTTGTATCAAACTTTCTCATTTTAGCTCCTTAAAAATAGCTTACTTTTATTCTTTTACCCATCTTTTTCAGACATTCGGAAAGCTCCTGAACGAGATTCATTTTTATGCTGAAATTAATAGGAAGATCCGGGTTCTGGTGAGCCGGGTTTATGGCTCTGCCTACATAGAAATTTATATCCGTAGCTTCTTCGAAAAGAAGTCGGCTTATGAGAGAGGCACCGTCACGCTTAAAGCTCCAATGCTCATAAAACTCATTTTCGCCAAGATAATCCTTAGCATATTCTAAAACCCTGTTTACTGTTATAACACCTTCGGTTACAAGATCGACACCTTCTATTTCCGCAATAGGAGGAACATCACTCTTTTCGAAATTCAGAGTGGCTCTCAGCTCTTTACCGAGATATTTCGCTGCAATAGACGATGTGGTACCGCCGCAGATAATATGCTTGCCTTCCTTAGAGAAGAACAGAGACATCATACGGTCTGCATCATCACGGTTAGAGGGAGGACCGAAAAGCAAATTCATCGGCTCTCTTTTTCTGATTCTTACCACACACGCCGTGGCATCATCACCGGGCTTGTTTGCATAAAGCTTATTACACTCATCCACTATCATCGTGGAAAGAGTTTTTGCTGTGTATCCGGCAGGAACGATAGTTTCGATGAAATCAATGATATCCTCACGCTTCCATCCGAAATTATAAATCATACCTATACCTGCATGAGGACACCCGTCACTCATAGCAACCATAACATCATTTTCCTGCAGCTTAAGCAGCGTTCTGTAAATCTTCTTTCCGCCGATGTTAAGCTCTGTTTTCGGATAATCATAGTTTTTCTCATCACGGATAACGATTACATGAGGATTATCGTACTGGATAATCTCTGCTGTATCGTTATTTTTTAGATGAATAATGGTGAATGTGGAGTATGCCACTCCTCTGACAGAGCATACGGGAAGTGTGGCAGCTATGGTAGATACACATTCCTCCACGGGAAGTCCTTCAGCCATCATAGTTGAAATGATTTTAGAGGTAAGAGTGGAAAGTATGCTCGCCTTTACACCGCTTCCGAGTCCGTCAGCCAGCACGATAACAGAAGAATTTTCGTTTTCTTCCACCACATCCACATGGTCTCCGCAGAGCTCTTCACCGAAATGATTTATACTTTTGTATCCGATGTCAGCACACAAATCATTCATCAGTTATCGACTCCTTTAATTTGGCAAGTGCAATTTTCGTTTCAGCAGCTGTTTCACCTAAAAGAGAAGCAATTTCCTGAACAATTCTCATCTGCTTATCAACCACTCTGTCGGCTACCTCAATAGTCTTACGGCTGATGTTTTCTTTTCTTTCACGCTCATACTCCTCATCAGTAACATCACGCATAATACCTACGAGAAGATGTGAATCCTTATCGTAAACGATGGTCTGTTCCACATATCTCTTATATTCGGCAAGATAAATTCTCTGGTCCTTTATATCCTTGCCGCTCGAAATTACATTCATAAAGGCTGTAGGATCAAGAATACGGATAACCTGATCACCTAAAATATCAGAAGCTGAACGGATGTTCATAATCTTTCTCGCCGCTTCATTTATCTGCTGAACCTCGAGATTTTCGTTAAGAACGATAAGTCCGTTAGGTGTGTTTTTAACGATAGTGTCAGAAAAGCTCTCTGCCTTATCCTTAAGGAAGGGAAGACACATGGAAATCTCAGCCTTGCCCTGACAGATAGCAATCGCCTTCTCACGGCAGGTGTTATATCCGCAGGAACCGCAGTTAAGCTCATCGGAGGGTCTGAATTTACCCATCTGACGGAGAGCTCCGGCTATTTCAATATCTGTCGGCATAGCATTTTTATGATCAATATATTTTATAAGCTTTCTCAACTCAGAAGGTGCAGGCTGAGTTACCACGAAATCCTTGCTTCCGGCATAAGCCGCAACCTCGAGGTAATCCTTTATATTGGAATCGTGATGATATTTTTCGATAACAGGGCCGCCCACACAGCTTCCTGTACAGGAGGAAAGCTCGATAAAGCACTTATGAATCTTTCCCTTTTCTATATCCTTTAAAACTGATATACAGTTCTCTACACCGTCGATGGCGACATAAGCATAACCGCTTTTTTCTTTCATAGTTTTAAGTACGCCGCCCGTTGTCGGGAAGAAACGTGCACGGCTGCATTCCTCAGAATCGATTTCTTCTTCAAGCTCAACCTTTTCTTCCTTCATCCATTCCGTAAGCTCCTCGAAGGTAAGAACCGCATCTACGATTCCCTTATAATGGTCAGCTTCATCCTTTTTGGCTACACAGGGACCTACGAAAACAGTTTTAGCATCGGGATATCTCTTTTTAATATCCATACAGTGAGCCTGCATAGGTGACATAACATCAGCGAGATACTCCAGGCAGGACGGGAACTTTTTCTGAATAAGCAGATTCACCGAATGACAGCACGACGAAATGATAACATCTCTGTCCTCTTCTTCGAGCATTCTTTCATATTCATTTTTTACTATAGTAGCACCGATTGCCGTTTCCTCTACATCGAAAAAGCCCATTTTCTTAAGAGCCTTCCGCATAGAATTGATACCTATACTGTCGTAGTTAGCGATGAAGGACGGAGCAAGAGAAACGATAACGGGATCTCCGCTCTGAATAAACACCTTTACCTTTTCTGTTTCATCGACTATCTGTTTGGCATTCTGGGGACAGACGACGAAGCACTGTCCGCAAAGAATACACTCATCTTCTATAATATGCGCCTGATTCCCTGAAAAGCGAATAGCCTTAACAGGACAGTGGCGGATACATTTATAGCAGTTTTTGCAGTTTGATTTTTTTAAAGTAAGACAGTTAGACATTAATGTCAACCCCTTTCTTCCGCTAAAACATCCAGGACATTTTCTTTAAAGAAGTCCTTGAAGTTCTCCTTATTGACACCCGTGTGAACATCATCGTCTATCTGCACGGTAACGCCTGCACGGTTACATTTACCGATGCAGAAGCTTCCCGCAAGAGTAATTTCATCATCAAGATGATTTTCTGCCACGGCATTCTGGAACAGCTCTACTATTTCAGGAGAACCCTTAATATGGCATGAACTGCCGACACAAACCTGTATTATCATAATTTATACCTTAGCCATAACTTCGTTACAGAAAAATTCTTCCACAGTTTCCGGAGTTACCGAATGAAAAACATCATCAACAGTAACGCACACACCCTGCTGACAATTACCCATGCAGAAGGTGCCGCCGAGTTCAACCTTATCCCCTGCGTTATTTTCTTTGATAAGACGCTGAAGCTCCTCTACTACCTGACGTGAACCCTTAATGTGGCATGAAGAACCGATACATACTGTAATTTTCATTTTAATATCTCCTTTTCGTCAATTCTGAGATATTATAACATAACATTCTTAAACTTTCAATGTTATTTTCCGTCAAATATTGACATTTTCAAAGAAATCTGTAATAATATCATTAACGAAAGAAAGAGCAGAGGTTTTCTTATGAACAAAATTACTATTATCGGCACAGGAAGTGTCGGATCAACCATCGCATACACTCTTACTGCAACAAACATTGCTTCGGAAATCGTTATGATCGATGTCAACGATAAAAAGGCAATGGGCGAAGCTCTCGACATCCGTCAGGGTACACCCTTCTGTGCTCCCTGTTCTATTTATGCAGGAACCTATGCGGATGCAAAAAACTCGGATATAGTAATCATTACCTCCGGTGTAGCAAGAAAGCCCGGTCAGACGAGACTCGACCTTGCACAGACAAATGTCGATATTCTTAAAAGCATCATCCCCCAGATTACAAAATATGCTCCTGAGGCTACTTATGTTATCGTAAGTAATCCCGTCGACATTCTTACATACACTTTCTGCAAATGCTCTGACATTCCTGAAGAAAGAATTATCGGTTCCGGTACCATTCTCGATACAGCACGTCTCAGAAGCCGTCTTGCAGAATACTTCACACTCAGCCAGCAGAATGTACACGCCTATGTTTTAGGTGAACACGGTGATACTTCCGTTATCCCCTGGTCTACAGCTAATATTTCAAACGTTCCCGTTATGGAATACGGTAAGTCCTTCATCAGACCCGACGGCATCGTAGTACCCGATCTCAGCGTCGAAGAAGTCGAAGAATATGTAAGAAAATCAGGTGCAAGAGTCATAGAAAGAAAGGGCGCTACCTTCTATGCAGTTTCTATGTCTGTATGCCACATCTGCAAGTGTCTTCTCAGCGGTATCGACACCACTATGACAGTTTCCACTATGCTTCACGGCGAATACGGTATAGACGATGTTGCTATGAGTCTTCTTACTGTCGTAGGCCATAACGGTGCTCACAGCAAGGTTATGCTTCCCCTTTCAGACGCTGAAGTATGGGCACTTCATAAGAGTGCCGAAAGCCTTAAGAACATAATCAAACAGACAAAGATATAAGTAAAACAGCTAAACTGAAGCCACCGATGAAAATCGGTGGCTGATTTTATTTATTCTGCGTCTTTTTTCTTTCCTCTGAAAGCTGAGGCGATCCTGCTGACGGTCATATACACGGGAGTTTCGAGTTCTTTTTCAGCTTCCTTTAACTGCTTTCTGATTTCTATCCCCTGGGGACAGTGACTTTCACATTTACCGCAGCCTATACAAGCCGAAGCAGGCGCATATTCATTTACAGAGCATTTCACATACTCCCTGAGTCCTGCCAGACTGCCGTTCGAATAACGACGGTTATAAGCGGAGAACGTTCCGCTTATGTTAACCTTCTGAGGACAAGGCATACAATAACCGCATCCTGTACAGGGTACCTTCATTTTAGCATTTATAGCCCTAACTACTTTTTTCAGCATTTCTTCATCACTGGCGGTAAGCTCACCAATCTCTGTTTCAGATGCAGTTCTGATGTTATCCTCTACCATTTCATCTGAGTTCATACCCGAAAGCACGACAGAAATCTCAGGCTGATTCCACAGCCAGCGGAAGGCCCACTGAGCAGGAGTGTGCTGAACAGAATGCTCCCCGAAAATCTTTCTTGCCTCAGCAGGAAGGTTATTAACAAGTCTACCACCTCGCAGCGGCTCCATAATCATAACCGGAATGCCTTTTTCATAAGCGTGATTCAGACCTTTTCGTCCCGCCTGTGTATGCTCATCCATATAGTTATACTGTATGAGACACATATCCCAGTCATACGCGTCTACGATTTTACAGAACATATCTGAATTACCGTGATAGGAAAATCCTATCTGACGTATAGCGCCGCTCGCTTTTTTCTCCTCTATCCACTTTTCGATGCCCATACTTTTTAATCTTTCCCATATTTTGATGTCTGCCATCATATGCATAAGATAAAAATCAACATGGTCTGTACGAAGTCTTTTCAGTTGTTCATTAAATAGTTTATCCAGAACCTCCGTACTGCGCATAAGTGCCGGAGGAAGCTTTGTGGCGATATAAACCTTATCACGTATATTATTCTTTTCGAAAATCTCCCCTATAGCTGCTTCGCTTCCCGGGTAAATAAAAGCTGTATCAAAATAATTTACACCCTTATTATAAGCGGACATTATCTGTCTCTCTGCTTCCTGCATATTAATTCTACCCATTTTCTTTTTAAAGCGCATGCATCCGAAGCCTAAAACGGAGAGCTTATTGCCGTATTTATCCTCACGATATTTCATAAAATTGCCTCCCGGACGATTATAAATTTATTTTTCTTAAAAGGATTATAACATATTTCTTACTGTATTTTCAACCGTATGCTTTACATTTCATTTGCAATATTTTTTCAGAATTCTCGAGGTAAGTTTTCATCAGAAGCACTCTATCACATCTGAACCCTTTCTTACAAAGGCAACAAACTCGTCAATCTCTGCACTGATGTCATACGTGCCCTTGGTATAAATCTTTTTATCCTTTGTAAGAATCCACTCTCCATCAGGAATATATACTGTTTTCACTTTCTGGCCCTGATTTACTACAGGAGCAAAAATAATATCATCTCCGAACATATACTGACTGTCAAGTGTATAACAGATTTCATCATCGGGATACTCAAAAAACATCGGTCGCATAACAGGATAACCCTTTTCAGATGCGGTTTTCATCTGACTCTGAATATAGGGACGAAGCTTTTCACGGATAAAAATGAGATTTTTAAGTATTTCAAAGTTTTCCTCACCGAAGCTCCATATTTCATTTGGGTCACCGCTTGGCTCTTTTAAATCCGGAGTAGGCTCAAAATGACGGTTGCGGGAGCCATGAAGCCTCATCACAGGGCTGAAAAGACCGAACTGAAACCAACGTACAATCAGCTCTCTGAAATAGTCACTTGTAATATCAGCACCGTAAAAGCCACCGATATCCGTATTCCACCAGGGTATACCGCACATAGCCATATTAAGTCCTGCCTTGACCTGACAGGAGAGAGACTCAAAGGTAGACTCTATATCACCAGACCAGACGAGAGAACCGAATTTCTGACTGCCAAGATAAGCACAACGGGTAAGAGTTATAATATCCTCCCTTCCCATTGTCTTAAAGCCGTCATAAGCCATTTTAGAATAATAATAAGGATAGAGAAGTGCCACTGTGTCCCCTCTTCCCTTATACCAGATAAGATTATCAAAGTGCTCGGGATGAATTTCAGGCTCTGCCTCATCGAACCACAGAGCATCAACGCCGTTGTCTATGTAATTTTCCTTAAGCTTACTCCAGACATATTCTCTCGTTGCAGGATTGGTAACATCGATTTCATTCTGCCAGCCGTAAAAATCAAAAACTCTGTCCGGACCGTGAACGGTACGCATAAGCATATTGTTTTCTCTCATATGACGGTAATTTTCACTGTGTTCATTTATCGTAGGCCACATAGACACAATAAGCCTTGTGTTCATACTGTGAAGCTCATCGGTCATAGACTTTACATCAGGCCAGTATTTCGGGTCAAATTTATAGTCGCCCTGCTCTGTCCAATGAAAATAGTCAGCAACAATAGCAGAAAGAGGTATACCCAGCTCCTTGTACCTTCTTGCTACAGAAAGAAGCTCCTCCTGAGTTTCATAGCGCAGTCTGCTCTGCCAGAAGCCCGTCGCCCATTCGGGCATTTCCGGTGCATGGCCCGTTAAATCGGAAAGTGTAGTGCAGACCTCCTTCGGTGTACCTGCCATAACAACAAAATCCATAAATCTACAGCTGTCACAGCTCCAGCGTGTACGGTTATTTGAAAGTTCACAAAGTCCCGTAGAGGGATTATTCCATAAAAATCCGTAGCCTAAGGAAGAGTAAACATAAGGTATTGTGCATTTTGCATTAACATTACGTATATCAATTGAAGAGCCCTTCAGGTCAAATTCATTGTCCCAGCTATGACCAAGGCCAAAGAAATGCTCATCTTTATTGGGTTCAAAGGTTACTCTTGCCGACCACAGACCGCTTCCCTTGTTATCGAAATGACGGAAATTACTGTGAAATGTAAGCTCGGGTTTTTCCTGAAGTATTATCTTGTCCCCTACATAAAAGGTCAGCTTACCGTTCGGCTCGAGTTTTGCCCTGAGAGTTCCACAGGTAAGGGCAACGTAGTTATCATATTCCTCAATCACCGCATCGGCACACTGAGGCATAAGGGTATAGTTTTCATCAATTACTCTATTATCGGGAAAGCTCTGAAAACGAATAGCATTTTTCCCACAGGCAGAAATACGGATAAGCTCCGTATAGCGTGTAAGCAAAAGTTCACTGTCTCTGATAATAAGGTTTTTCATATTACATCTCCTCGGCTTGTTATATATCAAGCTGATTATACCATAGACTGATAAAAATTTCTACTTTCTGCAGTAATCAATTGTCATAAAAAACAAAAAGAAAATTTTCACGACGATGTAGTTTTTGTTGACAAAAAAAACGGAAGCACTGCAGTAACAGATTTCCTCCTGAAATGATTACGGTTAATCGAACATGGTATTTTATAAAACTCTATACTGTCTCCCTAAAAGCCCTTGCCTCCATTTAATCCTTTTAGATAATCTCCCAGACCTTCGATTGATTTGTTATTAAGTTTACAAAATCAGCCTGAGCCATACCGGATTTTGTAATCCTGTTTCTGTTCTCCTCAAATGCGGCGTTTCAGATAATTTGTTCTCTCAACATTTCCATCTTAGTTTACTACATACAAAAATTTTTATCCTTTTACTTTCTGCATTTAATCTGCATTTTTGCGAAGATAATGCCACTTTTTGAAATGACATTTCTCGTCCAAACCTTTCGTTTTTTCTGTTTTCATACCCGAAAAGAACTAGAAAAACAAAGGCGATTGGCAAGGATTTATCTTCACGAAAAGAGAAGAAAAAGGTTAAAATATGCTAAAAAATAGAGGGTTTTAGCAAGAACATAATCTTTACAGCCAAATGTTTGTGGGCAAGGTTTCTCTTGCGCAAAAAAAGAAGACCTTGGTCATCGTTTCCGATGACACAAGGTCTTCAAAATTACTATATCAATGGTTTTTGATGAGATTCATCCAGTTGCGAAAGGATAATCAAATTTGCTGAAATATTATTATTCCCACTCACTCCTCAAAAGAAAGACTTAAACAGTTTTGTATAAGTGATATCTAACATGATATACAGAGTGGTTGTATTATACTAAAAATATGGACTGTCTGATTTTTGGTTGCCATTGTGTTGCCGAGGATTGCGTGTTGCTGTCCCCTTCTGCTATTTTATTATAGCATATCACAGATACAAATTCAAGAGTTTAAAGCGATAAATACATTCATATTTATTGTTCAACTGTTGTTTTGGCAACAAATGTATCAATCATATCATCGCATATATCCACAATGTATTGTGGAATAGTATCATATTTGGCTGGATCTAATTGGAAAATAAAATCATTTTCAACATGATATGTCTTATTAATAAACTGTTTTACTACATCATTCAACTCAGCGTCTTCAAATACAATTCTAAAAATTTGGAGTTTCTCGTAATTGCTATTACAATTATCATATAAATCTTTTAAAACAGTAGTATCTTTAACTCGCTCAATTTGTTCACTGTAATAAAAACTCCCTATATATTCTTGTATTTCTTCTTCAGCTCTCTTAATTTCATCAAAACTCATAAAAACTTCTTCTGTCCCAGTACGTTTAGTAGGCTTGTCTTTTTTGTGCAACAAAGAAGATAAGAGATTCCACTTATCGTCCTTTTCGCCTTGAAGTTCAAGCAATCTTCTTAAAAATATCGCTTTATTTATCATATCTATTGAGCTATTTATTTTTACTTTTGCAATTTCGACAAATGACTTAATATCTGCTTTTTCAATAGCTTTTTCAGACAGAACTCCATTTTTTATTGATAAAAAGTTCGCTGTAGGTACAGGAAGGATTCTATTTTTAAAATTATATATAGTATCTATTACTATGTTAAACTCATGAGTTAGAAGCAATACTGTTTTATCTTTAAAACTATTGCTACCCATAAACAACATATTTATTATAGCAAACTTTTTATTACCATCAAAAGAAGAAATCGGATCATCAAGAATTATTAAATCAGGATTTTCGTGTAATGCACTATACATAAATAGGGCCAATGCAAAAGCGTTTCTTTCTCCATAACTCAAATGATTTTCATTTCCAGGTATTTCTTCTGCATAATCTTTATGATGTAACTTAAGTTTATAATCAGTAGCGTCGCCCTCTAATGCAACACAGTATTTATAACCAGCATACTCCAAAAACTCATTAATTTGTTTTTCATATTCATCTATAGTCTTTTTTATCAGATTTTTCTGCTGATTAATCTGCCCTTGCAACTCACCTATTTTTTCAGCAATGCCATCAATTGATTGGTTAATTACATCAAGTTTAGTTCTAACAAAATCAGAGTCAAAATGAGATAGAAAATTAATGTCTATTTTATAGTCATTAATAATCATACTGACTTTATCAACATTGCTTAAAGATGTGTATCCTATTGTTTTTAATTCAATAAGTTTATTTAATAAAGTTACAGCCTGTATTCTGATTTCCCCAAGATAACTTTTTTGTTCAGGCGAAACACCACTAATATTATCTGTAATGATTTTAATTTTTCTTTTAGTATCTGCTGAAAAATAATAATTAAATTTTTCTAAGATTTCTAAAATTTTGTTTAAACTATCAATTTCTTTTGAATCAAAACTTTGTGAAATCTTTTCAATACCATCTTTGCTGTCAGAAATATTAGTAGCACAATACGGGCAAATATCTGTATCCACCCAATAATCTCGACCAGATATTTGCCATTTCAACCATTTTACATTTGATTCTGTTTTGGATAAGAAAGGTGTATATTTTTTTAGTTCTAAAGGAATATTTTTCAACTTATTACCTTTTCCTAAGCCCTTACCTAACAAACTCGATGCTGCAAAACTATTCTTTGTTTTTCCAAAACTATCAACAAAAGATTGCAAATCATTGATAAGAGTTTGTAATGTATCATCACTTGAGAAAGTGCAATGTATCGTTTGTAATAGTCCACTTATCTTATCCATATGTTCATCATAGTCTGGGGTTTTTATGAAAACTTCAAAACTATTCTTCAACAGTTCATCTTTCTGAAAAGCATAACTATTAACATATTCCTCATTAAATACCATAACAGAACCAAAATGTTCTACACCTTGTACTTCCGGAATAACAGATCCAGACTCCTTATATTTGAAAGGAACTAAAGATCCAAGTGCAGATAAATCATTATTAATCTTTGCAGTAATAGCATTTGAAACGGTAGATTTCCCTGTACCATTGAAGCCATACTTAATGTTTAAATGATTGCTTTCGATTTTTATCTCTCCACTTTCAATATTGTTACAATTTAATATCTTTATCATATTCAGACTCTCCTATTTTCTACACAGTTGTATTGTATCATTACGATTTTATTAATTTTTTTGTGATCTTTCTATCTTTTATTGTATATCCATGTTTTATGTAAAAAGCATCTCTCAATTGTTTATTTTCTTCGGTTCGCTCGTCTACACTACTAAGTTCACCTGTAATATAGTGCGCTCCGATTTCAACAGCACGTTTTTCAAATATTTTAATAACAATAGATCCTAATCCTATGTTTTTCCTTTTGATATTTATATCACACAACAACATGTGTGCAGGACAATTAATAGATTTAGGTTTATACATATATTTTAAAATACCTACATCTCTCATTCTGTTGTCAATAATATAGCATTTGCCACCTTTACTAAGCATGTCATAGTCATCAGGATACTTAAAATGCTCTATTATATACATATTATTATCTTTAGCTTTGACTATCACTTTATCAACTGCATTACCGGATTCTTTTTCTTTGTTATAGTGCTTAATCAATCTTTTATTATATATTTTATCAAACAACTTTAATCTCCTATCGTTACGTATCAAATGGCGATTCTCTGAAATCTTTAGGTGACTCTGAATAAAAATTCGGATAATCCATTAACGGTTTAGAGGTCACCTCTCTATAGCCTACTATCCAAGATTGAGGCCAATTCATAGGTAACAATACTTGTTCAGCTCCGCCCTCTAATACGGTTCCCGTATTAAGAATAGCGGGGGCTACAACACCTACACTAATTTTCGTTCCAACAGGAACAAGGATTTTTTCTTCTGCAAGTCTTGTATTAAACCATTCAGGCTTTAATGCTAGCCTTATTTTAACATCGATTCTCGATTCAGCAAATTCTGTCGAGGCATAGCTTCCATTCCATCCAGCACCTTTGTTTTCACTATATCCTCTGCCAAAAGTTCTATATAAATATATTTCCGCAGTAGTGATATATGTTTTATAAATACCATCTTTAAAACTGGACACAATTCCGTCAGGAAGTGTGTCTTTTTCTATTTCTCTAACCTTGCCAATAAGGTCAGTTTTATACTTTTGGTTGGTGGATCCCGATTTAAATCCCAAACCTTCTTTAATTAATTCCTTTATATCCAATTGTAATATAGCTCCTTTGCTTTTTTCGAATTTACTATCAATAACAATGAATTATTGTGAGTTGTACTTAGACATTTACATAGGGAGTGTTAATATGAATGATCTTACAGATTATATTAAAAATGATTGTGAGTTAGAAAATGCACTACAACATATAACAGAACATGTAATAAATAAGAGCTTTTATTATAGGAACGCATATTTTATTACTCAAGAACCTAAAAGAGATATGGATTATATGAATCAAAATCAACGCCGTTCATATTATCTTGGAAGCGAGTTTGATAACTGCAATTTTACTGGCACAGGATTTACAGATTCTATATTTAAAGATACTGATTTTAATAATTGTGTGTTCGATAACTCAAACTTTGAATCTTGTTATATGTTCAATTGCAACTTTAAAAATATCACGCCATATAAATATGCAAGTTTTTCAAAAAGCTTCTTATATGAGTCATCTTTTTCAAACATTATTTTTGACCGTTGTAGATTATCGGATATGCAGTTTTACAATTCAACTATTGAAAGGTGCGATTTTGACAACACTTCATTTGATGGTACAGCGTTTAATAATACAATTTTTGACAATGTTACATTTAAAAATTTAAATCTTGAGTATACTCAGTTTATTAATGTTAAAATAAATGATACTGCTTTACCATTTCCGACGATTCCCTTTATCATAAATGGTATAAACTATTTGATGCATACAAAAGATAAAGTGTTTGTGAAATCCGCAAAGGCAGATAAAATAACTAAAGATGAATATTTAAATATTTTACCGCATTTAAAGATTTATTATGAAAAAACACATAATTATTTCCCGTTAGCCAATATTTATATTGCAGAAAACGATTCCTATAATTCTTTTCAAAACATAAAAATTGGAATCGTTCAAGCTATTCGAATAAATAATTTTAGACAATTAAAAAATTATTGTATCTTAGTTAGCTCGTGCGACCTATTTACTATTTATCAGAAGAAGCAATTAATAGAAACTATATCAAAAGAATTCAATAGTAGATTAATTGATAATTATCCATTTTATCATTCATTAACCGAGCATTTCGTGGAGCTAAAAAATATATTAATGAGTTCTAAAAATGCCTCATTAATCATCTCGTTTAAAACA
>JAZTZH010000009.1:0-5438 GCA_045637365.1 Acutalibacteraceae bacterium
GTAAGGGAGGGAAATATAAATGAGTCAGGTAAAAGTTAAAGAGAACGAGTCACTCGACAGCGCTCTCAGACGTTTTAAGAGACAGACTTCACGCGATGGTATCATTCAGGAAGTTCGTAAAAGAGAACACTATGAAAAGCCTTCAGTAGCAAGAAAAAAGAAGTCTGAAGCTGCTCGTAAGCGTAAATTTAAGTAATTGAATTGCAAAAATCACCCGAGGGCTTAATACCTTTGGGTGATTTTTTCATTATCACATTAATAAAGGCTGGTAATACTATGATTAACAAACTTAAAGCATATTTAAAAGAAAAAAGCAGTGCTGCACTCATTATGAGTGAGGAAAACATCTGTTATTTCACTTCCTTTCATTCATCTAACGGCTATCTCTTAGTAACAGGGAATAAGGCTATATTTTTAACAGACTCCCGTTACATCGAAGCTGCACAGAATAAAATCACTACCTGTGATGAAGTTCTGCAGATTAAATCAATGGAGGCAGACCTTATGCCTCTTATTGACAGTCTCGAAATAAAAATGCTTGAGCTTGAAAGCGAAAGAATTACTGTTGCCAGATATCAGAAAATCAGTGAGCTTGTATCCGATGTTTCGGTTATCTGTGACGGTGGACTTGACAGAGCTATCGATGAAATAAGAGTCAAGAAAAATGAGTCAGAAGTAGCTAAGATAGTAAAGGCACAGCGTATTGCCGAAAAAGCCTTTGATTATATATTAGGATTTATTTCTACAGATAAAACCGAAAAGGAAATCGCACTTGAGCTTGAATATTTTATGCTAAGAAACGATGCTGACGGACTTTCCTTTGAAACTATCTGTGTCAGCGGTAAAAACAGCTCACTTCCTCACGGAGTTCCCACGGATAAAAAAATCGAAAAAGGGGACTTTATTACTATGGACTACGGCGCCACTTCGGAGTTTTATCATTCAGATATGACCAGAA
Organism: Acutalibacteraceae bacterium; assembly: GCA_045637365.1. Lineage (GTDB taxonomy): Bacteria > Bacillota > Clostridia > Oscillospirales > Acutalibacteraceae > UBA6857. The sequence continues at coordinate 959 of JAZTZH010000009.1, forward strand.
CTGTCGCAGTAGGTGAGGTTTCCTCTAAGCAGATAGATGTTTACGAAACCGTTCTCAAAGCACAGATGGCAGGTGTTGAGGCCGTAAAGGCAGGTGTAAGCTGTAAAGATGTTGATGCCGTATCGAGAAAGATTATCTCTGATGCAGGCTACGGCGATTATTTCGGTCACGGACTCGGTCACGGTGTCGGTGTGGAAATTCACGAATTTCCTTCGCTTAATCCCACGAGTAAGGCTGTTCTCGAGGTCGGCAACATCGTAACTGTTGAGCCCGGTATTTATCTTCCCGGTCAGTTCGGTGTAAGAATAGAGGATATGGCTCTCGTAACGGCTGACGGCTGTGTAAATCTTACCGAATGTGAGAAAAAGCTTATAGTATTATAAAAAATTTTTAAGGTGGTATATTATGCCTATGTACGAAAATAAAACTGAACAGGAAAAGGCTCTTCTGGTAAGTGTGGATACAGGTGAATTCGATGCGGAAGCCTCCATTGACGAGCTTGAAGAGTTAGCATATACCGCCGGAGCAGAAGTAGTCGGCAAGGTTATACAGAAAAAGGAAGCTCCTGAAAAGGCTACCTTTGTAGGCGTAGGTAAGCTTGCCGAGATTATCGCTTTCTGTCAGACGAATGATGTCGATATTCTTATTTTTGACAGTGAGCTTTCACCTTCGCAGCAGAGAAATCTCGAAAAGCTTACAAATGTAAGAGTAATCGACCGTACTATGCTCATTCTCGATATCTTTGCCATGAGAGCGAGAACGAGTGAAGGTAAACTGCAGGTTGAGCTGGCTCAGCTTAAGTATCAGCTTCCACGACTTGCGGGTCAGGGTACTTCACTTTCCAGACTTGGCGGCGGTATCGGTACACGAGGTCCCGGTGAAACGAAGCTTGAAAGTGACAAAAGACACATCAGAAGAAGAATACAAAAATTACAGGAAGAGCTGGAGCATCTCGAAAAACGCCGTAACCAGATGCGCAAAAGACGTGAAAAGGACGGTGTGCAGACAGTAGCTATCGTCGGTTACACTAATGCAGGTAAGTCTACTCTGATGAACGCCCTTACTGATGCGGGTGTTCTTGCAGAAAACAAGCTTTTTGCAACTCTTGACCCTACATCACGCGGTCTTACTCTTCCTGACGGCAGACAGGTTATGCTCGTCGATACTGTAGGTCTTATCCGCCGTCTGCCCCATAAATTAGTCGAAGCTTTTAAATCTACACTCGAAGAGGCGGCACAGGCTACGGTAATTCTTAATGTCTGTGATGCTTCCGATGAACACAGTGCAGAGCATCTCGAGGTTACTAAAAATCTTCTCGAGGAGCTCGGATGTGCAGGAAAGCCTGTCATTTCCGTAATGAATAAGTGTGACCTGGTAGGTGATATTTATTCTATGCCTACCTTCGGTAAAACAGTTATGATTTCCGCTCTTGAGGGCAGAGGCTTTGATGAGCTTCTTAACGCTGTTCTGAAAGAGCTTCCTCCTACGAGAAGAAAAGCTGAATTTCTTCTTCCTTTTTCTGCAGGTGCCGTTGCGGCAAGAATAAGAAAAGAGGGCGTAGTTGAATACGAGGAATACCGTGAAGACGGTCTTTATATGAAAGCTACGGTAGAAATCAGTCTTATTAATGAAATCAAGGATTATCTTCTGTAATCGGTGACGGACTGCCGGAGAAGGTGTGCATAAAGCCTCCGAGTTCATTCGAGCATATGTCTCCGCCGATTACGATACCTTCATATACTAAAATATTACCGCATATTATTCCGTCGGTATTTTCGTATCCGGGATAATTAAGAATATTATAGCTCCACATTTTCACTCTTGCGCCTTTGTATTTTTCTAAATCAAGGTTCTGCTGACGCTGTATGTCATTATATTTCTCGTATGTTTCATCGAATTCATCGGGAATTATAACTTCTTTTACTTGTACAGGATTTTCGTCAATCTCCCATCCGAATTGAGAAAAAAAGGTCATTCTGTCAGCGTGGGTTTCGGCACGCATTGAAATACTTCCCATATTACTTGCCGGAAGAGCATTGTCTTTAATGACATAAATTATTCCGCCTACGGAAAGAGCGCATACGAGAAGAAAACAGACAGCTATTTTAATTGCTTTATCAGATTTTACGGAAACTATAAACATATTTTTATCCACCAATCATTATTTCTTTGATAAATTTATATGTTTGATTTATTAAGTTAGAACTTTTAAACCATCTAAAAGGATGTGCTTTATGGATTTTATTCCTTTTAATTCACGAAATACTCTTCATAAAAGTAAATTCGGCGCTCTGAAGCAGGGGGAGAATGTAGTTTTTAAGGTTATTATGCCTCGCTCCTTCGGTGTAAGATATGTTGATCTTGTAATAAAAAGTGACAGTGGCGACTATGAATATATTCCTATGAAATGGCTTTCTATGGAAGGTGAGCAAGAGGAATGGTGGGCAGTCGGCTATACGGCAAAAGAGCCTGATATTTATTTTTATCATTTTGAATATGAAACCTCATGGGGCAGGAGCTTCATAAGACACAGCGGCAACTGTCTCGGTAAGGTTTCAGCAGGCGATGAGGATTGGCAGCTTACGGTTTACGGTAAGAATTTTTCTACGCCCGATTGGCTCAAGGGCGGACTTTTCTATCAGATTTTTCCTGACAGATTTTATTTTTCGGGCATTAAAAAAGATAATGTACCTGTGGACAGAAAGCTTCGTGACGATATTTTCGGAGAACCTGAATGGAAGCCTACCGGAGAAGGTAAGGTGCTCAATAATGACTACTTTCAGGGAGATATTAAGGGCATCGAAGAAAAACTCGATTACATATCGTCCTTAGGTGTAACCTGTCTTTATCTTAATCCGATTTTTGAAGCTCAGAGTAATCACAGATATGACACATCGGACTACAGTAAAATCGATCCTCTTCTCGGAACAGAAAAGGACCTTATTTCCCTGTGTAAAAAAGCTGAAGAAAAGGGTATATCTGTTATTCTTGACGGTGTGTTCAGCCATACGGGTGATGACAGCATATACTTTAATAAGTACGGAAGATATAACTCCATCGGTGCTTATCAGTCGGAAAAGTCACCCTATTACAGCTGGTATAAATTCATTAACCACCCCGATAATTACCACTCCTGGTGGGGTATCAGTATTCTTCCCGAGGTTATCGAGGAGTCTGACGGCTTTCTTGATTTTATAACAGGCGAAAACGGTATAGCCAGAAGATGGCTTCGTACCGGTGTAAGAGGATGGAGACTCGATGTAGCTGATGAGCTCCCCGATGTTTTTCTTGACCGATTCAGAAAAGCGGTAAAAGAGGAAAATCCCGAGGCACTTGTACTCGGTGAGGTGTGGGAAGATGCTTCAAACAAGTTCAGCTATGGTCAGAGACGCCGTTATTTTGGCGGTAAACAGCTCGATTCCGTTATGAATTATCCCTTTGCTGATGCGATTATTTCCTTTATCAGAACAGGTAAGGTTGAAGGCTTTTCAGATAAAATTTTAACCATACTTGAAAATTATCCGAAATGTGTCATCGATGTCCTTATGAATCATATAGGCACCCACGACACTATGAGAGCCATAACACAGCTCGCAGGTGAAAGCTGTGAATACAGAGACAGATCCTGGCAAAGTAAGACTCATCTTACTCCAGTGCAGTATGAATACGGAGTAAAGCTTCTTAAGCTTGCCGCAGTTATTCAGTATACGCTTCCCGGTGTTCCTTCTCTTTACTACGGTGATGAGGCTGGTATGGAAGGCTATAAGGATCCTTTTAACCGCTATTGTTATCCCTGGGGCAGAGAACGTAAGGAATTGACAGATTTTTACCGCTCTTTAGGCAAGGTCAGAAGGGACTGCTCCTGTCTTAAAGAAGGGGAATATACTACTGTATCTGAAATGCTTGGCTGTCTCGCTTATGAAAGAAGAGACGGAAAAGACAGTATATTAGTAATAATAAACAGAAATGAACACGAAATCGATTACTATCTACCTCAGCATTGGTATAATTCCAAGGCAATTTTCGGAGACGGTATGTTAGGTCAGAGCGTTAAGCTTTCAGCTCTCGGTTTCGTAATACTAAAAAAGGAGAATTAATATGAGTGACTGGACCGAAGTAAAAATCAGCGTAAATGCTGACGATATTGAAAAAGCAGGGGATATCGCCTCGATGGTTGTTCCTTACGGTATCTATATTGAGGATTACCGTGAACTTGAAGCGGAAGCCTGGGAGATAGCACATATAGATCTTATTGATGAAGACCTTCTCAAAAAGGACAGATCGAAGGCTATAGTACATATCTACATTTCACCTGAGGAAAATCCTGCTGAGGCAGTAGCATTCCTCCGTGAACGGTTTACAGCTGAGGGAATAGAAAATGAAATCATTCTCAATGAATGTAAAAACGAAGAGTGGGAAAACAACTGGAAGCAGTATTTTCATCCTATTCACGTCGGTGAGAAGCTTCGCATCAGACCTA
>JAZTZH010000010.1:0-10928 GCA_045637365.1 Acutalibacteraceae bacterium
TGACCGCCTGCGGTCGCTTGGCCCGCCGCCCCCCGTTACCGCCACCTTACTGAAAAGAACTGCCTTTCCGTCACAAAAAAAATAACCGTTCCCTTTTACAGAAACGGTTATTGAAATCATTTGCTTATCAGTTAAACTTAATTACTCTGATGATATTTTCGCCCTGTGAAATCTTTTCTACGATTTCATCATCAAGGTGTGATGGTGTATCAACGAGAGTGCAGGCATAATCACCTTTGGAACGGTTAGCCATATGGTCGATATTAATACCCTGCTCAGAAATAAGAGAAGTGATAGAAGAAAGAATATTAGGCAGGTTCTTATGAAGAACGAGCAGTCTTCCTCCATCGCTCACAGCCATTTCAATGTCGGGATAGTTTACACTGTTTTTAATGTTACCGTTGAGAAGGAAATCCTCTATCTGATGCGCTGCCATAACAGCGCAGTTATCCTCGGACTCAGCTGTGGAAGCGCCGAGATGCGGAGTAGTGATGATGCCGGGAACATTAATGGTTTCCTCTGTGGGGAAGTCGGTAACATAACAGCTTACCTTACCGCTTTCGATAGCTTCTTTGATATCTGCATTATTTACAAGGTCTGCACGGGAAAGATTGATAATCTTTACTCCGTCCTTCATCTTTGCGATGGAATCCTTATTAATCATACCTCTTGTCTTTTCATTTGAGGGGATATGAAGTGTGATATAGTCTGCATTAGCATAAATCTCATCATAGCTTGATGCCTTGCTGATGGATCTCGAAAGATGCCATGCTGCTTCGACTGTAAGGAAATTATCACAGCCTAAAACCTTCATACCGAGACTTTTCGCTGCATTAGCCACGAGACCGCCGATAGCACCCAGACCGATAACACCGAGGGTTTTACCCTGAATTTCACAGCCTGCGAAGGCACTCTTGCCCTTTTCTACCTGCTTAGCTACATTTTCGGTAAGACCGTTAGCCCATTCGATACCGTCAACTACCTTTCTCGATGCGAGAAGAAGAGAAGCGATGGTAAGCTCCTTAACACCGTTTGCGTTGGCACCGGGTGTATTGAAAACGATAATACCCTTCTCTGCACATTTATCCAGAGGAATATTATTTACACCTGCACCGCAGCGTACGATAGCCTTAAGGTTATCACCGAACTCCATCTCGTGAAGAGAAGCAGAACGCACCATAATACCGTCGGGATTTTCGATGCTGTCGCTGATTTCGAAAAGCTCCTTATTAAGCTCATCGAGACCGATGGCAGCGATTTTATTCATAGTTTTAATTGTTTTCATATCTTTCACCCCTTAATTTTACGCCTTGGGATTCTCTGCGGCGAACTTTTTCATAAACTCAACGAGAGCCTCTACGCCCTCATAAGGCATAGCATTATAAATGGATGCTCTCATACCGCCGACACTTCTGTGACCTTTAAGGTTTTTAAGTCCTGCCTTATCTGCTTCGGAAGCGAACTTTTTATCGAGGTCTGCATCGCCTGTAACGAAGGTAACGTTCATCATGGAACGGCTGTCCTTTTCTGTAGGTGCGATGTAGTAATCCTGTGAGTCAAGATAATCATAAAGGAGTGCTGCTTTCTTTTCATTGAGCTTCTTCATTTCTGTAAGACCGCCCAGAGATTTGATCCATTCGTAAACGAGCTTTGCCACATAGATGCAGTAACAGGGAGGAGTGTTATACATTGAGTCATTATCAGCCATAAGCTTATAGTCAAGCATAGCGGGTGTGTCTTCTCTTGCGTTACCGATAAGATCCTCACGGACGATAACGATGGTAAGACCTGCGGGAGCCATATTCTTCTGCGCACCTGCATAAATCATACCGAACTTACTTACATCCACAGGCTCGGAAATGATACATGATGACATATCGGCTACGAGAGGAATGTCACCTGTATCGGGGATATAACCGAACTTTGTACCGTAGATTGTGTTGTTAAAGCAGATATGCACATAGTCTGCATCGGGTCTGAAGGACTCTTTTGTAGTTTCGGGGATGCGTGAGAAGTTATCATCCTTTGAGGATGCGGCAGCCACTACGTCACCGTACTTCTGTGCTTCCTTGTAAGCTTTGGTGGAGAACTGACCGGAAAGGATATAATCAGCCTTCTTATTTTTATTCATAAGATTAAGGGGTACTGCGGCAAACTGTGTCGAAGCACCGCCCTGTAAAAAGAGCACCTTATAGTTATCGGGAATTTCCATTATTTCACGGAGAAGAGCCTCGGCATCCTTGATAATCTTATCGTAAACAGGACTTCTGTGGCTCATTTCCATAACGGACATACCCGAATCCTCATAGCAGAGCATTTCTGAAGCCGCCTTTTCAAGCACGGAAACAGGAAGCATAGAAGGACCTGCTGAAAAATTGAATACACGATTCATAAAAAACACCTCTTAAATAATTCCATATATTCATTATGTTTATGAATATTAACACTTATTATATTACTTTACCGTGCTAAAGTCAAGACAGAATAATGCCTAAATAATTCTGCACTTTTTTGTGTATTTTGTATTAACGTGTTAAAGCTATAAAGCAAGATAGCGAAAATCAACAAAAACCGTAGGGACACAACGTGTTGTGTCCGCAGTGAAGGTAATCAGCTCCCTTGTAAAACAAGGAAAGGCAAAAAAGAGACCGACCCGAAGGTCAGTCTCTGATAGATGGTATTATTTAATTAATAGTGAGCTACACCGCAGACACAGAACTCTTTTGTTTTGAAGAGCTTATAGAAAATACGGAGAATTTTCCAGAAGAAGCCTGAGAAACCGCCCTTATGGCAGTTACATTTACAGTTAGCTACTGCTATATTTTCACCGCAGTCATTACAGTATCCATCACCGTCTGTATCCTTATGACCGGTAGCTTTGATGTCCTTGTATTCTTCATATCCGCATGTAGAACATTTTCTATACATAGTGCCTGTATCTGTGCAGGTAGCAGGATACATTTCCATCCATTCACCCATAGAGTGGCCTGTAGCCGGAATATCTTTATATTCAGGATAGTTGCAATATGTACAGCGACGGATTTCACGTCCTCTGTCTGAGCAGGAAGCAGGATGATCAACCGACCACTCGCCCATTGTATGAGAAGTTTTTTCTGTCTCTCTGGTTTCAGTGTATCCGCAGTCGTTCAGACAGCGACAGCTTTCTCGGCCTGTGCTTATACAGGAAGCCTCCCAGTCTACTGTCCATGAAGACATATTGTGCTTCACTTTTTCGGTTTCTCTGTTTTCAGGATATCCGCAGGCACTGCAGATTCGTCTTTCCTGTCCGTTACTTGAACAGGTCGGCGCTGCTACTACATACCATTCACCCATAGAGTGAGGAACTGTCTCAAGATCTCTGCTTTCACTGTAGCCACAGCCATAAGTACAGTAGCGTGTTTCCTTGCCAGCTTTACCACAGGTGGATTCAGCAGTGAGCTCCCAGTCGGACATAATATGATCTGAAGGAGACACAACTTCTTCCATACCGTACATAAACTCGCCGCAAGCACTACAATATACATTTACAAAAACTGTAGTATCTTCCGTCAGTTCGCAGAGAGGAGTAGAATATTTATAAATAAACTCATGTTCTCCTGTAGGATCAGCAACAGTATAGTAAACATATCCGCAATCACAAATGTTTTCTTCCCAATAAAGATTCACACAATAAGCTTGATTCTTATATTTTCGGGTTATTACATCGTGTTCATGCGAACTTTTATATTCGAATCTTATTCTTTCATTTTCCGCTGTATTACCAAACGGAGTCCCACCTGAAATTTCCTTCCACTCTGACTCTGTTCCTTCGTAATAATACCAAACTAACGGATCTTCACCTTTACCATAAGTAGGATCTATTAAAGCACCAAAAAGACACTCATCAGCTACTCTTTTCAGACTATCCGGAAAACAAATAGTTCTTATATATCCTGCTATCCAAAGTGATCTTGTACCAAGGTAAGTCATACTGTCAGGCAGTTCAAGAACCGTTCTATATCCCATATCAGGATGACCGCCGTGATTAACTTCAGCGGCATAGTCAGCAATACCCTTTACACCTTCTTTAAAATCTCCACGGAACGAACGATCTAAGGCTATGATATGATTACCTATATAATAAGCTCCGGCATACTCCTCTAATAAAATCGGAGTATCCCAAAAGACTTCTCTGCCTATTCTTATTAAGCTGTCCGGTAAACTAACGTACTGAAGACAGAAGCACTGTGAAAAAGCAACATCTCCTATAGATTCAACTCCTTCAGGTATTATTATTTCTCCGAGATATACACATTTTGCAAAGGCACTATTACCTATTTCCTTGACACTTGACGGAATTGATACACCTTGCAAATACTGGCAAGCAAAAAATGCACCGTTACCGATTCTTGTAACACCTTCAGGTATAGCTACATAACCCAGTTCCACCACATAATCAGGATCTGTTTCCAAACCGTAATCTGAAAAGCATTCAGCAAAAGCACTATCACCTATCTCTGTTACTTTGTATCCGCCTAAAGTACCGGGTATTACAACATATCCGTGGATAGATTTATCAACTTCGGTAATAATCGCATTACCGTCCTCGACAACATAAGTGTAATACCCCTCTGTATACTCTGTCTCCGCACTTACCCCGAAAACGAAGCACACACTCAGAGCCATCACAGCTACGAGGAGCATTATTGCCTTTCTTAAACTTCTTTTCATCTTATTATCCTCCTTTGAATAATTCTTTAATTGCATTAATAATTTTTAACACAACTGTCTTTATCATTGTATAACACATTAAAGTTATTGTCAATATAAAAATATATTAGCCTTTAAAAGTAAGAACTCCCTCACACTTTAATCCGTGTAAGGGAGTTTATTCTTTATCTTGACTTAATTATGCCTTTTTCTTTCCGAGTACGATATTAGTAATGATACCGAGGATAAGAGCGCAGGCGATGGATGTAATGGTGATGTTACCGAAGGAAAGGGTAAGACCGCCAATACCTGCGATAAGAATTACTGAAACTGTGAAAAGATTTCTGTTTTCTTCCAGATCTACATTCTTTATCATCTTAAGACCTGATACAGCGATAAAGCCGTAAAGAGCCATACATACGCCGCCCATTACGCAAGAAGGAATGGAGTCAACGAAAGCAACGAAGGGGCTAAAGAATGAAATGAGAATAGCACCGACAGCGGCAGTGATGATGGTGTAAACTGATGCGTTACCCGTAATAGCCACACATGCTACTGATTCACCGTAGGTTGTGTTAGGACATCCGCCGAAGAAAGCACCTACCATAGAGCCGACACCGTCACCGAGAAGAGTTCTGTGAAGACCGGGTTCTTTAAGAAGATCCTTTTCGATGATGGAAGAAATGTTCTTATGGTCAGCGATATGCTCAGCAAATACAACGAAAGCTACGGGAAGGTATGCTGCGGCAAGAGTGCCGATGTATGCGCCGTCGATTTCCTTGATACCCTTCATAGCAGTAAGGAAGGTAAATTCGGGAACGGTGAAAAGACTGATACCTGAGAAAACGCTGAAATCGATAAGCTTGACAGCATCATTGCCTGTCTTGATACCGATAAAAGTAAGAACAGCGGCTACAGCATAACCGGAAAGAATACCGATAATAAAGGGAATAAGTTTAACTGACTTTTTACCGTAGGTGGCACAGATCATAGTTACGAAAAGAGTAACGAGACCGCAGGCAACAGCTACGAGAGGACTTGCAGAAGAAACCTTGTTAGTAACCTCCACTATCTGTCCATCCTGAATAACCTGAGAAACAGCATCGATCATAAATTTACCCTTCTGAAGATCGCCCACTGCATTACCTGCCAGAGAAAGACCGATGATAGCAACTGTGGGACCGATAACCTGCTTGGGCATAAGACGGTCAATCCAGTTAACACCGACGAATTTTACGATAAGAGCAAGAGCTACATAAACGAGACCTGCAAAAAATGCACCGATGATAATACCTGCATATCCTGCCTGAGCGGAAACAGCACCTGCAAAAGCAGCCGCCATAGAGCCGAGGAATGCGAAGGAAGAGCCGAGGAAAACAGGTGATGATGCCTTAGTGAAAAGAACATAAATCAGAGTACCTACACCGGCGCCGAAAAGTGCGGCAGAAGGCTGCATACCGTTACCGACGATGATGGGTACCACGAGTGTCGCCGCCATAATAGCCAGAAGCTGCTGAACGGCATAAATAATCAGATTCGGGAATTTAGGCTTGTCTTTGATGTCATAATAGAGTTTCATTTTTATTCCTCCTATTTTTATTACATTTATAGTATCATTTTGTCGAAATTTTGTAAAGAGTAAAGGTGCATAAATCCACCTGGAAAAAACTTACCCTTTGACCAAAAATTCTCAGTCAAAGGGTTAAATTCAATCAATATATAAATCTCTGATACCGTCGAGAGCTCTGATAGCCGAAACGGTCATATTAAGTCCTTCCTCGTCCTTCGGGAAGATAACCGCCTTCATAACGATGGAGTCACTTTTTCTTTTGGTTGACACACTGTCAGCATAAAGAACCTCTAATGTGTGAAGCGAACCGCCGTAGCGCTTTATTATCTCTCCTATATCCGAAGCCTGTCTGGAAAGATTCTCCGCTTCGATGTAAAGATTCTTCGAAGGATTACCTTTAGCGATAAACCTTTTAAGAGTATTAAGTGTGGCGTAAATAAACAGAGTGGTTATCAGTGCACCGAGATAATATCCCGCACCTACAGCCAGACCGATACAGGAAACTGCCCACAGAGATGCGGCGGTGGTAAGACCTTTAACGCTGAAACCTTCACGGAGAATAGTACCTGCACCGAGGAAACCGATACCGCTGATTACTTGTGCACCGAGTCTTGTGGGGTCGAAATTGGTCAGGCCCTCATATTCATTAAATACGAAACCCGAAGTCATCATAACCAAAGTAGAACCGACAGCCACGAGAATATGTGTTCTGAAACCGGCAGGTCGGTGGGAGTGTTCTCTTTCATATCCGATAAGACCGCTGAAAAACACCGTAAGCACCATTTTTATTATGGCATCCAGAGCATACTGTACACTCGGATTTGCGTATAAATCCGCCAGTAATGCCTTTACAGTATCCAAGTGTATCGCCTCCTTTAAAATCAAAAAACGAGAGAGCATTTTCTCCCTCCTTCTTGTAACCATATTATTATACCACCTAATGCACAAAAAAGCAAACATTTTTTAGAATAAATTAATCTTGATTATCCGACTCTTTTAATGTATAATAATTAAGAATAGACTTTTCTCAGAAGAAAGGATGAGTAATATGGCAGTAAATAAAGTAAAACTCTCTATCGGCGGTACTGAATATTCCATTTTAGCCGAGGATGATGTAAAGTATGTGCAGGGACTCGGAAAAGAGCTTGACGCTGCCTTCTCTAAGATTATGAAGGCTAATATGAGCATTTCCACCACTCAGGCGGCTGTTCTTCTGGCTCTCGATTATGCCGACGAATGTAAAAAAGCCGTGGCAACTGCCGACAGACTCCGTGAACAGATAAAGGATTATCTTGACGATGCATCCGATGCTAAAAGTAAGGCCGACTGGGCAAGACACGAAGCTGAGGCTCTCAAAAAAGAGACAGAGAAGCTCCGTCTCGAAAACGGCAGACTCAAGGCAGAACTCAAAGCTGTCCTTGACTCCGCAGGTAAATAACCGATGAAAAGACCTGAAATTCTCGCTCCCGTTGGCTCTCCCGACTCTCTTTATGCCGCCGTGCGTACAGGTGCCGATGCAGTCTATATGGGATGCAAAAACTTCAACGCAAGAATAAAAGCCGATAATTTCGGTGATGAAGAAATAAAAAACGCCGTCGCTTACTGTCACAGCCACGGCGTTAAAGTACATATTACGATGAACACCCTCATTTCCGACGAGGAAATACCGGAAGCACTGGAAACAGTAAAACGCATCTGTGATTGGGGTGCCGATGCGGTTATCGTGCAGGATTTGGGCCTCGCCTCTCTTATGAACAGAGTGGCTCCCTCTCTGGAAAAACACGCCTCCACTCAGATGTCCGTACAGACCAAACAAGGTATGAAGCTTCTGAGTGAAATGGGCTTTTCCCGTGCTGTCCTCCCCCGTGAGCTTACGAAGGAAGAAATCAAAAGCATAAAAGACCGCTCCGATATAGAAATAGAAATTTTCATTCACGGCGCTCTGTGTATGTCCGTTTCGGGACAGTGCTATATGAGCAGTATGTTCGGCGGAAGAAGCGGTAACCGTGGCCTTTGTGCTCAGCCCTGCCGTCTCCCCTTCTGTGCGGAAAACGGAACGGGTAACGATTTAAGTCTCAAGGATTTATCGCTTATCGAAAGAGCAGAAGAGCTTACAGAAATCGGCATAGATTCTCTGAAAATCGAAGGACGAATGAAGCGCCCAGAATATGTGGCGGCGGCTGTCACAGCCATCAGAAGCACCCTCGACGGAAAGGAAGATAAAGAAATCCTTTCAAATCTCCGTGCAGTTTTCTCACGTTCAGGCTTCACCGACGGTTACTTCTCTGACAGACGAGGAAGAGAAATGTTCGGTATAAGACAGAAAGAGGATGTCACCTCTGCCACCAATCAGGTGCTCAAAGACCTTTCAAGACTCTACGAAAAGGAACAGGGAAGCATCCCTGTAAGCTTTTATCTGACGGTCATCGAGGGCGAAAATATTTCCCTTTCAGCCTCGGCTATGGGTAAAACCGTTTATGTCGAAGAGGAATGTATCCCCGAAAAAGCTCTCAATAAGCCTCTTTCAAAGGAAGCACTCACAGAAAGAATATCCAAATGCGGCGGCACACAGTTTTATGCAGAAAATACTGAAATCGATCTGGACGAAGGACTTATCGTTCCTGCGAGTGCAATAAATAATCTTCGCAGAACAGCACTTTCAGAGCTGGAAAAAGCCATTTCATCTGTAAAGTTAAACAACTTTACAGACATAGACATAAAAACGGCTCCATATAAAGCTGAAGCTTCGCTGAAATATAACATAAGAATCGCCCGAGCAAATCAGCTTCCCGAAAACCTCGACAATGTGGAAAACTTATATATTCCGCTGAATTCTGAGGAAAACTTCGTGGAAAACGTAAAAAAACTCCCTGTAAATGTGGGAATTGAGGTGCCGAGAGGTATTTTCGGTAACGAAATGCTCGTGGAAAAGTATCTCTTAAGAGCGAAGGAATACGGAATTAACATCGCCTACTGCTCCACTTTAGACGCTCTTGCCCTGGCGAAAAAGCATGGCTTCACCGTTCACACAGGTTTTTCAATGAATGTTTTCAACAGCCATTCCGTTGACTTTTTAGAGGGTTCAGGTGTAAAGGAAATTACCTTGTCACCTGAACTGACACTAAAAAAACTTTCGAAGGTCGGCGGAAGAGTTAAAAGAGGCATAATCGGCTACGGCAGACTCCCTCTTATGCTCACGAGAAACTGTCCAGTGAAAAACGGAACAGACTGTACCGACTGTAAAAGCAACAAATTTCTCACCGACAGAAAAAATATGAAATTCCCTGTCGTCTGTCATTTCGGCGCAAGTGAGATTCTCAACTCACAACCCATCTATTTAGGTGACAGACTCAGCGAAATCGAAAATCTTGACTTCATTACTTTCTATTTTACTAAAGAAAAAAAGGAAGTGTGTGAAGCTATACTCGATGCCTACCGTAAAGGTAAGGCTGTCAAAGGCGAATATACCCGCGGTCTTTATTACCGTGGACTTGAAGGATAAAAACGAAGAAAAAGAGAGGACTTTAATTATGCCTAAAAGAACTCACTACTTATCCTGGGATGAATACTTTATGGGAATAGCTATGCTTTCCTCCTACAGAAGTAAAGACCCGAACACGCAGGTAGGTGCCTGTATCGTAAATGACAAAAACCGTATTATGTCCGTAGGTTATAACGGCTTCCCCAGCGGCTGCAGTGATGACTGCTTCCCTTGGGAGAGAACAGGAGATGCCTACGACACTAAATACCCCTATGTCTGCCATGCAGAGCTCAACGCCATTCTTAACTGCCGTGGTATCAACCTTGAGGGCTGCCGTATTTATGTAGCACTCTTTCCATGTAACGAATGTGCCAAGGCTATCATTCAGAGCGGTATTAAAGAGGTAGTTTACCTTTCCGACAAGTATGCGGAAACCATGTCAACAAGAGCCTCCAAAAGAATGTTCGAAGCCGCAGGAGTCAAGCTGACAAAGCTCACACCGACCAAAGAAAATATCGTTATTGACTTTGACGAAAACAAAGTGTAATAAAAAACATTAAGTTAAAAGCAATCACTCAGCGGTGGTTGCTTTTTATTTTTTTGTGTCATACTCTGAATATAGCTGTACAGTTTATTATCTTTGTTTCAACGAAACAATTAATCGCCAGAGCTTTACAGAGTTACTTTTATTCCCTTAACCCGTAGGGGCGACCATCGTCGTCCGCTTCTGCGGTGCGGTTAAAGAGTTTTTGTTTCAGTTAAAAATCTAATGCCTCGCCTGAAAGGAGAGCTGGCAACCATAAGGTTGACGGAGAGGTTTCTTCGTTTCAAGGAAACATTCAGTCGGCATAGCTTCGCAGAGTTACTTTTGTTTCGACAAAAGTAACCAAAATCATTCTTTTTTAATGGAAAACCAATCCGAACACGATAACGGAATGAGAGATACATTTCCTTTACAGCTCACCCTTAGTCTGCAGTTCATAAGTAAACAGCCTTTTAAGACTACCGTTATCTATAGTTCTATGTTTAGCCTTACCGAAAGAGTGAGCGTACAGAGTGCTTTTACTGAAAGCAGTACAGAAAAATCGCTGCCTTAGCTCCCTCAACGCACAGATATTTTGTCTACCCTGTGGTGCCTGATGTCACCACACGCTTCGACTCCTTAAGTACCGTCAGTCCGACAGTCGC
>JAZTZH010000011.1:0-27926 GCA_045637365.1 Acutalibacteraceae bacterium
CCGAGAAGCAGCATAATGGTTTCTGATGAATAGTTTGATATAACCGCTGACATATCAACAAAATTGAACACAGCATTCGCAGCTATAGGCAAAAATGCAGTTACCGCATAATCAACGGGACCTGTAACCCACCACAGAGCCATCCATAAAACCATACCTATGGAGCCTCTGGCAGCTGCAGTGGTGAATACATCAGCGGGCAGTAAGAAATAACAAAGTAAAAACAGTATAGGACCGAGCAAAATAGATATTAACTTTCTGTTCTTTTTCATTTTTACATCAACTCCTCAATCATTTCCCACATAGTTTCAGCGGACTGAAAATATGAAGGCTGAATATATTCCATAGTAACGGAAATGTCAAAATGGTCCTCGATAAGAGAAATAAGTGTTACCATACCCACGGAATCAAGAATACCGTCATCAATGAGATTCTTTTCCTTAGTGAAATCAATGTCGGGGTATGCTTCCTTTAATACGTTTAAAAGTTCGTTCATGGTTTTTTGCTCCTTTTCTTTTATCAGAATTGTTCATATATAAAGCTGCTCTGGTCAAACCCGGGTCCGTAGATACCGAAAATGATGACAGCAAATATGCCGATAAAAATTACAGACCATCTGAATACAATGTTCTGTTTCTGCAGTGTGTCACGGATTTTCATTCTTTCCTGAAGCATATCCACTGCCCAGAGAACGAAAATCGAAACTAATGCAAAGAAGAAATTATCCTTGTCGAGGCCGTAGCTGTAAAGTGCATCCTCGGCTATATGCTCGAAATGAGCTCCGCTGAAGGCTCTTGCGAAAATGCTGAAGGCTTCGGACAGACCGTTGGTGATAAAGAATACTCTGCCGATACAGCAAAGAATAAAGGTACGTGCCATCTGCCAGAGCTTCCAGCTGAAGCTTTCCTCATCTATGCCCAGACGGCTGTTGATACTGCTGTTCATTTCAGCGAAAACAGTGCCGGAAATAATCAGCACTGCGTGGAACATACCCCAGGTGACAAATCCCCAGGACGCTCCGTGCCATATACCCGTTATCATCCATACCACAAAGGCGGGGAAACAGGAAGCAAAAAGCTCACCTGCTTTTTTCGATTTCGGGTTCTTTTTAACCTTTTTAACGAGCTTGCTTACGGAAACGGGATAGAAGATGTAATCCTTAAACCATTCGCCAAGCGAAACGTGCCATCTTCTCCAGAATTCAGGCATAGTCTTCGAGAAATAGGGGTGGTCGAAGTTTTTGGCAAGCTTTATGCCGAACATCTCAGAAACACCTGAAACTATGTCTATACAGCCTGAGAAGTCTGCGTAAATCTGCACCGAATAAAGCACTGTAGCGATGATTATTACGAGACCCTCATATTCTGTGTAATTGCCGTAAATCTCATTGACGAAAATACCGAGTCTGTCAGCGATAACAAGTTTTTTGAAAAGTCCCCATAAAGCGAGCTGTGCACCCTTTGTGACTGCTTCGGCATCGAAGGAAATACCTTCATCGGGCATCTGTGCTTTAATTTTATTATAGCGGTCAATGGGACCCTGAACGACGTGCGGAAAATATGTAAGGAAAAGAGCATAATTCAGAAGCGACTTTTCCGCTGTATATCTTTTCCAGTAAATGTCGAGAACATAACTTATTGCCATAAAGGTATAAAACGAAATACCCAAAGGCAGCACCATTTTAAAAACTGTTATCTCTCCTAAGCCGAAACGGCTCATAAAAGAATTAACATTGGTAAGAATGAAGCCCGTGTACTTACATACTACAAGAAGCGCTACGGAAACAGCCAGGCCGAGCAGAAGGACTCCTCTTGCCTTTTTCTTGCTTTTTCCTCTGACCTCTTTCTTTTCGGCGGGAGTCTGACAGAGCTTCAGAAGCTCCTTTTCCTTTTCGTAAATCCCGCCCATTACCTTTCCCGAGAAAAATGTGGTGAGAAGTGTAACGGAAATAAAGGGCAGATAGCTTAGCCCCGAAAAGCAGTAGAAAAGAATGTTAGCCGAAAGAAGCACATACTTCTGCTTTTGCTTCGGAACGAGATAAAACAGCAATAAAACCACTGCCGTAAAAATCATAAAAGATGCTGACTGATAACTCACTTTGCACGCTCTCTTTCTTTTTTTACAGATTAATACAAAATCTAAGTAATTTTACCATAATAGAAAAACAAATTCAATACTAAAATAACAAATAACGCCATTTTCTGAATATTATAAACCTTTATGTGAAATCATAGTGAAAAAGAAAGCTTTTGAAACGGATTGATTTTATGAAAAACAGCAGAATTTACAGAGGATACAGAACAGCCATTGCACTGCTTCTAGTTTTTACCCTTCTAATTTTCGCTTCTTATGTACAGAGAGAAGAAGCCGAGTCTGTACACACTCTTTCCAAAATAGGCTCAAGAGGTAATGAAGTGAGACAGATACAGAAAAAGCTCAAGGAATTAGGCTACTACAAAGGCAGTGTGGACGGCATTTACGGCACAGGCACACAGAAAGCAGTCAGAAGCTTCCAGAAAAACTGCGGAATAACCGCAGACGGAGTGGCAGGACCTAAAACTCTGAAATATTTAGGTCTCTCTTCATCTTCATCCGGCTCTTCAGGAGCATATTCGGGCAGTGACATAAATCTACTCGCCAAGCTCATAGCCGCAGAAGCAAGAGGCGAAAGCTACACGGGTCAGGTTGCTGTAGGTGCCGTGGTACTGAACAGAGTTTCCCATTCATCCTTTCCCGACACGGTGGCGGGTGTTATTTATCAGAAAGGTGCTTTCTCCTGCGTAAATGACAGTAACTGGAGTGTCGCACCGAATGCTACCTCACTGAAAGCGGCAAGAGACTGCATAAACGGCTGGGACCCCAGCGGCGGAGCAATATACTACTATAACCCTGCGAAAACAAGCAACAGTTTTATGTATTCGAGACCTGTCATTACGACTATCGGAAGGCATGTATTCTGCAGATGATAATTCGGAATTCTGAAATGCGGAATGCGGAATTGCGGGGAAGATTTCAGAAAAGTTAAGTGATACACCGCCACGAAAGGCTTATTAATATTGGATTTTATATAAAAAAAGCGTCTTACCTTCAGCTAAAATTTTAGCCGTCGTGGGATCAAAGCACCTTGGTAAAACACTTCTGAGGAGAGTCCATAGCTAAGTACGGAAAAAGCCAAATAAAATTACAACCAACAGCAAAGAAATAAAAATGGCGGACTACCGCTGATTATTTCCATAAATTTTGTTCGCGATTGCACATTGTGAATTGCGAATTCTTCCTTGACATTAACCCGTCTGTAATGTTATCATAAAGGAAATAAAAAGCAAGGGAGAAGAATTATGAAATTACCTGCATACCCCATAAGCACCATCGACCCTCATTTCAGTATCTGGTCCAGAACAGATAAAATAAATGAGAGCGATACATATCTCTGGTGCGGAATCAAAAAAAGAATCACCGGTACTGTCACCTTCGACGGTACTGTTTACCGCTTTTTAGGCCTTGGCAAGGAAGAAAAAATCGAGCAGAAGGAAGTTAAAATCACTCCCTTCGTAAGTGAATATATCTTCGGAAATGAGCTGTTCACCCTCACCTTCCATACATGGTCACCCTTCCTTTTCGACGATTTCCACATTATGGCTACACCCGTTTCCTATCTCGAATGCGATGTAAAGGCTCTCGACGGTAAGGAACACCGCATAGCCGTGGAATTCAAGGGTTACGATGAGCTGTGCCTGGGCAAAAAGAAAAAGCAGATTACCAAATATACAGTAAACATCAAAGGCAGAAGAGCCGTAAAAATGGGTCTTACCAAGCAGACTCCTCTCAACGATTCAGGCGACACCTATGCCGCTGACTGGGGTTATGTGTGCTTCTTCGGTGAAAAGGTTTCAGCCTGCTCCGACGGCATCTGTGCTAATGCAGAAATCACAGGTGAAGAAGCTTTCTTCAGCTTCATTCTTGCCTACGACGATGTTTATTCCATTAACTATTTCGGTCAGAAGCTCAAGGGTCTGTGGACAGAGAAATTCACCGACATAGAGTCCGCTATAGCCTTCGCCGCAGACAACAGAGACTGCCTTCTCGAAAAAATCAGAAAACAGGAAGAAACTATCCTTAAGGACAGTGAAAAATTCGGTGAAGCTTATCAGAGCATTCTTTCTGCCGCCGCAAGACAGGTTATGGCGGGTCATAAGCTCGTGAGAAACGAAGAAGGTCAGCTTCTCTATCTTTCAAAGGAATGTCACTCAAACGGCTGTATAAACACCGTAGACGTTTCCTATCCCGCTATGCCTATGTATCTTCTCTACTGTCCCGAGCTTATCAAGGCTATGGTAGTAGGTATTTTCCACTTCGCTTCCATGCCTTTATGGAAAGAGGAATTCGCCCCTCACGACATCGGCAGATATCCCCTTGCCTGCGGTCAGGTTTATGCTCTTGCTCTGAATCATCATCTTATCCCGCACAAATACAGCTATAAGATAATCTACAAGCTTCCCGCCAGAGGTCTTTATATGCCCGAGTTCCAGATGCCCGTGGAAGAGTGCGGTAATATGATCATACTCTGTTATAACTACTACCGCATCACCAAAGATGCTTCTCTTTTAGAAGAAAACTTCGCACTCCTTGAAAAATGGGCCGCATATCTTAAAAAGGCAGGCGTAGTTCTTTCCAGAGAACTCTGCACCGACGACTTCGCAGGTCACAGCGTTAAGAATGTAAACCTTGCCATCAAGGGTGTTATGGGCCTTGCCTGCTTTGGTAAAATCTGCGATGCTTTAGGAAAGGATAACCCCTACACTGCACTTTCTAAGGAATATGCAGACAAGCTTGTTTCAGAATGTGCTACTGTCGAAAGCTACCTCCCCTTCTCTATCGGCAAAAACGACACCTGGAGCCTCAAATACAATCTCGTATGGGATAAGATTTTCCGATTCGGTCTTTTCAGTGAAGAGCTTTATCAGGGCGAAAGCGACAAATACAAGGCTGAGCTCAACGAATACGGCGTTCCTCTCGATTACAGAAAAGAATTCACTAAAACAGACTGGATGCTTTGGGCAGCCTGTCTTGACAAGGATACGGAAAATGTAAGACTCTTCTCCGAAAGAATCGTTAAATACCTCGCCGACACCAAAGACAGAAACTGCTTCAGCGACTGGATAGAAACCAAAAAGCCCAAGCAGAGCGGCTTCGACCACAGAACTGTTCAGGCAGGTCTCTGGATGCCCGTGCTGATGGACAGATATATGAACGAGTAAGAAAGAACCGTTCCCGACTGTGCCACGGATACATTAAAACTGATTACCCACAGAACACAACTGTGGGTAATTTTTTTCGGTATTATTAATTTTTCTCTTTCTATTGTAAAAATCTGTATTTGGTGTTATACTGACTATATATTTGTTAATGGAGGCAAGATAATGATTTCCGTTGCACTCGCCGCCTACAAGGGCGAAAAATACATCGAAGCGCAAATCCGCTCCATTCTTCCCCAGCTTTCCCACGGTGATGAAATCATCGTTTCCGATGACAGACCCGGAGGTATGACAGAAAAGATAGTAAAAAAAATAGCTTCCGAAGACAGCCGTGTCGTATGGGTTGAAGGAAAAAGCAAGGGCGTGGTTTCGAACTTCGTAAATGCCATACGCTACTGCAAGGGCGACAAAATCTTTCTCTGCGACCAGGATGATGTGTGGCTTCCCGATAAAGTAAAAAGAGTTATGGAGGCCTTCGACGAAGGCTATGACCTGGTGCTTCATAATGCCTACATCACTGACAGAGAGCTTAACATCACCGACTATTCCTTCTTCGAAAAAAGAGGAAGCAAAAAAGGTGTTATCCGTAATATTTTCAAAAACTCATATATGGGCTGCTGTATGGCTTTCGACCGCAGGCTTCTTAAAAAAATTATGCCTATGCCCCGCAGTATTCCCATGCACGATCAATGGATAGGCATACTCGCCGAAATTTACGGCAAGGTTAAATTTTTAGATCTGCCTCTTATTTACTACCGTGTACACGGCGGTAATGTAACAGGCGGTGAAACTACCTTCAGACAGAAAATAGAATGGAGAAGGTATCTTATTTTCAAGCTTTATAAAAGAGTTATTCTTAAGAGATAAGGAGAAGGCGAAATGGATAATTATACCGTAAGCGGCTGTATCGTTACTTATAACAGTAAGGATAAAATTTCAGCCACTCTCACTTCGGTACTCGAAAACACCAAGGGCGTACCCTTCACTCTTTACATCGTAGATAATAATTCTACTGACGGAACAGCTGATTTCATCAGAAAAGCCTTCCCCGATGTAGTCGTGGTCGAACCGAAAAGTAATGACGGCTTCGGTGCCGGACATAACAAGGTTTTACCTTTCCTCACATCTAAATATCACGTGGTTATAAATCCTGACATTCTTTTAAGAGATGATGTTATCACCGAGCTGTGCCGTTATGCTGACGGAGACGAAAACGTAGGTCTTCTCTCACCCGATGTCCGATATGAGGACGGCTCTAAGCAGTATCTTGCTAAAAAGGATCCTACGGTAAGATATCTGGGGGCACATCGTTTCTATAACAAAAACCGTCCTCTCGGAAAGCTTATGAGAGAGTACTGTATGCTCGATATGCCCGAGGACAAGCCATACCCCATTACCAATGCCACAGGCTGCTTTATGTTTTTCCGCACTGAGCTTTTCAGAGAAATCGGTGGCTTCGACGAAAGATTTTTTATGTATCTCGAGGACTGTGACATCACACGCAGAGCAGCTAAAAAAAGTAAGGTTCTCCACTACCCGATGGCCACGGTTTACCACCTTTGGGAAAGAGAAAGCAAAACTAACAAAAAGCTCCTGCTTATTCATATTATGTCTATTCTGAAGTACTTCCTGAAATGGGGTATCAAGTTCTGATATGAAAAAGCTTCTTTACAGTTTCTATGCTTTTCTTTTCAATATCAGTGCCGCACTTTTCAGCGTAAAAGAAAACCGCATTGCCTTCATCTCTATGCACAACGAGAACTTCAAGGATTCTCTGGGCAGCGTTTACGAGGTGCTGGAAAAAGAAAACAAATACGATTTCGTGCTCATTACCCGTGAGGACCTTTCGGTGAAAAAGCCTTTTAAGGTACTGAGCTTTTTCCTTCATAAATCACGGCTTTTAGCCACGAGCAGATATGTTTTTCTCAACGATAACTTTATGCCGATGGGAAAGCTTAAATTCCGTAAGGAAACTGTTATCACCCAGCTGTGGCACGGTGAAGGGGCCTTTAAAAAGTTCGGACTGCACATGCCTCAACCTGAAGACCTGAGAAAAAGAGAAATCGCCGCAAACGGAAAACTCACCTATGTGGTATGCTCCTCTGAGGGTGTCAGAAAAATTTATGCCGAGGCCTTCGGTGTAGATGAAAAAAAAGTCCTACCTGTCGGTGCACCGAGACTTGACTATCTTCTCGATGAAAACAACAAAGCCAAAGCAAAAGAAAAAATATTATCTGTTTACCCTGAAGCCAAAGGCAAAAAAATTATTCTCTATGCACCGACCTTCAGAGATGATCCCGGGAGAGACAGACGGCTTCTCGACTCCTTCAGCGATGAAAAGCTTCTCAGTGAGCTCGGTGAAGAATACTTTCTTCTCATACGTCTTCATCCTCAGGTACATACAGCCTGTGCCGATTTCAAGTGTGCAGTCGATGTGACGGATTATGAGGATGTAAGAGAGTTGGTTTTAGCTTCAGATGTGCTTATTACCGATTATTCCTCTATCTGTATGGATTTCTGTGTCCTTGATAAAAAGACTGTATTTTACTGTCCCGACCTTGAATGGTACAGAGAAAGAAGAGATTTTTACTTTGATTATGAAGCTTTCGTACCCGGTGAGGTATGTAAGGATTTCGACAAATTAGCCGAAGCGGTCAAAGCTCCTTTCTGCGAAGAAAGAAACAGCAGGTTCAAGAAAATTAACTTCGACTTTTTTGATACGGAAAATGCAGAGAGAGTAGTGAAAGCTATAATTAAATAATATAGAGAAAACCATTGTAAAAGCTGTTAAAAAAATTCAGCTTAATTACAATGGTTTTTTTGTTGGTATAACTTTGAAAAATTGCTTTTGTTTGTTTTGATTGAATGTGGATACATTTAACAGCAATGTTTATTTTTCTAATTTTTGTTTTGTTAAAACATCAATGTTATACACCGCTCGAGCTGCATCGTCACCGAAGTGCGCCCAATGGTAAGATTCCCCCACGGTGTGGGGGAAATGTCACGAAGTGACAAAGTGGGGGGCGGACCAGTCAGGCTGAAGCGGACTAACATAACAGCAAAAGTACATTTTTATGATTTTTGTTCGCAAAAACATTAATGTTCTACACCGCTCGAGCCGCGGGGCTCATACTTTGCTCCGGAGGCGGCAAAGTATGCAAAAGCCCTCTTTTTTTAGACGGGAAAACAGAGTGCTGTTGAGTTAAGATGTAAAAGCAATAAGAAAGTGCTTTTCAAGAAGAGTTCAAAAACAAATACTTTCCCTAGAGGAGCGACCCGTGGCAGGGTCGCAGACAGAAAACTGCCGTTCTACAATAATGTTTTTGTTTTTTCTTAATTGCCTTGTTTAGCAGTGTCTCTGCTGTTTCACCTTTCAGTACCTCCTTACAAAACGCCCTACAGGGGTTGCCCCGTGGCAGGGGCAAAGACAACCGATTAGACTTCGAATTAACCGAAAGGTTATCGCTAACCCCTATTACTTTTATGTTGCTTTAATTTTAATAGGTCGCTAACCGTAGAACCCTTGTGAAAAGTAGGCAGAGCGGGAAGCGACTGTCGGAATATACGGTACTTGAGGAGTGAAAACATACATTAGACAAAATATCTGTGCGTTGAGGATAAAACGGCAGCGATTTTTCTGTACAGGTGTGAGGAAAAGCACAGCATACGCTCACGACTATCGGTAAGCCAGAACATAGAACTATAGATAACGGTAGAACAGATACTTTGTTTTTTATTCTACGGCAGACTAAGGCCGATATATAAAAGAAACGAAAAACCTTACTCCGTTATCGTGTTCGGACGGTTTCCACTGAAAAAAGCGCTTTTGGGTACTTTTGGCAAGGACAAAAGTACCTCTGCGAAGCTATCACGACTGAATGTTTTATTGAAACGCTGACACGGCACGCCGTTTCCCTACAAAAAACAAACAAAAAAACCATTGTAATCAAGTCGAGATTCCGACTGTTTACAATGGTTCTTATAGATTTACTTTTATCTGAAAAATCTAATCTTATCCGTTACAGTAAGTCCGTAAGAGGCAAGGTCACGGAGAGCCTTTTCATAAACTTCGACTTCACCGTAGGCTTCCGGCACATGAGCGTCTACACCGATAACCGTCGGCACCTTATACTCCCCTGCTATCTTCCAGAAGGAAGGATGGGGATAACCGGGTTTACCGTCATTAATGCCGTGCTTTAAACCGAGAAGATTATATTCGAGAGGGGTGTCAGTTTCTACCGCCTTTTCGATGATGGCACGGGAAATCTCCTCACACTTTTCATCGAACACAGGATAGCCTCTCATAAAAATGTCGGGATGTGCCACATAGGAGTAAATCCCCTCATCAAGTGCAACAAGAATATCTTTTTTAAACATTTCAAGCTCTTTGTGAGTGGTGATGTTTCCGTTATATATACTGCCTGGCTCATCGACACAGAAATGATGTCCGAGAATGAGATAATCTATCTGATGTTCTTCGATTTTCTCTTTAAGCCAGGGAAGATATTTAGGGAAGTATTCACTTTCGAGACCTAATTTTATGCTGATTTTATCCTTATATTTTTCCCTTAAGGCTTTAATACTGTCACAGTAATCCTTTAATTCGTCTGCCGTCATTCTGATGTGGGAAACGAATCCGCCCTCATAAGGCCAGGGACCGTGGTCGGCAAAGCCTATTTCGTCAAAGCCTGCCTCAATAGCAGCGAGAACGAACTCCTCATCAGCACCACGTGCGTGATGGCATCTTTCAGTATGTGTGTGATAATTATATTTCATCTTTTTTCACCCCAAAACGCTCTTTACATGCATTATCATAGAAGTTAAAATAGCCGATTCATCGGGATTGAAGTATTCGGAATGTAGGCACTGCTCACACTCACAGCCCACATGGTAAAAGCATCCCTTAGCCTCGTCAAGATAATAACCGAAGTCCTCTGTAGTCATAAGAGGAAGTGTGCCTACGGCTACGTTTTCCCTGCCGAGGATTTCTCTGGCGCAGCTTTCGATCCAGGCCGTTTTTTCATCATCATTTACTATACCCGGATAGCTTTCGATTATTCTTACCTCAGCTTCACCGCCCATAGCTTTTGCTATGTTTTCAGCTGTCTCTTTTATTCTTTTACGAAGGAACATACGGGTTTCATTTCCCAGTGAACGGGCAACTCCCGTAAGAGAACAGGAACCTGCTACAGTGTTTCTGAATGTACCGCCGTTAAAGGTACCGATAGTGATTACTGCACTGTCGGTAGGGTTAATCTCTCTGGAAACGAGAGTCTGCAGAGCAGTGACGATATGTGAGCCGATAAGAATGGCATCGGTGCCCTTATGAGGCTCGGCACAGTGGGTAGATGTACCCTTCACATCGATTTCTATTATGTCAGAGGCGGCATAGAATTTACCGTATTTAACCATAATGCTTCCTGTTCGCAGTTCCGGTCTGATGTGGATACCGTAAACCTCATCCACGCCCTTCATTACACCCTTTTCGATAAGCCTCTGCGCACCGCCGTCGCCTTCTTCGTCAGGCTGAAAGATAAGCTTTACTGTACCTTTCAGTTCACTTCTGACAGAAGAAAGCACCTTCGCCGCACCTAAAAGAGCTGCGGTGTGGATGTCGTGACCGCAGGCGTGCATAACCCCATCATTTTCCGAGGAGAAGAAAAGTCCGGTCTTTTCGGTTACGGCTAAAGCATCGATATCGGCACGCAGAGCCACGTTTTTACCCTCTTTTTCCCCTTTTAAAGTGGCAACGACACCGGTAGAAAGCAGTCTCTCACAGGTGTAACCCCATTTTTCCAGGTTAGAAAAGATAAGCTCCGTGGTACGATATTCTTTGTTTCCTCTTTCGGGGTAGCTGTGTATTTTTCGTCTGATGTCACGGGCGAGAGGATAAATTTCCTCACACATAGAAATGATTTTTTCGTCAGTCATTTTATTCACTCTTTCAAAAAGGGTGACTTTCGTCACCCCTTACAAATCAGTTTAAGATATTATCCATATTATAAAAGCCTGCATCCTGTGAAACAAGATATTCAGCGGCTGAAACTGCACCCTCGGCGAAAAGACTTCTGTTTTCAGCCTCGTGCTTAAGGGTGATTACCTGACTGCCCATAGCGAAGATAATTTCGTGAGTACCTACCTCACCGCCCATACGAAGGGAGTGGATACCGATTTCATTCTTCGTTCGCTTACCGTATTCGTGTCTGCCGATGTTATATTCACATTCGTTTCTCACACTCTTGATAGAATCAGCAAGTAAGATGGCAGTACCTGAAGGCACATCAAGCTTCTGATTATGATGCTTTTCGATGATTTCTATGTCACATTCAGGAAGAGCCTTGGCGGCAATCTTGGCTAAACAGGAAAGAATCGCAACACCTAAAGACATATTCTGTGAATAGAACACGGGGACTTCTGCACTTGCACTTTTAATCATAGCCATTTCTTCCTCATTCTGTCCCGTAGTGGCAATAACCACGGGAAGGCCTCTCTTAAGTGCATAAGAGGTCACATCGTAGGTAGCGCTGTGATTTGAAAAGTCGATGAGCATATCGCAGTCGCCCGTAAACTCCTCAAGGCTTTTATATATACCCTTTTCGCTCTCAGTTTCAAATTCCATACTGACAGCAGCGGCAAGAGTATGCTTTTCACTTTTTTCGATAAGGTCGCAGAGAGTCTTGCCCATTCTGCCGCCTGCACCGTTAACTATAATTTTCATTTTTTAACCTCAATTATACATTGATGCCCTGCTCACGCATTTTTTCGAGGAGAACTGCCTTGGTGTGGTCCTCCATAACGGTGAGAGGAAGTCTTACATAATCCTCGCAGAAGCCCATAGCTGCCATAGCTGCCTTGGCGGGGATGGGGTTAACCTCGCTGAAGAGAGCCTTAATAAGACCGAAATACTTAAACTGCATTTCAGCGGCACCCTTAACGTCACCGTCAAAGAACTTCTGACACATTTCTACTGTTTCCTTAGGAAGAACGTTAGAAAGAACGGAGATAACACCCTTACCGCCTACAGAGAGAAGAGGAACGATCTGATCGTCGTTACCTGAGTAAAGGTCGAGCTTATCGCCTACGAGAGCCATAGTCTCTACTATCTTATCAATCTGTCCGTTTGCTTCCTTGATACCTTGAATCATGGGATGGTCAGCGAGAGCGGCATAGGTAGCGGGTTCTATGTTCACACCTGTTCTGGAAGGAACATTGTAAAGAATAACAGGCTTTGTGCTTGCATCTGCGATAGCTGTGAACATTTTGATAAGGCCCTTCTGAGTTGCCTTGTTATAGTAAGGTGTTACAACAAGCATAGCGTCACAGCCGATTTCACAGGCGTACTTAGTAAGGTCGATGGCATAGTCCGTATCGTTGGAGCCTGTACCTGCGATAACGGGTACTCTGCCTGCAACTACATCAACAGCGAACTTAAGAACTTCTCTGTGTTCTTCGTCAGTGAGGGTTGAAGCCTCACCGGATGTACCTGCGATAACGAGAGCGCTGATGCCCTCAGCAATCTGCCATTCGATTAATTTTTTAAAGTTTTCATAGTCTACACCCTTTTCGTTCATAGGTGTGATAAGAGCCGATGCAGCACCGGTAAAAATAGGCTTTCTTTCCATAATAGATATACTCCTTTACTTTCATATCTCAATCAAAAATATAAAGCACTCGGAAAACGAATGCTTTTAAAATCGATAATATACGACTGCAAGCCGCAAAACACAATTATAATAGCACTCCGCATAAGCGACAGTCAAAGAGATCTTATTCCCTTTGCCCAGAACGTCTTTCGCCTGACATCTTCGGCGGTGACCCCTTTCACTTTAAAGGAATGTGCGAAATCCCCGATGAAATAAAGCTACTGATGATAAACCGCGCCTCTATCTTTAATTGAAATATTTTATTTTTAATGATTTTATCACTAATCTTTTAAAGTGTCAATAGGGTAAAGTGAAAATCTCTGCTCCGTTCAGGCAAAAATAAACCACAAATCTGCCTTATCGATAACAGCAAGTATCATAGCGATGAAAATCACATTGACTATGCAGGCGCCGATAACACTTTTTTCTTTTACTATTCTTTTACTGTATACCGTACGGATAATCAAAGCAACCGTAAAAACTACGACAGAAACAGCCGCAAGGACTAAAACAGCCAAAAGAGACCAAAGCATATAATCTAAATAAACCGTCCTGAAAAATTCTATGCTGTCTACCAAGGGAGCGTAAACAAGAGAATAGACAATAGCCAGTGAAACAAAAACAATATCAAGTACAGAAAGTTTGTTTGTCGCCTTTTTAAGTGATGTCATATTTATTCCTCCTATCAGTTTTCTCGATGCTTTTTATACGCACCGATAAACAAAGACAAAGCAGAAGCAAAATAATGAACAATTAATACACCGTAAAATAATACGGGGGCTTCATCAGGTCTCGGTAAATTTAAAGCTTCACCCCATACAGCAGAGGGATATTGAATCATCATTGAAACGAAAGGAATACCCACCAAGCTTAAGCCGTACAGAACAGCAAGGATAAATATGGGAAACAGTACAATAGAAATTATGCTTAAGCTTTTTCTGTAATGAAGTCTCTGACCGATAAAGTATCCTATATGTAATAAGACACAGAAGACAGCCACCAACAGAGGGCCTGCAATCAGCTCAATGCTATCTATGAGAAAAAAGGCCGAAGCGGTAAAAATCACGCTCATCATCAGCAAGGCTAAGGTAGACCATAATGTGTTTGTAACGAATCTCTTAAGCACAGCAATCACCTCTTATAAAAATAATAAACGGCGTCAATACTTCTGTCTTACAAGTAAATAATATCATTCACTATGCCTGTTGTCAATCTTTTTAATGGCAACGGAAACGGAAGGATTATAAGAGAAAAAGGTGAGTCACTGTAATCGAAGTGACCCACCCTAATATTATTATTTACGCAGCAAATTTAGTCATAATAAAGCGGAAAAGCTCCATTATCCATTTAAGAAGAGAATACACTGCTGAAAAGATAACGCCGTGTTTGTCTGCAGGCTTATCCAGCTCTTTATTTGCTTCCCAGCCTTCAGTTTTATAATTATCCTCAGTCATAGGATAAGCCGTTTCAGTTTCGTTATCATAAACGATAAACTGTGTATAATCGAAATCGTCTACCGTAAGCTGTCTGTCAGCTGTAACAACTGCAAGAAGCACTGATGTTTCAAAATCAGTCCACTTGGAATGAGTTATACCCTTAGTAAACCAGGTGGAGTCAGGGAATGCACAGGTAGAAGCATCTATTCTCTTATCGGGAGAAATATATTTACCCTTGCCCTCTGCTTCTCTTGCTGCGATATAGTCTGCGGGAAGAGGCTCATAAACGGTGGATGTGGTAGCACCGAAGGATGCTTTTTCTACTGTGGCGAACTGATCAGCCACAAGATCTCTCGAATCTGCGATAGCTGCTAACTGGAAACCGTATTTTGCGATTACACCGACTTTAACTTCATCTTCTCTGAGTGACTCGAAGATGGTATCAATTTCCTTCATTACAGTGTTATGATAAAGTTCAACTTTGTCAATGAGTTTTTTATATTTAATTCTCTTTTCACTGCCTTCTTCACCGAAAACATAATCGAGAGCATTCTCGAAATCATCCTCAGAAACAAGAGCCCAGTAGCCCGGCCAGGTAAAGAAGGTGGAAAGAGCGAGAGCAGATGTGACACCCTGTACAAGCTTACCGTAAATTTCTGTTTTGTTTAACTCAAAGCCCATAGCAGTTAATGTCTTAGCTGCAAGATCTACGCTGGATGTGATAAATGAATCAGTTGAGAACCAACCGATTGCTTCGAAATCTGACAGCATTCTGTTAATAGCATTAACATCGAGTACGAATTTACCGCTGATAGGTTCGCTGATAATTTCACCGCCTGCTGCGACACTTCCGTTAAAGCTTACACCGTGAACACTGTCGTTGCCGTATTTTGCAAGATAAGCCATAACTACAGATGAACCGAGGCATCTGGCGATAATAGCAACCTTCTCTGCACCGGTAACCTTTTTAACCGCTTCAACATATTCGTGAAATTCGTCTGCAGTTTTCATCGGATCCTGTCGCCAGTCGTAAAAGAAATGATAATCAGCATAATTATAATGACCTTTTCCGACCTTTGCATCACGGGAGAGCTGATATTTAGTTAAGTCTACTACGTGCTGTGAAACACCGCTGCCGTTCCAGTTTTCACCGTTTTCATCGTAACGTATCTCTGTGAAAAGCTCACCGATTTCCTTTTCGAGTGCATCGTAATAAGGATCCCAATCATCACTGATGATGCCATCAATAAGGAACGGCATAAGAATATTAACCAATGATTCTCCTAAAGCGCCTTCTTCGCTTCCTCCGAACATTTTTAATATCTCATTGAACTGAAAGAGCTTTACTTTCTTTTCAGCATCGTAGATAGGTTCACCGTCACCGTAAATGGTAACAACAGGAATCGGGCTTCCGTCAACCTTATACTCTGCGGCACTTACAGGAGCGGCAAGAGCAAAGACCATCGAAAGAACAAGCAGAAGTGAAAGAATTTTTTTCATAAAAATTACCTCTTTTCTTCATTTTTTATATGAATATATTTCCAAACCTTATTTTAACAAATTTGTGAACAAAAATCAAGTCATAAACAACAAATCGGATATATTTGAGACTTTTCACTTATTTGACTGAAACAGAATTATGTGTTATAGTAAATCATCGAAGGCAATAACCCTAACAAAATAAAGAGGTGCGAAAAATGAAAAACCTTATCCTAAGAAACTCTCCCCTTATCGCCGACTGCTTCACTCTCGAAACAGCAGAAAGAGCTGACGGCAAGGATTACTACGAACATTACACTCTTGACGGCAAGATACATATAAAAGGTAACTGTAAGGTAAGTCAGGCTATGGGCTACTACGATTACCTGAAAAAATACTGCAGAGTAAGTCTTTCCCACTGCGGAAACACCTCTTTTGAGGTTACGGAAGCTCCCCTTCCCGAAGGCAAAACCGAAAAGGTCATCGAGCAGAAAAAGAGAGCCTATCTCAATTACTGCACATTCGGCTATTCCATGCGCTCCTGGCAGTGGGACAAATGGGAAAAAGAAATCGACTTTATGGCTATGCACGGCATCAATATGCCTCTGACCGTGGTGGGTAACGAGGCAGTAATTTACTATACTCTGCGTGATTTCGGTCTGAGCGAAAAGGACGCTCTTTCTTTTGTTGCAGGTCCCTCTTACTATCCGTGGCAGATGATGACCAACCTCGACACCTTTATGTCCATCCCCGATGTGAAGTTCGTCGATAAGAGAGCAGAGCTCGGTAAAAAGATTATTGAAAGAGAGCTTGAGCTCGGTATGACGCCCATTCAGCAGGGTTTTGCAGGACACATCCCCTCTGCACTCGCTGAAAAGGTAGGTGCGAAGGGACTTCAGCAGCTTCCCACCTGGTGCGGTTTCCCCGGCACGGTGCAGTTAGATCCTCTCGATGAGGCTTTCACGAATGTAGGCACTGCCCTTTTAGAGAAACAGAAGGAGCTTTTCGGCGCTCACGGACTTTATGCCTGTGATCCCTTCCACGAAAACGAGCCTCCCGTAGACGGTGACGAATACCTCCACGATGTAGGCAAGACTATCTCGAAAATGTATACGGATTTCGATAAGGACAGCACCTGGATTATGCAGGGATGGTCTCTCCGCGAGGAGATCGTTAAAGCCGTCGATAAGGAGAGACTGCTCATTTTAGACCTTGATGCTTCCAAGAGTGAAAAGCTCAGCGGATTTATGGGTTATAATTTCGTAGCAGGTACACTTCATAACTTCGGCGACAGAAACTCCCTCCACGGCTCCATTGAACTTTTAGGTGAAAATATCTACAAAAAAAGAAAGACAGCCTTCCCCAACTGCATCGGCACGGGGCTTTTCCCCGAAGGCTTTTTCCAGAATCCCCTCTACTATGAGCTTGCATATTATATGCTGACAGAAAAGGATGAGGTAAATCTTGATACTTTTCTTGACGATTATGCCGAAAGACGTTACGGAAGTGATGAGGAATATCTCAAAAAAGCTGTACACTTACTTAAGGACAGCTGTTACCGCAGTACCTGTATCGGCAGAGAGACCAGCTCCATTATCGCTGCCCGTCCCTCCACCACTCACTACCACACAGCCCCCAACGATCACGTGGAGCTTCGTTATGATAATAAGATACTCTTCACTGCACTTAAGGAGCTTTTAAAGAGTGAAAAGGCACATAAGGACGGATACGAATTCGACCTTTGCGACATTTTAAGACAGGTACTTTCAAACAAGGCAAAAGAAGTCTACTTCGATATAATGAAGGCATTCAGAGAAAAGAATATGGCCTCATTCAAGGAGAAAACTGCTTTATTCAGAGAAATTCTTCTCGATACAGACCGTCTTCTCTCCACCAGAGATGAGCTTACCCTCGATAGTCACATAAGAGAGGCTATGAATAATGCCTGCTGTGAAGAGCATACGGAGCTTTTCCGTCTTAATGAGGTTACACTTCTGACTATATGGGGTCCTCACACGGAAATCGAGCTCTTCGATTACGCATGGAAGGAATGGGCATGTCTCATTAAGCATTACTACCTACCCCGCTGGGAAATGTTCTTCGACAGACTTGAAAAGGATTTTGATACTGACGGCAGTCATATTTCCGATACGGCATTCAATCATAATGAGAGAAACGACTACAACACAACAGATTTCCAGAAGGAAATGGAAAAGTTCGAGTTTGAGTTTATAAAGAGTTATACCGTAAAAGAAAAAAGCACGGAAAATACTGTCGAACTTACCAAGATTTTAACGGAAAAGTACAGTTCTATCATATAATTTTTCTGTTGACTTAAGGAATGAAAAATGGTAAAATAAAGGCACAGTGAAAATATAAAACTTCCCGAGTGACTGACGGATAAATAGGGCGACCTATAGGGAGCACGGGAATATTTAAGCCGACCGTCTGGGCAGTTTTGTAAAATCAAAACTGCCCTTTTATATTTTCAAATTAAAGCGACACACTATCTCAATCAAGGAGTTGATAAATAATGGAAAAATTTACAAAAGAATGGAACGGATTTATCGAAGGAAAATGGTGTGAGGAAATCAACGTAAGAGAGTTTATTCAGAAGAACTACCGTCCTTACATCGGTGATGAAAGCTTTCTCAGCGAACCTACCGAAAAAACAAAAAGACTTTACGGTGCTTTAGAGGAAAAGCTTAAGGAAGAAAGAGAAAAAGGCGGTGTTATCGGCATCGATACCAGTACAGTTTCTTCTCTCACTCATTATCCCGCCGCTTACCTCAAAAAGGAAGACGAGCTTATCGTAGGTCTCCAGACAGGTGCACCTCTGGTCAGAAGCGTTAACCCCTTCGGCGGTATCCGTATGGCAAGAAGTGCCTGCCGTGCTTACGGTTATGAGCTTTCCGAAAAAATCGAAAGAGAATTTTTATATAAGACTACCCACAATGACGGTGTTTTCAGAGTTTACACAGACTCTATGCGTGCTATGAGACACACCGGTATTCTCACCGGTCTTCCCGACGCCTACGGCAGAGGCAGAATCATCGGTGACTACCGCCGTATCGCTCTTTACGGTGTGGATGCTCTCATCGAAGAAAAAATCAAAGATAAAAAAGAACTCGGCAGAAAGCGTATGACAGAAGAAAACATACGTCTTTCCGAGGAGCTTTTCAAGCAGATTGACTTTCTGAAAAAATTAAAGGATATGGCAGGTCTTTACGGAATAGACATTTCCCGTCCCGCTAACAATGCTCAGGAAGCTATCCAGTGGCTCTATTTCGGCTATCTTGCCGCTAATAAGGAACAGAACGGTGCAGCTATGTCTCTGGGCAGAACGGGTACCTTCATCGACATTTACATCGAAAGAGATATGAGACTCGGTCTTCTCGACGAAGAAGGTGCACAGGAGCTTATCGACCAGTTCGTTATGAAGCTCAGAATGATAAGACAGCTCCGCACCCCCGAATATAATGAGCTTTTCGGCGGTGACCCCATGTGGATCACTGAAGCTGTGGGCGGTATGGGTAAGGACGGAAGAACCCTCGTTACCAAAACAGCCTTCCGTTTCCTTCATACCCTTTATAACCTCGGCTCAGCGCCCGAACCTAACCTTACAGTTTTATGGTCAGAGAAGCTTCCCGAGGACTTCAAGCGCTACTGCGCCAGAGTTTCCATCGAAACCGACTCTATCCAGTACGAAAACGACGACATTATGCGTCCTGCTTACGGTGACGACTATGCTATCGCCTGCTGCGTAAGTGCTATGAAAATAGGCAAGCAGATGCAGTTCTTCGGTGCCAGATGTAACCTTCCCAAGGTTCTCCTTCTCGCTCTTAACGGCGGTAAGGAAGAGAAATACGGACAGGAAATCGGACCTCAGATGGAAGCTGTCAGCGACGGTGTTCTCGACTATGAAACCGTACGTAAACGTCTCGACTACTATCTCAGCTGGCTCGCAGGTGAATACGTAGACACAATGAATGTTATCCACTTTATGCATGATAAGTATGCCTACGAAAAAACTCAGCTCGCTCTCCATGACACAGATGTAGAACGTGTAATGGCCTTCGGTGTGGCAGGTCTTTCAGTAATCACAGACAGCCTTTCAGCCATCAAGTACGCTAAGGTACGTCCTGTATTCGACGAAAGAGGAATTATCTGTGACTTTATCACAGAGGGCGATTTCCCCACCTACGGAAACGACGACGAGCGTGCAGACGAAATTGCCAAAGAGCTTCTGGACCGCTTCATTACAGAGCTTCGTAAGAATCCCACCTACAAAAACGCCACTCACACCCTCTCTGTTCTCACCATTACAAGTAACGTAGTTTACGGGCAGAAGACAGGTGCTACTCCCGACGGCAGAAAAGCAGGTGAACCCTTCGCTCCCGGTGCTAACCCCATGCATAACAGAGAAAAGAACGGTGCTCTCGCTTCACTTAACTCCGTGGCAAAGCTCAGATATGACTCCTGCCGTGATGGTATCTCAAACACCTTCTCCATTGTTCCTGACGCTCTCGGCAAGGACGATAAAGAGAGAAAGAATAATCTTGTTTCCATCCTCGACGGCTACTTCGTTCAGAACGCTCACCACATCAATGTAAACGTTCTCGACAGACAGAAGTTAGTGGATGCTATGGAAAATCCCGAGCTTTATCCTAACCTTACCATACGTGTTTCAGGTTATGCTGTTAACTTCCACAAGCTTTCAAAGCAGCAGCAGAAGGAAGTCATCAGCCGTACCTTCCACGAAAGATTTTAATTTATGAAGGGTTACATACATTCTCTGCAGTCCATGGGCACCGTAGACGGTCCCGGCGTAAGAGCAGTCCTTTTTATGCAGGGCTGTCCTCTTCGCTGTGTCTACTGTCATAATCCCGACACCTGGGAGATAAAAAAAGAGGCTCCCGTTTTCCCTGAGGAAGTGGCAGAAAAAATTCTCCGCCTTTATCCTTACATTAAAAACGGTGGTGTCACCTTCTCGGGAGGTGAGCCCTGTGTACAGTCAGAATTCCTTTATCAGACTGCTCTTCTGCTGAAAGAAAGAAATCTTCACATCGCTCTGGATACCTCAGGTTGTATTCTCGATGAAAGCACCGAAAGGCTTCTGAGCGTTACGGATATGGTGCTTCTTGATGTGAAAATGACAAGTGAAGAGGATTACGGCAGATATATCTCGGGGAGCTTCGAAAAAACAATGAGGTTTCTCTCCTATCTCGATGAAAAAGGCATCGAAACGTGGATAAGACACGTGGTAGTTCCCGGTATAAATGATACACCCGAGGATTCAGAAAAGCTGAAAGAAATTCTTTCCCCCTACAGATGTATTACAAAAACCGAGCTTCTTCCCTTCCGCACACTGTGTCTGGAAAAATACGAGAATATGGGAATAGATTTCCCACTCAGAGATACACCCCAGATGAATACAAAGAAGCTCCGTGAGCTTCAGAAAATTTTCCTGTAAACAGCTTGAGCAGACTCGTCAGCGACGGTCTGCTCTTTTTTTAATACAGTCAAACCTTGACGGAAAGACTGAGAATATGATATACTTAAAAAGAAAAAAACGACATTTCTTTCTGAACGGAGTGATAAATAAATGCGTATTCTTATGAGAGCTCAGCTCCAGCACGATAAAACCTTCTCTCCTCACGATGTTTTACTTAAAAACCTTATGGGCGGCAACATAGGCAACTGGCTTTATCAGTACAGTCTTTTCAGAGCGCTGATGATCGATGAAAATACGGTTATAGATATTTTCAACCCCACCAAGGAAAAAGTAACCGATGAGTTCATCGAAAAGGTTAACTCTGAATACGATGTTTTCCTCCTGCCTCTGGCAAACGCTTTCAAAATAAGCTTCATAGAAGAAATGAAGGCTCTGACGAAGCTTCTCTGTGGGCTCACTATTCCCTGCGTCGTTCCCGGTATAGGCATTCAGGCAAAAACAGGAGTTGACTTTTTACAGAAATTTCCTTATATAGAAGAATCAAAGAATTTCATTAAAGCAATCCTGGAAAAGAGCACAATAATAGGTGTCAGAGGTGAAGCCACGGGAGAATTTTTCAAAGCACTCGGTTTCAGAGAGGAAGAGGACTTTACCGTCATCGGCTGTCCCTCTCTTTACACCTTCGGATTACATCTCCCCAAGGTAAAATCTCTCAATTACAGTGAAAGCTCAAAGCTCCTTTTCTCTTCAAAGCCTGAGCACGAAAACAAAAAAATAGCTAACGTTTTCAAAAGTCTCGCAGAGCAGCATCCAAACTACTGCTATGCACCGCAGAGACTTCAGGATATGCTCACCTGTTACTACGGTAACGATTACCGCATCCTCTCCACACAGAATCCTAAAGCCCGCTTCTTCGACCGGGACAAGACAGTTATTTTCACAAGTCCCTACAAATGGATTAATTTCACTCATGAAAACATCGACTTTTCCATAGGCACACGCCTTCACGGAAATGTGGCGGCAGTTTTAGGCGGAGTTCCCTCCTTTATTATGGCCACGGATCAGAGAGTCAGTGAGCTCGCCGCTTACCATAATATTGCCTGTGTTCCCGTTTCCGACATAACTCCCGACACGAGACTTACGGATATAATCGAAAAACACGATTTCACTCTCGTTCATAAAGGTCACGGGGAACGCTTCAATCATTTCGTGGACTTTCTCGAAAAGAATAATCTTCACACTGTTTACAGTGCTGACCGCAGTGTAGAAAAGGTATACTTCGACACGGTAACAGAGTCACTCTGTTTTTCCGATAATATTTTACCCTTCGGTGCTGTTACCGTAGAAGAGAAGCTCGCACGAGTACAGGCGGCTACTTCCTTTTATGCCGACAGGTCAATTATGCTTCAGGAAAGGCTCGACAATGAAAAAATCAAGCTAAAAGATAAAAATAAAGAGATCAAAAAGCTAAAAAATGCTCTTGCCGATGCAGAAAGCAAAAAAGGACTCAAAGGAATTTTCAGATAAAAAATCAAGGGGCTGTTACGCCGACACCCGATAAGGCAGTATTTGTTTCTCGAACAAAATTCCCTGTATTTTGCCAAAAGCCTCGCAAGGCGACAGCCTTGCTGCATTTTGTGGCTTCAATACAAGAAATTTTCAGTTCTTACGAAACTGCGAAGCACTTTAAAAAGCGAAATAGCTTTGCAAGAAAAGGCGAAAATCACCGATAATGCTGACGCATATCGGTGATTTTTAACGCATTATTGTGAAGCTATTTCACTTTTTAAAGAAATACTTCCTTATCGTGTGTCGGCGTAAAGTCGAGTCATTACTTTTATAAAGCTTTGAAGGTTTCTTTGATTTCCGCTGCTCTTCCGCAGGTCATTCTTCCTTCGGGACAGAAACCTGAAGCATAGCAGCTCGGACCGTAGAAGGAGAAAAGATCAGGTGCGATTTTACGAAGCTTTTTAAGAAAATCGACAGCAAATTCCTGTATCTCCCATTGTGCTCTTGTACAGCTTCTGAGCTTAAAGAAGAGCATCATTTCTCTTGCATTCATTGTTGTGACGAAATCGAGGGTATTTCCGCTCAAAACGAGGTAAACAAGTGCAGATGTATCATAACCTTTTTCAGTGAAATCAGAGTAAAGCTTATTCATTCTGCTGAAGCAGTGGCAGTAAATATCCAGAGCTTCCTTATCTGCCTTGACTGTTTCGGGGATAACATAGCTCTCTCTGTCAGCACGGATAAGCTCGGGTATGGAGATGCTCTGTATTCTGTGTCTGGCGAAATGTGTAAGACAGGCAAGAGAAACCTTGTTGAATCTTACGGTACAGCTGAAATGTTCGAGAGCTCTCGGTCTGGATGATTTTGTAACCTCACTCAGTATTTTAAAGAGATTTTCTCTGTTGCTGATTATTTTCTCGGCCTGAGAAGATGGATAATTATATTTTTCTATCAGTGCGGCTCTCGCAATATTCTTTTCACCGTCAGTAGTGTAAGAAAGAATTTCGCAAAGCTCATCTGAAACGCATTTTTCTTTTTCTTCGCAGAAATCAAGACAAAAGCTGTCGTTGTATTTTTCACCTTTCTTTTCGAAATCCGTAAAAATACCGGGTGTTTTTTCTTTACACTGTTCGTAAAGAGAGAGGCCTAAATCATATATTTCTTTGATTTTTTTTCCTCTGCCGTAAATCATAGCATTAAGAAGATTTATAAGTTCTCTTCCGCCGAGAGAACAGAGGAAATTACTGTAAAAGCAATAGGGGAGAACGAAGCGGGCGTCCTCTTTAGGTATGCCTTTTTCTGTTAAAGCAGAATATGCACCGAAAAGACTTTCCATAGTTTCGGTGTAGAGTGCTTTATCATCTTCGTTTTTGAATTCGGGCATAAAATATCCGCATGACGCAAAGTCAACATATCTTCTCGACTTAACTGTGAAGGAGGCGAGTCTGAATTCAATTAAAAACTGTTCTACTACTACCGAAACATTCTCGAAGGCAAGATTAAAAAATACGTGCTCAATTGTGGAGGTGTGACCTGATGCAGTAACCTTTCCGATAAGCTTGGTATTTTTATCCTTATCCTGTGATTTATCGAATATTTCCAAAGCGGTTCCGTCCTGTGTGGAAATTCTGCCTGCTGCGGCACAGACTTTTTCATCGCAATCGGATATACCGATAAGATAAACACCGTGTTTAAACATAATTTCACTTCCTGTTACTTCATATTTTCCAGTCTATTTTAAGACATTAAATTCTATTTGTCAATCTTTTTTCATTTTATAAGAAAATTACAGTAAATGAAAGAAAAAATTAATAAAAAATCATTGATTAAAATGTAATTACTTGCTATAATCATATGGAATATCAAAATTTATAATAGGGGTAGTGTGAATTATGATAAAAAGAAACGCAGAAATGATGACAGACATAAAAAAAGAGATGCGCGGCGGTAACGGTCAGGCTGTTATCAGAAACGTTTTCAATAAAGACGAATATAAAGGTGCATCGAGACTTGTTGCTACTATTACACTTGAACCCGGCTGTTCTATCGGTGCTCATATTCATGAGAATGAAGAAGAAATTTTTTACATCATAAAGGGAACAGCTACATATAACGATAACGGCAAAACTGAAATTCTTAATGAGGGTGACAGCTGTATCTGTCTTTCAGGTCAGGAACACTCCATAGCGAACGAAAGCAAAGATGAAACTCTTGAAATCTTTGCCGTGATACTTACTTATTAAGAGGTGCCTTATGGGTAGAATGGTTGTTATTGAAGGACTTGACGGAAGCGGTAAAGCTACTCAGGCTGAGCTTTTGTCCTCTTATCTTAAAAATAAAGGTTACGGTATCTATAATTTGGAGCTTCCTTTTTATTCCGACAGCTCCAGTACACTCGTAAAAATGTACCTCGGCGGTGAGCTCGGAGATAAGCCCTCTGATGTAAATGCTTATGCAGCTTCCACTTTTTATGCTGTTGACCGTTATGCCAGCTTCAAAAAGCACTGGAAGAAGGAATATGAATCCGATAAAATCACTGTGGCCAACAGATACACTACATCAAATGCGGCTCACCAGATGACAAAGCTTCCCGAGGAGCAGTGGGATGAATATCTTGAATGGCTCTTTGAGTTTGAATATAAAAAAATCGGTGTTCCCGAACCCGATTGTGTAATCTATCTTCAGATGCCTGTAGATATCTCTCAGAAGCTTCTTCTAAAACGTTATTCGGGAGATGAAAATAAAAAGGACGTTCACGAAAGAGATGTTGATTATCTTATTTCCTGCCATAAAGCTGCTGTGTATGCAGCTGAAAAATTAGGTTGGGAAGTAATAAAATGCGGTGAAAACGGCGAACCTTTTACTGTGGAATATATTTCAGAATTGGTTTGTGCTACGGTTGAAAGGAAGCTTTTTGGTAATGATTGATTTTCGAAAGCCTGAAATCAGTGATAAGCTGTGGGTAAAGGAAAGGTTATCCTGCCGTGATGATCTTACATGTGAATATTCTTTTTCAAATATTTTTTCTTATACTGCAAAGATGCGTCTTGAGATAGCTGATGTTGAAGGCTTTCTGGTGACCCGATGCTTTACGGGAGATACTATCGGATACTGTTATCCTGTAGGAAAAGGCGATATCAAGTCGGTTATTTCGCTTATCATTGAAGATATGAAGCTTCAGAAAGCACCTTGTTATTTGTTCGGTCTCGGAAGCAACGAAGCGAAAGAACTCGACAGTCTTTATGGTTCTTACTTTAACATCGAGCTTGACAGAGACGGCTGTGACTACATTTATAAAAGTGAAGATCTTATCAATCTTACAGGTAAAAAGTATCAGCCGAAAAGGAATCATATATCTTTTTTCAAGAAAAACTATAACTGGTCTTACGAAAGCATGTCACCCGAAAATATTGAAGAATGTTATAATATGAATGTCGAATGGATTCAGACCAGCGGTAGTCTTTTCAGCGAAGATCTCGAGAAAGAGTTAAAGATTATCAGACGGGTATTTGAAAATTTTGAGGGCCTTGACTGTAAAGGTGCTGTTTTAAGAGTGGACGGTAAGGTTATTGCTTTCGCTTTAGGTGCGCAGATAAGAAATGATACTTTTTGTGTTCATTTTGAAAAGGCTTTTTCAAGTATCAGAGGAGCATATCCGATGATAAATCAGCAGTTTGTAGAAAATGAGCTGGCTGATTATAAGTATATTGACAGAGAAGATGATCTCGGGCTTGAAAATCTCAGAAAGGCAAAGCTTTCTTACTATCCTGAATTTTTACCCGATAAATACGAGGCGTGGTTAATTAATGCTGATTGATGTAAATAAGTATAAAAGTTCACTGAAAAAGCTCTGGGTTGATACTTTCGGTGATGACGGAGAATATGTAAATCTTTTTTTCGATTATGATTACACAGCAGCTGAATGCTTTGCTGAGATTTCAGATGGTGAGGTTATATCTGTCCTTTATCTTCTTAAAGGATACATCACCGCTGAAGGAAAAATCTTCGAAGGAAGATATTTGTATGCTGCCGCTACCGACCTGAAGCACAGGGGTAAAGGCATAATGGCAAAGCTTATCAGAGAGGCTCAGGAGTATATAAAAGATAAAAATTTGTCTTTTATCTGTCTCGTGCCTGCTGATAACGGTCTTTATGATTATTATGCAAGATTCGGCTTCGAAGCACTAATGAAAAATTATGTTTCTGAAGCCGGTGACATAGTTCTCTCTGAAGAACGAACTGCTGCAGACTTAAGGGAGTATCTTTCTGCAAGAAACGAATTAACTGTTCCTTATTTTAATTTCGCTGAGGATGAATGGAAATACGCATTTTCCTGTCTTTCTTATACAGATTTCAGAATTATTAAAAATACACAGGACAGCTATTATATTATTAATGAGGATGAGAGAGAAGTACTCGAGTATGTGAGCTCTCAGAAAAATTTCAGACAGAATACTGAAGAATTTCTTGATAAATTATCTGAAGGGACTACTGTCGTTTCGCCCTACGATTTAAGTGATTTCTGTGAGTGTAACGAAAACAGATTCGGTATGATTTACTCTGCAGATGAATTTTTGAATAAATATATTTATAACGGTGTTTATATGAATATTGCACTTGATTAAAGGAGAATTAAAATGATTTACTGTTTTCTTGCAGAAGGCTTCGAAGAGGTTGAAGCTCTTGCTGCGGTTGATATGATAAGACGAGCAGGACTTGAGCTCAGAACAGTCGGAGTCGGTAATCTTCTGATTAACGGTGCCCACGGCATTAAGGTCGAATGTGACTGCACAAAGGATGATATTGTTCTTGACAGTAATTTAAGTGCGGTTATCCTTCCCGGCGGTATGCCCGGAACGATTAACCTCGAGAGGGATGAGACTGTTCAGAAGGCTATAGATTATGCTTATGAAAACAGAAAGCTTATATGTGCTATCTGTGCCGCACCTTCCGTTCTTGGTCATAAGGGTCTTCTCAAGGGTAAGGAAGCCATAGCATATCCCGGTTTCGAAAAGGATCTCGAAGGTGCAGTGATCAGTGAGAAACACGTAGTTCGTGACGGAAACATTATTACTGCCAAGGGTGTCGGAGTTGCTGTTGATTTCGGTTTAGAAATCGTCGCATATCTTAAGTCGGATCGTAGCCATGT
>JAZTZH010000012.1:0-35730 GCA_045637365.1 Acutalibacteraceae bacterium
AAGATGAAAAAGCAGCAACACCGCTTAAGAAGACAAGTTACACAAATAAAAATATTAGTGCAGAACGGCAGTTCCCTGTCTGCACACCTGCCACGGTCTGCACCCCAAGGGAAAGTAATTGTTTTAGAACTGTAACAGAAAAAATATAATCTCAATGTTTTAACAAAACTAACTGCAGGCACACTCCTTTCCCGTCCTAAAAAAAGGGAGCTTTGTTTCCTTTGCCGACCGGGGCAAAGGAAAAGCCTTCGCGGCTCGAGCGATGACGACTAAATGTTTTATTGAAACGAAGAAAACAAACCGCACCATTGAAGCAGACGACCGATGGTCGACCCTACGGGTTAATGTACAAAAGTAACTCTGCGAAGCTATGCCGACTGAATGTTTCCTTGAAACGAAGATACCGCAGAAGTTACCGGCCGACTCCACCCTGAATAGTGATGATACAGCTCAAACGATACCAACTAACATTTATTGAAACATAAATATGTCTATCTCACTGAAACAGATTTATTCAAATAGCAGAATTATCACACAGTTACAACCTTATAACAAAAAAATCAACCACCGCAAAGGTGGTTGACTGATAAATATTTATAAGCATTTACCATCTGTTTTCTACATATTCGCAGAAAGCAAATAAATCTTTTATCTCCAGCTTCGTTCCGTCATCGAGAGTGACATCACCGCTCCACAGACCGTAAATCTGATTACAGTTCATTCTTGCCACAGGACCCAGATTAAGGTCACTGCGGTTATTGAAAGAAGGCTTCATTGTAAGATTGAAGCGTCCGTCCTCGGAGATGATTTTCCAGTCCTCCATAAAGCGACCCTTGGGAAACTTCTCTACATCCACAGCA
This sequence comes from Acutalibacteraceae bacterium, assembly GCA_045637365.1. Lineage (GTDB taxonomy): Bacteria > Bacillota > Clostridia > Oscillospirales > Acutalibacteraceae > UBA6857. The sequence continues at coordinate 861 of JAZTZH010000012.1, forward strand.
CCGATTTTATGTACCTTTCCGTCGTAGAAAAGACAGGTTTCAGTGGCGTGGCTTTCGTCACCGATAGCCCAGGTGATTTCGAAGCCGAAGATGTGCCTTTCACCCTTTTCGTCAGTTAGATAAGTCGCACCGCTTCCCCAGTACCATACCATCCTTCTGGGGGTGTTGACCTTTCCCCAGTCGAGAGAGCAGAAGGCAGTATCCTTAGAAAACTCGTAGGTGTAATCGCCGAAACGGAAAACACCCGAGGTGGGCATACAGTTCTGCTTGGTGGTCATAAAGAATTTTGTATTATCACCCTCGAAAGGAAGCACCGTGGTGATGTTTTCGAGACCCTTCGGAATATCCATAGAAAGGTTGCAGGAAAGCTCTTTGCCCTGATGCTCCGTCTTAAAGTAAACGGTTCTCTCTGTTTCCATCGTATTGAAGTCGAATGAAACATCCTTTCCTTTATAGGAAAATCTGCCGGGTGCATCTACTCTGTTAAGCGGGAGACAGTTTTTTCCGCCTACGAAAATTTTCGTTCCGTCAGCGTGTACCTCGCCTGTGTGAAGGTCGATAAGACGAAGTCCCATAAAGCCTCCGATGCCTACATTGGCGAAGGAAACAAGTAACTGCTTCTGACCGTCGGTTACGGTGTAGTAGTCCCATTCCTTCTGGCTTATGAGTCTTTCTCTTTTTACGAGATTTCTGTCGTATTCGAAAACATTGTGTCTTGCCCATCCCCGTGCATTAAGTGTGCCGTCCTTATTAAGAAGGGGAGTAGGCTCGGTATATTCTGTCTGTTTCGATTTTTCCTTCCACTCGGTAAAAGGAATGTAGGTTCTTTTTAGTTCTTCACTCATATTTAATCCTCCACCATATTCTTAATTTTTTCGGGGATATATAAATCCTCGAAGCCGTAGAATTTTACGGCGTTTTCACCGAGAAAAAGAGCCTTCTCTCTGTCTGTAAGCCTGTCGCTTTTAACTATGAAGTCAAAGGACATCTTATAGGTGATGGCGGTCATAGTACGGGGGTAGTCGCTGCCCCACATCAGCTTTTCCATACCTACCAGGTCAGCCGCTTCCTTTATGGCTTCCACTGCTGAAGGATAGGGGTAGAATTCACTGTTGAATAGCCAGGTTATGCCACCGCTTTCGATGAAGACATTTTTGCTTTTTGCCAGTTCAATCTGAGCAAGCCAGTTTTCTCTGGTGACCATACCGAAGTGACCGACAGCGATTTTAAGGTCAGGGAACAGCTTTATAATTTCTTTCATCTCTTCCGTCTGCACATTTCCGTCAGCAAGGTCGATGGAGATGAATTTGCCCTTTTCGGCAGCGAGACGGAAGGGATAAAGATGGTTTAAAAGATTTTTATCCGTGAGTCTGCCTGCACAGATTTTTATTCCGTCGTAATCGGAAATGTCGCTCATTTCCTTTTCTTCATAAAGGGCGCATATCTTTAATCTGTCGGGATAAGCTTTCTTGCATTCGAGCAGATAACTGTCCTGATTTCCGTCGATGTATTCCTGAGTGATTACAGAAGCGGAAACACCCGCATAGTTCATATTGGCGATAAATCGTTCACCGCTGTTTTCACCGTCGGTCATATAAGGGGGCATCATCTGCTTTATTTCACCGCCGAAATCACTTCTGCCTCCGCCGATGTCATAAACAGGCTTACCGTTTACCATTCCCTGCTGTTTTTTCCATAAATGTGCGTGAGCATCGATAATCATAAGGTTACACCGTCCTTGAATATAGCGATTTCTCTCGAGGAGTTAAGCTCGTTTTTAGTCTGCCTTCCCTCTGCGATTTCCTTTATGAGCAGAAGAAGGTCATCTGCCGCTTTTTTAGTGTCGAAGGAGGAAGCGGTAAAGTCTATCCATCCCTTTTTCTTTTCTGCGAGAGCATCGTTGGTAGCGATTTTTACCGTGGGAACAGCTCCTCCGAGGGGAGTACCTCTGCCTGTGGTGAAAAGAACCAGATGGCATCCTGCCGCTGAGAGATTAGTGACGGAAACGATGTCATTACCGGGACCGTTCAGAAGGCTTAAGCCTGCCTTGGTTATCTTGTCTCCGTAGGTGAGAACATCGACTACGGGTGCTGAGCCGCCCTTCTGTACACAGCCGAGGGATTTTTCCTCGAGAGTAGTTATACCGCCTTCTTTATTGCCGGGGGAGGGGTTTTCTGAAACAGGCTCACCGTGACTTCTGAAATATTCCTTGAAATCATTGATGAGCTTCACTGCCTTAACGAAAAGCTCTTCGTTTATGCATCTTTCGAAAAGAACAGTCTCCGCACCGAACATTTCGGGCACCTCTGTAAGAACAGCACTCGCACCCATAGCACAGAGTTTGTCGGTAACTCTGCCTACGGTAGGATTGGCGGTAATGCCCGAAAATCCGTCAGAGCCGCCGCATTTAAGACCTACCTTAAGACGGGAAACAGGCACTGATGTACGCTTATCCTTCGAAGCGACTCCCTTAAGTTCATCTATGATTTTTATTCCCTCTGCGATTTCGTCCTCACAGTCCTGAGTGTTAAGGAAACGGATACGCTTTTCATTGATTTCACCCAGAACTTTTTTAATTTCACCGATATGGTTGTTTTCACAGCCGAGACCGAGAACGAGAACACCGCCCGCATTGGGGTGAGTGATAAGTCCCTTAAGAATAAGCTGTGTTGTTTCCATATCACCGCCTAATTGACTGCAGCCGTAGGGATGAGAAAAGGCAATAGCGCCTGTCTTTTCTGCGAGAGCTTTAGCAGCAGAGTTGACACAGCCTACTGTCGGCACTATCCATATATCGTTTCTGATACCGATTTCACCGTTTTCTCTTTCGTACACCTTAATTTCGAAGGGATCTTCCTTTTCGGGAAGGGTGAAATCCGGCTTGTACTCATAGGAGAGAATGTCGCCGAGCTTAGTTTTCATATTATGTGAATGTACTCTTTCACCTTTTTTTACATCGCAGGTGGCTCTGCCGATGGGAAAGCCGTATTTTATTATGTCTGTGCCTTCTTTTATATCTTCGGCGGCTACCTTATGTCCCGAAGAAAGCTCGACGAGTACATTATCCTTTTCGTTTATTCTGACAGTATCCATTCCATAGCACCTTCTGCACCTTTATTTTCGATTGCGCTGTAATATTCCGTGATAATGTCTGTCATATCGCTAAGGTCAGCCATCCACAGACTGCTGTCGGAAAGAATTTCGACTATGCTTCCGTCTTTCATTTTTGCCATAACATCAGCGGCATCGTCGGGGGTATCGTTTTTGTAGAAATAAATAAGATATGCCAGAGCCATTGTAAGCATCTTCGGATATTTACCGTTTTTCTCTTTATATTCTAAAAGAGTAGGAAGGTCACGGACAGCGAATTTACTTACAGAGTTAAGAGCGATAGATCTCCATTTATGCTTTATGAAGGGGTTTTTGAATCGGTCGAGAACACTGTCTGCGAAGGCTATACTGTCCTCATTTTCACCGATGGTGGGAAGTATTTCTTCCTTCATACATTTCATAAGGAATGCAGAAGCCTTTTCGTCAGCCATGGCGTCGCCTACTGTTTCGATACCTGAAAGAATTGCACCCGCTACGAGAGAGGTGTGAGCGCCGTTAAGAACTCTGACCTTGATTTTTTTGTAAGGCTTTGCATCGTCTGTCCAGACCACATTAAAGCCCGCTTTTTTCAGCGGAAGCTCTTTTTCGTAATCTCCCTCGATTACCCATAAATGGAATATCTCGGCAGTATCCACATAATTATCATCGGGTGCGAGAGTCTTTGCTTCCTCGGCACCGGGATAGCCTGTAACTATTCTGTCAACTAAAGTGTTTACGAAAGAGTTTTTCTCTTCTATCCATTTGATGAAAGCTTCTTCGAGATTCCAAAGATCAGCATATTTAAGAACACATTTCTTAAGCTCATCACCGTTATTGTCGATAAGCTCACAGGCGAGATGAATGAAGCCGTCCATACCGTTTTTGTAGCGCTTATAAAGAAGCTGTGTAAGCTTTCCGGGGAAGGATTTACAGGGTTTATCATCGAATTTACAGCTTTCATCGAAGGCTATGCCCGCTTCGGTAGTGTTTGAAATGATAAATCTGAAATCCGGGTTATCGGCTAAAGCCATATATTCATCGAATTCTTTATAAGGGTCTACACCTCTTGAGATTGATTCGATAAGATTATGCTCCTGAACGATTTCGCCCTTTTCGATACCTCTTAAGTAAAGGTTATACTTATAATCCTGAGCCTTGAGACCTTCGATCTGACCGACGGGAATCGGCTGTACTAAAACAACCTTACCGTCGTAGAGACCTTTTTTGTTTAAGCAGTGGATGAAATAATCCACGAAGCCGCGAAGGAAATTACCTTCACCGAACTGTATAATTCTTTCTTTCATTTTTAGTCACCTATCTTAATAAGAAGTTTGGCAAGAGTGCCGTTATTGTTTCTGAGTGCTTCGAAGGCATCGGTAGCCTTGTCCATATCATAAATACCGCTTACCATTTTCATAACATCGGCTTTTCCTTCTGCTACGAGGTTGATGTTATTAATGAAGTCATCTTTCAGAGCGTTTCTGCTGCCGTGAATGTTAAGCTCTTTTTTCAGAATAACGGAATGAAGGAAGGTGGTGTCACGCTTTCCGTTACCGATGAGGATGATGTTACCTGCGAAGGCACAGCTGTCGATACAGCCGAGGAAGGTTTCGGGAGCACCGCAAGCCTCAATACATACATCGAAGCCTTTGCCGTCGGTAAAGCTTTCCGTAAATTCGGCTAAAGACTCATTCTTTGTGTTCACTACTGCATCTGCACCGTATTCCTTGGCAAGAGAGAGTCTGTTGTCGAGGATGTCAGCCACTACGATTTTCTTACACTTCTGCTTAGCTGCGAGAAGTGCGAAAAGACCGATGGGACCTGCTCCGATAACGAGAACGGTGTCAGTTTCTTTTATTACTGCACGGGAAACTGCGTGCTGTGAAATGGAGAAGGGCTCGATGAGGGTAAGCTCCTCGGCAGAGAGACCCTTTCCGTCGTAAATTCTTTCTACGGGCATAGCGATGTATTCGCAGAAAGCACCGTCACGCTGAACACCCATAGTCTGATTATCGGTACAGCAGTTAACATATCCTCTTTCACAAGAGTAGCATTCACCGCAGTTGAAATAGGGGTTACAGGTGACTATATCACCTTTTTTGAAGCCCTTGTCATTTTCGGGAATTTCCACTATCTCAGCTGAAAATTCGTGACCGGGAATACGGGGATAGGTGGTAAAGGGCTGATTGCCCGTGTAGGAAGCAAGGTCAGCACCGCATATACCTACATATTTAACCTTTAAAAGTGCCTCGCCCTCTTTTACCTCGGGCATAGGTACTTCTCTTATTTCGATACTGTTGGGATTATCAATTACTATCGCTTTCATTATTCTGCCTCCATATATTCCTTGTTCCATATAATGCCTGTCTTAAGGGGAGCACCCTTGGAGAAAATCTTGTTTTCATAGGCATCAAGGGGATCTTTTATGAATTCTTCCTTATCGATAAGCTCGACCACTTCGTCATAGCGACTGTCCACGAGAACCTCGATAGCCTTTTCCATATGTTCCTGACGGAAGTTAATGGATGCAAAGATGAGGTGGTTTTCGAAGCCGAAGGGCATCGAGTCATAATGCACCACAGGGCCGAGTGAGAAGCTGTTATAAATTCCGTTACAGCCTAAAACCTTATGCTCGAAGGCTACACGGTGCTCGATGTTTGTTCCGCTGGTGCCTACGAACATAGTAGCTCTGCCGCCTAAAAGAGAGATGATTTTTTCAGCTGTTTCTTCTTCGGTAAGATTTGCCGTACAGAGATAGTCGGCTTTTGCGATTTCCTTCGAAAAGACTACCTTTTTACTGCTTTCATCACTTCTGCCGATGAAAAGAATTTCAGCATCGGGATGGTTTCGTCTTATCTGATCGGCGATGAAAAGTCCTGTCATACCAAGACCGAAAATAACAGTTTTTTCGAAAACTGCATCCTTGGCGATTTTTCTGGCTTCTTCTTCGGAGCATTTATGCTTTGCCATTTCGATACGGAAGTTATGAGCTTCGCCAAGGTCCTCCATTCTCTCCAGCTGGAAAATAGCGCAGGCGTAGGGGTCGGCGAAGGAAAGTCTTTTGGCCACCTGAAGAGGAAGCTTTTTAAGTCCCTCGTACTTTTCGGGAAGATGAAGAAGCATATCGGGATTAAAGTAGTTTTTGTCACAGAAAAGACCGTCGGCACCGTCACAGCCGTACTCAAAATAGGTTTCATCCTCTCTGTAGCGGGTGGGGTCGTAGCTGTCACCGCCACGGATAAGCACGATAGCAAAGCGGTTTTCGGAGGGAACCCATACCACGCCCTCGTGGCCGTTTATGAGTCTGTTTTCACCCTCGGGAAATTTCCTGGAAAGCTTACCGTCTCTGCCCATTTTCATCAGCTCGAAGTCTGTTCCGCAGAAGCCCTGAAAAACGGGTATTGCTTCTATTCCTTCATAAAGAGGCTCACCGCGGAGTCTCTGTCTTTTGGGGTTTATGAGATTCACTTCACCGTATTTTATCGGTGCGTCCTTATCGTTCTGAAAATATGTACCAAAGGTTTTCATTTTCTTTCCTCCTTGAAGGATAAAATTACCTTTTTATTCTAACATAAAGGAGTAGCCTTTTCAATGAATAATTATTGTATTTTAAATCAGGCAATGATATAATTTTAAAAAAAGTTGTAAAACTCGTGGACATTTTATGCTTTTTTTCGTCTTAATAAGTGAAACCGGTTTCAAATACACGAAAAGAGAAAATAATATGTCAAATTTATACGGTGGTTTATCTGCAATTAAGGATGGTACCTTTACCTTTGATGAGGTGCTTCTTTATTACACTGATATGCCCTTATATGTTTTGTTTTTTGAAACTGTGAAGAATAAAAAGAAAGAAGGAAAGAATATGGCAAGAATAATTAATCAGCCGACAGTGGATCTTAGAGGCTTCACTCCCGAAGCACTCAGAAAGATTAAATCAATAACTAATGTGGCATCAGTGCTGCTGCCCGAGAATATGCCCGACGGATTTTCCGAGGCTTATATGCAGATTAAGAAGATGAACATTGCGGGGGAAATCAGAGTTCCTGACAGTGCACAGTTTTTTAACGGAGATGTTACTCTTACCCGAAAGGATGTTACCAAGGACAGCGTAATTCTGTGTAACGGTATAGCCTTTGTAAGGGATATTCCCGAGGAAATGAATGTCAGAATGATTATTAACGGCACGCTTATAAAGACAGAAAGCGCTTTCGTAACCGTTACGAGCATAAACGGTACAAAGGTTGAGGTTGGCGACGATGTGAAGCTGGTAAAGGGAAAAGCACAGCTTAAATTTGATAAAAGCTTTGCAGATAATATCGGGGAAAAAACCATTATCGTTGCCTGCGGCAAGATACATATTTCCGATGAGGTAACTGAGGAAATGCTTTCGGCAAAGCAGGTTAAATTTATTGCCGTGGGAAAAATTTTTGCCCGCAGGGAGCTTCACGGATACATACAGGCTAACAGCGAGTCCGTGGGAAAAATATTAACAGAGGAAGAAGAAAAGGTAAAGAAGAAAAAAATATTCAGGTGGAAATAAAATGGATTACATACCTGCCGAAGTTTTCGATGAGCTTTGGAAAAAGTATAACAAAAAAATATATTCTTATTTCCGTAGACAGTTTGATGAGGATACTGCCGAGGATTTGTGTCAGCAGACCTTTATGAATGTGTGGCGCTATCTTTCCTCTTTTCAGGGGAAAGTACATAAGTCTAAATCCTGGCTTTTTGCCGTGGCTAAAAATGTCAGAAACGATTATCTGCGTACCGTTCAGTCGAGGAAAATGAATTATAACTATGCAGACCTGTATGAAAAGGAAATTCCCGTTGAGTATAATTTTGATGAGGCACTGACTATACAGCGGGCTATGGAAAAGCTGACTAAGGAGGAAAGAGAGCTTCTTTCCGTTTCTCAGTATCTTTCGAGCAGAGAGGTAGGATCTCTTTACGGCATATCAGCCTCAGCGGTGCGCAGCAGAGTGCAGAAGGTGAAAGCAAAGCTGAAAGGCTATCTTAACGAAATGGAAGTAAATGTATAAAAGTTAAATTAATGTCTTTACTTTCATCATCGGATATTTTATAATGATGAAAAAACATTACAGGAGAAAACATTATGCCATCTTATTTATTTCCTCATTTTACCGACGGCAAAAACGGCGACAGAGAGCAGGTGTGGTTTGCCGTAAGCCGTGATGGACTGAACTGGACAGACCTCGGCTCCGATGAGCCACTGCTTTATTCATCGAAGGGTACTACGGGCATAAGAGACCCCTTTGTTCTCTACGATGAAAAAAGAAAAAAGTATGTAATCATCGCCACTGACCTTTGTACCACAAAAGGCGGAAGCTGGGAGGATTATTCTGCACGCGGAAGCCGCTGCCTCGTAGTGTGGGAGTCTGACGACCTTATGCACTGGAGCGAGGAAAGACTCGTGGAGGTAGGCGTTCCCGAGGCAGGCTGTGTGTGGGCACCCGAAGCGGTTTACTGCAGAGAAAAGGAAAGCTGGTTCGTTTTCTGGGCTTCAAGAGTAAACAATAAGCAGAGAATTTACGGCTCCTTTACGAAGGATTTTGTCACTTTCACTCCCGCATTTTTGTACATCGATGCAGTCACTGATGTGATAGACACTAACATCGTCTGGGACAAGGGTTACTATTACCGCTTTTCCAAGGATGAAACAAATAAAATAATTATCGTCGAACGCTGTGAAAAGCTTGTTCCCGGAAACGGTGAAGAGTTTGAAAGGATACACAGTGAGCTTCTTAACGGCTTTTTCGGACTGGAAGGCCCTGAAGCCTATCAGCTTTCTGACGGCAGATGGTGTCTTATCGCTGATCAGTATCACACCAAGGGCGGTTATCTTCCTATGGTCTGCGATGACCTTTCGAAGGCAGATTTCAGAAAGCTTGATGAGGGCGCATATAATATGGCTAAAAGAATCAAGCGTCACGGAAGCGTAATGGAAATCAGTGACGAAAAGGCAGAAGAGTTGATGAAGTTTTACGGTATTGCCGAATAATATAAGAAAATCTCCCGATGCGGATGAACCGTGTCGGGAGATGATTTTTTAGTGGCCGAAATATGTTTTGCAGTATTCCAGAAGCTTTGCATGGTATTTCTGGTGAACATCAGGGTCATTCAGCAGAGTGTGAATGGAGTTCGGATAAAGGAAGATATCATATCTTGCAGTAGTTTTTTCGAAGGCTTTTTTTACCGAGTAATAGTTCTGCATAGTAACTATCGTATCCTTTCCGCCGTAAGCGAAAAGTGAGGGAATACATTTCGAACTGATATAGTTTACGGGAGAGACAGAAGCGATAAGCTTGTCAGCTTTGCCGTTTTTCACCATGTCAAGGGTTACGGTTTTACCTGTGAGACCGCTTACGATTAAGGGAGATAACTCACCGAAGGATGCATAACTCAGATCTGCAGGGCTTACCATATTGGCTGTGAAAACGAGATTGATAGGTGATTGGTTTACACGGGTATAGGAATAAAGAAGAGAAATATGACCGCCTGAGGAGAAGCCTGAGGTTGCTGCTTTGGTTATGTTAAGATTTTTTTCTTTTGAAAATTCTTTGATTTCTTTGAGAGCCAGACCGATTTCATCAAGCATTACATCTACGGTAAATTCTGATGCATTGACAGGGGAGAAGAGTGTGTAGTTCATTGTGGCGGTAATGTATCCCTTTTCCGCCATCTCTATACATCTTGATGCCATTTCTCTTTTGTCACCGTTTGACCAGGAGCCGCCGTGGATGAAGAGAATACAGCCGTTTTCGGGTCTTCTGTAAGCTATGTCGGGAACATAAATGTCCATAACCTCTCTCGGCTCGTTGCCGTAGCGTATATCACTGTAAAGAGTGTAGTTTTCCGATGTGGGAAAAAGGAATGAGAAATAACCGGTTATGTAAGCTATAAGCGCCATAACGATAGAAAGTATCTTAGTCATTTTTAATACCTCGTTAACATAATTTTAATAAATATAGCACGGAAAGCAAAAAATGTCAATATCTCATCCGAATAGTGCTTTATTTTAAAGTTATTATAATTCTGCTTCGAAAATGCCTATGGATTCTCTTCCGCGAAGATTATCGGAAACATTTCTCGCATTGAAATAGAGTCGGAGCTTACCTTCGTAATAAGTAAGACAGCAGGCATAGACATACTGAGCCATCCAGTTGTTATTACCGCACTTCTGCGGAACGAGGAAGGGTTTTACAAAATCGAATTTAACACCGTCATCGCTTTTTAAAAGCATAATTGCCGAATGGCTTTTACCGTTCTTTTCAAAAAGACCGTTCTGCAGTCCTATGTAGCAGTCAGAGAGCTTGTAAACCTTGAGACAGCCTGAGCAGAGATTGAGATATTCGATGTTTTTGTCGGGACTGATGATGGGGGATGTGCGTGAGATATAGTTTTTCGAAATATCCTTGCTTTCGGCGAAACTGATGTGGGTAGGCTCACCGAAGCCACAGTCTTTAATGAAGGTCTGTCCGCAGGAGTAATAAAGCCTGTATCCGTCCTCAGAACTGATAAGGAAGGGATTAGAAATGGCATAGCCTCCCTTGTATTCCTCGAAGTCACGGGTTTTCTTTATTACGGGATAAGGCTCTGACCAGCTTGTGAAATCGTCGGATTCGGTGCAGTAAATTTCCGATTTCCATTTGACACCTATGAGTGAAAGAGCGTTCAGAACGACAGGTCTTGTTCTTTCGTAAAAAAGATAATATCTGCCGTCAATACGGTTGATATTGGGTCTCATAGCTCTGTTTACGATTTTTTCTGCCTTGCTGAAATTTATACCGTCATCACTGACGTATCTGTGTACACCGAAAAACGTGTGGCAGAAAAGATGCCATTTGCCGTCATGTGATTCGTCGGGAGTGAGAACGGACGGGTCTGCGATAACGAAGCTGTTTAAAGGATTTTTGAGTATCGGATTATTTTTGTAAAGAGAAAATTCAGCATTTGCTATGTCACTGAAAGCAAGATTTTTCATATCGGGTTCTCCTTATTGTTTTCATACAGGCTTATTTTACTGTTTTTATTCCATTATGTCAACTGTATGTTTTTGTTGCAGTAAAAGTCACTAAAAAAGATAAGATATATTTGTTTAAAGAATCAATTGAGACAAACAGGAAGATAATGATATAATATCAGTAATTATGTAATAAGGAATGTTTTATTTTTCAGCGAAGCATAATTTACGAAAGGATGATATAAATGAAAATTACTCCCGAAAGTACTCTCAGAGAAGTTCTTGCCACTCCTGTCGGTAATGATCTTGTGGCTATGGTAGCCTATCACACAGGCATTCCCGATGCAGTTATCCATAATCCTGCCGTGGGTATGATGAAGCTTAATATGATTCCTAAGCTTTTAGGTGATAAGATGCCTATTGAAACCATTGAGCATCTCTGTAATCTTCTCTCATACACTCCCGAAAGAGTAGTTACAAAGGATGAGGTTGACCCCAAATGGTGGAAGGAATCGGTTATCTATCAGATTTATCCCCGTTCCTTTATGGACTCCGACGGAGACGGTATCGGTGATTTACAGGGTATTATTTCTAAGCTCGACTATCTTAAGGATTTAGGCGTAGATGTTCTCTGGCTCAGTCCCATTTATGATTCACCGAATGATGATATGGGCTACGATATCAGAGACTATAAGGCTATTATGACCGAATTCGGTACAATGGAAATCTTTGATAAAATGCTCGAAGAAATCCACGCCCGTGGAATGAAGCTTGTTATGGACCTGGTTGTTAACCACACCTCCGATGAGCACGAATGGTTCCAAAAGGCTCTGGCGGGTGACGAAAAGTATAAGAATTACTACATCTTCCGTAAGGGCAAGGGTCCCGGTGTGCCTCCCAATAACTGGACCTCTGTTTTCTCAGGCTCAGCATGGAATTATTATCCCGAGCTTGACGAGTGGGCATTACATATCTTCTCTAAAAAGCAGATGGACCTTAACTGGGAAAATCCCGAAATGCGTGCAGATGTGGCTGAGATGGTACGATGGTGGCTTGCTAAGGGTGTAGACGGCTTCCGTATGGACGTTATCAATCTTATCTCAAAGGTTGAAGGTCTTCCCGACGGTAATCCTCTCGTCGGTGAATTCATCGGCTACGGCGGTGAGCATTATTTCTGGGGACCCCGTCTTCACGAATATCTTCACGAGCTTAACGAAAATGCATTCAAAAAGTTCCCGAATTCCTTCTGTGTAGGTGAAACAGGCGGTATCGGTGTAGAAATGGCTAAGTATCTCGTAGACGATTCCCGTGAGGAAATCCGTCAGACCTTCCTGTTTGATCAGCTCGAAACACCGGGCAAGCAGAGATGGGACGATTATAAGTATAATCTTAAATATTTAAGAAACCTTTTCACTAAGTATCAACTTGAAATGAAGGGCTCTTCCTGGCCTTCACTCGTTATCGAAAACCACGATAATCCCCGTATGGTATCAAAGGTAAATCCCGACTCAGCTTACAGAAAGCCTCTTTCCAAGCTCATCGGTGCTATGCTTCTTACGGGAAGAGGTACACCGTACATCTATCAGGGTGAAGAGCTCGGTATGATGAACTGCGACTTCAATGATATGTCCGAGCTTCGTGACGTTGAGTCCATCAATAAGTATGCCGAAATGATTGAAAAAGGCATCTCAAAGGAAGAAGCATGGAAGACTATTCTTGCCGGCAGCCGTGATAATTCCAGAACACCCATGTGCTGGAACAAGAGTGAAAATGCAGGCTTTACCACAGGTGCTCCTTGGATAAGACTCAACGGTGACTATCTCGAATGTAATGCAGAAAGCCAGATGGCTGACAGAAACAGCCCCTTCAATTATTATAAGGCACTTATCGCTCTCAGAAAAGAGTTCAAATCCACTCTCGTTTACGGTGATTTCAAGCCGCTTAAGACGGGCGACAAAACCTTCTGTCTCTACAGAACAAGTAAGGATAATAAGTTCTACATCGAAATGAACCTTACCGAGAAATGGATAAGAAGACCCCGACACGCCGAGGGTATGTGTGTTCTTTCGAACTACAGAGAGCCTACAGATAAGCTCCGTCCCTACGAGGTAAATATTTACAGAATCAAATAAAAAAAGAGCGTCTGCTACGGGTGTAAATCCTTGGCAGACGCTGTTTTTACTTTTCTGCTACGAGCATAGTAGTGTTTTCCATACGGAAAACCTGTGTAACCTTTGAAAATGCTGCTTCTTTTAAAAGGGTAATCTGATTTTCTACGGTGCAGGGGGTGTCATAGTGGTAGTAGCCGTCATCGGTTATGCCGTTCTCTCTGCGCAGTCTCTCATTTTCCGAAAACCATAAATTTTCCTCTTCCTGTGTCAGTACCATATAATCACATTCAATGTAAATGCCTTTTTCTTTCAGAGAGGCATTTATTTTTTGGTAAAGAGAGAGCTTCTTTTCTTTCGGAAAATGATGCATAGTCTGAAAGGAGACAGCGCAGTCGAATTTATTCTCACCTAAATTTTCTTCGAAGTAATCTCCGCATACAAGATTTAGCTTTTTGTCGGGATGCTTTTGGCGGAGCCGACCTAGCATTACGTCGGAAAGGTCTATACCGGTAACTTCAATATCAGGATAAAGTAAGAATATTTCATCAAGCTCGAGTCCCGTACCGCAGCCGAGGTCGAGAAGTGCTTCGGTATCGTCAGGGATAAGTGAAGCCATCTTTTTGTAGCCTTCCTTACATCCCTCTACTTCCGTGAGCATATGCTCATCGTACATCTCTATTCTGTCGGCGAAAAAGTCAGCCATTTTTTCCAGCTTCATCCTTTATACTCCCTGATTATCTTCTCTAAAATATCCTTATCGGCAGGGCAGAAGGTGAATTTCTGTATTTCATTGGGAGTAATCCATTTTATGTCATTATGCTCGAGCATTTTTACTTTGCCTTCGGCTATTTCAGCGTTAAAGAGTGTGAGATGGACATTTATGTCGGGATACTGATGATCAACTTCCATAAAAATGTCTCCGACTCTTACCGTGATATCAAGCTCTTCTCTGCATTCTCGGATGAGGGCTTCCTCTCGGGTTTCGCCTTTTTCAGCCTTACCACCCACGAATTCCCACTGAAAAGCTCTCGTTTTATTTGCGGGGCGCTGACAAATCATAAACTTATTATCTTTCCATATAAGGGCCGCTACGACCTGAACTATATTTTCCATTTTATGTCCTCCCGTTAGTTTTTTTCATTTTAACATAATGGGTATAAGGTTTTTACGAAAAAACAGTTCTGTTAACAAAAAATTAATATTTATATCTTCAAAAAAGAGACAATCTGTGATATTTTATAATCGTTTAATTATGTAATTTAATACGGAGGTAAAGTTATGAAAAAGTTATTTAAAAAGTCTCTTGCAATCATACTCACTATGCTTTTTGTGTGCGGCAGTTTTTCCGCGAGTGCTATTGTAGTGGGCGAGAAGAATCATTTTGACTACGGTTCTTATGTTCTTTTAGGCGACAGCGTAGCCAGCGGCTGGAGTGACATCGAGGACAGAGATACCTGCTTCACCCGTGTAGAGGGCTCTTACGGTGCGCTTCTTGCCGATGATCTCGGTGTTGCTTATCATCCTATGGCATGTATCGGCTTCAGAACTCTCGAAATGCGTTATATGTTAGAGGATGATTACGAAGGCGACAGATTTATGTTCTATTCAGTGGAACAGGAGTTTATCGATGAAAAAATTCCCGAAATCCGTGAAGCAGTGGCAAATGCAGGTCTTATCACTCTCAATGTAGGCGGCAATGACTGGGGTTCATATGTAGGCTGGCATCTTATGGAAGAACTTGAAAAGGTTGAAGGATCAGAAAATTTTGTTGAAAAGGCTCTTCCTTATCTTGAGGGTGTAGTTAACTTCGGTGTTGATACTATCGAAACGCTCGTAGGTTTTGCTGACATCGCAGGCTTACTTCCCGAACTTATAAAGATTCTTCCTCTGGCTCTCGAGGAAGGTTTCGAAAGATATATTAAAAACTGGAACATTATGATTGAAGATATCTATGCTCTTAATCCTGATGTAACTCTGGTTGTTATCGGTATGTTTGACACCGGCTTACAGGATGAAACGATGAAAGATGTTGAGGGTGCTATTACTCTTCCTTCAGGTGAAATCGGTGGAATAAATATCGGTCAGACCATCGTTGACCTGGCAAATGAGCCTATGCGACAGGGTGCTGAAAAGTACGGTTACATCTTCGTTGATCCCGTCGGCACTCTCTGTGAACAGCAGCATCCCAGCTATGCAGGTCACAGACACATCGCCGATATGGTTCTTGAAGCTATTCCCGATGCAGATTTCCCCTATACTGACCTCAAAGCCGGTACAAAGGAATATGCTTTGGCACAGAAGCTTTATGCCAAAGGCTACATGAAGGGTGTTTCTGATACTGAGTTTGCTCCCGATGCATCCCTTACCAAAGGTCAGCTCGCTGATGTACTTTACAATGTGTCAGGTGCTCCCGAAGTCGAAGGAGCTTTAACAGATACTTCTTCTGCAGGTGCTGTATGGTGTGCTGAAAAGGGTATCCTCACAGCAGATGAAAATGGAAGCTTCTCTCCCGATGAAAAAATATCAAGACTTGCTTTTGCACAGACTCTTTACAGATTCTCACAGGCAGACGGTTTTAATCTTATGGGCTTTATAAAAGCTGTATCGCTATTCTTTAAAATTATTTCACAGAACATCTTAAGTATGCAGAATCCCGTCAGCAGAATTGAAGCTGCCTCTCACATTGTAAGCTACTGCGGATTCTGATAAAAAGAATATTCAACTGAGTGGAAAAACAAGCAGTTTTCAGTGAACTGCTTGTTTTTTTGCAATATTCAGTCTTTTATTCTGATAAGGAATAAAATATTAGTTATTATTCCGACTGTTATTTGTATCCATATTCCCGCTTCACCGAAGGGTAAGAAAGCGAGAAATGTATTCAGTAACAGGACTGTATTTATTATTATAGAAGTCATTGAAAATACCCTTAGATTACCGTACAGCTTCTTGCTTTTTAAAACAAAAACAGACCACAGCAAGGATGATGTACAGGGCAGTACTATTACACAGAACAGTATTACAAAGCCTATGGAATCGTCAGGCACTAAAACCGGTGCGATAAGTAAAGCGAGATACAATAAACAGCAAACACAGGTTATTGATGATAATACGCGAAGTGCTTTTTTCATACCTATCAACTCCTTTACTCTTTTCGCAAATCCATAATATCATTTATTTTCTGCTTTGTCAATTAAGGTTAATCTATCATAAATTAAACACCGGACGAATATATTTCTTACAGAAACAAATGTCAGGAGATGTGATTTATGCCTATGGAAATAAAAAAAGATACTTTCTCTTTCAGTGAGCTGTTTACCCGAACTAAATGTGAGCAGGCGGTAAGCCTCGAAATTAATCTGCCGGACTACTGTTCGGATATAAAAAAGATACTCAAATGTACGGTGAAGGCGGGAATTTCCAATGTGTCCGTCAGCGGTGAGAATGTAAATCTTTCGGGTACTGTGGTAACGAGACTCATTTATGTGGGAGATAACGATAAAATCGACTGCTTCGAGCATACGGATGCCCTTTCCTGCAGTGCCCGCGTAAAGGATATGCCCGAAAACCCCATGATTAAATCCGTGACGAAAACTGATTACATAAACTGCCGTGCCCTGAGTCAGCGCAGAATAAGTGTCAGCGGAAATATCGGTGTATCTGTTTATGTTTACCGTGAGAATAAAAAGGAGTTTCCCTGCAGTATAGATTCTCCCGATATGCAGTGTAAAAAAGAAAAAAAGACCGTTTCCGAGCTGATATGCCAGACGGAAAAGACCTTCGATTTAAGTGAGACGGTAGCTCTTGATAAGGATAGGGAGGACATCGGTAAAATTCTCAGAAGCGACTGCAGAGTTAAGCTCGAATCGAAAAAGGCAGTGGCTGATAAGCTTCTCATTAAGGGTGAGCTCTGCTGTGAAATACTCTACACCGACAGTGAGAAAAACAGCATCATCAAAATCTGCCATTCTATGCCCATAAGTCAGATTTTAGGCGTGGGCGGTGTTACCGATAAAAGCGATGTTCAGCTTTCTCTTTATCCCTCACAGTTTACGGTTTCTGCGAAGAATGATTCTGCGGGCAGATGCAGACTTCTGGAATTTGCCGCACGGGTAAGCGCTCTGGTGCGGTGCAGACAGGATAAGGAAACAGAGCTTATCCGGGACTGCTATTCGACGAAATATGAGGTTGAAGGGGATTATAAAAACGCAGAATTTTATTTGTGCGCCTTTAACGGGGAGAAGGAGATTCCTTTTGAAGAAACCGTTGACTTTTCTGACGGAGAAATCGGTGACATAAAGGATATGTGGTGCAGTGCAGATGAGTGCAGAATGTCGGGAAATGAAAAGGGGGCAGAGGGAGAATGTGACTTCCTGCTCCACGGAATATATACTGACAGTAACGGAAATTACCGTTATGCGGAAAAGAATCTTTCTGCGAAGGTGGATATACCTCTTAAGGAAAAAGGGGATAAGGTCAGCTGTGACTGTGACATTACCGTTACCTCTCTGAGTTGGGTTAAGGAAGGCGGCGGAAGGGTGAGAATAAAAGGTAGCGTTTTACTTAACTGCTATGCATCGGTATGCAGTGAAAAGAAATTTTTATCGGATATACGGCAGAGTGAAAAAGAGAAAGAGGAGAAATATCCTGCTCTTTGTATCTGCTATGCTCATAAGGGTGAAAGTATATGGGATATAGCCAAGCATTATAATACCACCGAAGAGCAGATAAAAAGCGAAAACGGTATAAAGGGTGATAAAACAGATAAAGAGCTTATGCTTATGATTCCCTGCGTATAAAAATAAAGGCTGTACACTTATTTGTGAACAGCCTTTGCTTATTTGAAAAACATAAAATATACTGCGGCACCTGTGCATAACAGCTGAAGAGTGATGATTACGGGAAGCCCCACCATAAATTTTTTGTGAAGAGTTTTATGTCTTATAAGCTTCATGGTAATATACTCACTTAAAGCACCGCCGAAAAGTGCGAGAGAAAGCAGAGTAGCTTCGGAAACACGGTGCATTTTCTTTTTAGCGAAGATTTTATCCAGAGCAGTGATAATAAAGGTAACGGATGAGATGGCGGCAAGATAAATAAGAGCCGCTGTGTACAGCTTATTCATTGTTGTTTCTTATGAGCTTAAGGTCGCTTTCCGTAAGAAGGACATAAGTGCCTCTTTCTTTTTCGTTAAGATAATTTGTGTTAACGGAAAATACTGAAGCACAGTTCGGACACACGGAAATGTAAATATTTTTATCTTCGCCCTTGATTTTTGCCACAAGTGTGGTATCCTTTGTAGAGAAGAGTCTCATTGAAACGGTCTCTTTACAGGCGGGACAGGTCACATTGTTTGTGTTGCCACCGTCCAGAGTAGAAATTTTATTGTAATTTTTAATAGCCATAGTAGTTCCTCCTAAAAAGAGTGTGACTATATTTTAGTTTGTTTTTAGTCTTATGTCAAGAGGAAGTGTATTTTATGAAAAGATTTATATCGGTTTTTCTTCTTATAACGGTTCTTTTCTGCGGTTGCGGTAAAAATGACAACCTCAGTCCCTATGTGAGCGAGACTGCTCTGCAGACACAGCCTTCCGAACAGGCTTCGGAAACCACCGAAAAGCTGAAGGCGGAAAATTTCGTCTCTTCTCCCACTGAGAACACTACGGTTCAGACTCCTGTAAATCAGCAGTCATCTTCTCTTTTCTCCGCTTCCTGGCTCAGCTACATCGAGCTTTCCCTTGTAAGCGGAAGAAACACGAAGGAAAGCTATACAGCCTACATTGACGGAATATTCGATAATATGAAAAAGATAGGTATTACCGATGTTTTTGTTCAGGTAAGACCCTTCGCCGACGCTTTTTATCCCTCAGATATTTTCCCGACCAGTGCCTATGTGGCATCTGAACAGGGTGCAGCTATGCCCTTTGATGTTTTCGGTGTTATCATCGAAAGAGCGAAAATGAAAGGTCTTTCCGTTCACGCCTGGATTAATCCCTACAGAGTAAGCCACGGTAATAACATTAAAGCTCTTTCAGAGAAAAATCCCGCCAGACAGATGTACAGTAAGGGTATAAATGAAGATGTAGCCGTAACGGAAAAGGGGATTTATTTTAATCCCGCTTCGGAAAATGTGAGAAAGCTGATCACTGACGGAGCGAGAGAGCTTTTAGAAAAATATGACATAAAGGGAATACATATTGATGACTATTTCTATTTCGGAAACTGCGGAGACTTTGATTCACGGCAGTACGGTGTCTATACCTCTCTGGGAGGTAAGCTGAGTCTTGCTGACTGGAGAAGAGAGAATGTAAGCACTCTCCTTTCTACTCTTTATTCTACAGTGAAAAGCTTCGGTCAGGATAAAATCTTTTCCGTAAGTCCTGCGGGCGACATCGCCAAATGCTATAACGAAAGCTATGCCGATGTTTATCTCTGGTGCCGTGAGGAGGGCTACTGCGATATGATTATACCGCAGATTTATTTCGGCTTCGAAAATGAAAAGCTTCCCTTTACACGCTGTCTTGAGGATTGGATGGCTCTGTGTGCAGGGAGCAGGGTTAATCTTACCGTAGGTCTTGCCCTTTATAAGGCGGGACAGGAGGATACTTATGCCCTTTCGGGAAAAAACGAATGGATAAACAACAGTGACATCATCGCCCGTCAGGTTAAACTGCTGAGGGATAAAAAATGCTACGGCTATGCCCTTTACAGCGGAACCTATATCGATTTTGATGAAAAAATTTTTGCAGAAGAGTTAAATAATCTTAAAACTATGGTATATTAAAGGTTAATGTGTTAGAATAAGTAAAATTTGTTTTACGGACGGTCAGAAATGAAAAAGATTAAGCTAATTGTTTCCTGTATCTGTGTCAGTCTTGCTGTTATTATCTGCGCAGTTATGGTACATCTTTCAAATAAAAATTTCGTCGAGGATGTCTTTATCGGAAGTAATGTCGCAGACGGAGTAGACGAATATCTCATAAGTCAGGGTTATCTGAAATTCCCCGAAAAGGAAAAGGCGGTATGGCTGGTGGAAAATACCGATACGGACTTCGCCCCTGACAGCGAAAAGCTGGATAAGGCAGTTACAGTCATCGGAAAATCCGACTTTGACACAGTATTTATCAGAAGTGAATATTTTTCCTCAGCCGAGAGTGAGCTTTCCTTTTCGGACAGCCTTTCTGAAATAGAGAATATATCGGGACTGTTAAAGGATAAGGGAAAAAGAGTTTTCCTCGAAATGCACACTGATTCCGATGAAAAGGCGTTCAGTGAAATTTCCTCTCTGTGTGACGGTATTATCCTTCGTAATGATAAGAAAATGAGTCCTGAGAGATTTAATTTTCTTCTCTCGCAGTCTGTCAGAGAAATCAGAAAGCACAGTAAGGATGTGAAAATTCTCGTTTATCTTTCTTTTGATTATGATATTTCCAAGCTGAATAAAAAGATAGTGGACGGTGTCTGTACAGTTATTGATGAAAAATCTGACCTCGCATCACTTTCCCTTTGGGATAAGACCCTCAAGCTTTCAGACAGCAGCTTTTACTGTACGGTGGATGTTAATGTGAATAAAAAATCATCGGGATTTCCGCTGAAGGCCGCCTATGAGCTGAGAAACTGTGAAAGTCTGTCTGTTATCGCTTTTTCCTCATTTAAGGGTGTGAAAAAGGATACGGAGGGTGCGTTTTCTGCGGTTAAGGAGTATCTTTCCAAGGGTATCGTTCCCGATATAGCATTCAGGGAGCTTTCCGTTACGGGCTATGACGGTTCTGTTAAAGAAACGGATCTTTTCAGTACAGATGTTGAAATATGCGGTTCGAATCTTTATCCTTGCTATATTAACGGTGAGGAAATCGATCTGGGTGAAAAGGGCAGTAAAAAAATCACCTTCAATCTCAGTGAAGGTGAAAATGAATTTACCGTCAGTCAGAGAGGTGAGACGGTAAATTACAGAATTAAGATGAATTTCAGCGGTGAGATTATACGGGCAGTAATGCCGGGAGAAAGTCTCACTGTACAGCCGGGGGAAGTGGTCACCGTAACAGTTATCGCTTATAGCGGTGCGGATATTACCGTAAAGCTCGGCACAAAGGAATACAAGGCGAAGTGTGAAGAAAGTGCAGAAACAGGCTATGCGGCATTTACTGCTAAAATAAAAATGCCGAAAAGCCGTGAACAGGTAGAGTCCCTCGGTATGATTTCAGTAATCGGTTCTGTGGGTGAAAGAACGGTCCAGGAAAAGGGTGCCATGATTTACTGTGGTGAAGAAATGACCACTCTTCCTGTCGCTCCCACAAAGGAAAACGAATCTACTACTGCTATTCAACTCGGAAATTATGTTCAGGAACTCATAAATGACAGTTATGAATATACGGTTCCCTTTACCACACAGCCTTACACACCTCCCACCACAGTTCCGTATAATCCGATTTATGAGTCTATGACCGGAAATGTGATGTGTATGGTCACTGTGCCTTATGCGGATACGAGACCTCTGGTTTATAACGATGACACTTATGTGCCGTCTTATTCTGCTCTCGTTCAGGGAACCATGGATTATGTTACGGCGAAAAGCAGTGCCTTTAACAGTGACGAAAACGAAACGGTTTATTTCTATGAGCTGGCTTCGGGCAGAAAGGTTAAATGTGAGGATGTTCAGCTGACTAATGCCGCTGTGGGTAATAACAGCCTTTCCGTGGTATCTTCATCTGCCGAAAACGGAACTCTTACAGTACGGCTGAAAACTGACTGGAGAATTCCTTATGCTATCACTCACACACCTCAGAATTATTATTCGGGACACGGAGCGAAATATAACATTAATTCATTTGATGCAAATTATATACAGATTGATTTTTATCATACGGCATCGGTGACGGGTAATGTGGACACACGTGGCAGTAATATCGTTTCATCTGCTTCCTGGAGTGTTTCACAGAATGAAAACAGGACCACTCTTTATATGCCTCTTTCCACAGGCAAATACTACGGCACCTCCGTGGAATACGATGCAGACGGCTATATGGTTATAAAAATACACAATAATCCGCAGACCTTGCAGGGTGCGGTAATTCTTCTCGATCCCGGTCACGGCGGAGATGATCCCGGCGCAATGGGTATCGGTGATCAGGTCCATGAAAGTGACATTAACCTCGCTGTGGCTTATGCGACGAGGGATGCACTCAGAGCAAAGGGGGCCACGGTTTATCTGACGAGACAGGGCAACGAAACCTTATCTCTTGACGAAAGAAGGAGTATCACACAGAATGCTGAGCCTGATCTTTTCGTCAGCATCCATTCTAACGGCTCTGAGAATAAAAAAGCCATAGGCACTGCCGTTTATTATTACAAGAGCTTCTCACAGCCGCTGGCAAGTAATATTTACGGTGAAATGATAAAAGTGTTCAAAAATAATCTCTACTACGGACAGCAGGAGCTTTATGATGAGCTTTCCGACGGGGCAAGATATTATCCCTTCTTTGTGACGAGAATGGAGGACTGTCCCTCAGTGCTTATCGAGACGGGCTATGTAACCAATGATGCAGAGTGCTACAAGCTGATTCAGTCCTCGACCCATCAGCTTTTCGGACAGGCTATAGCGGCAGGAATAGAGAAGACTATCTCAGCATAAGAAATCTCGCCGTCAGCATAGCTATTACCGAGGGAATACCGCCTAAGGCACTGACAGAAAGCGTTACGGCATTTATGCCCAGAGCGATGCCTGTCATCTGACTTAAGATGTTTACGGTGAAAAGGGAGCCTATACCCGAAAGGGAGGACAGAAAAAGGCAGCGGAAAAAGTGACGGGATTTTACGAAAACGCTCACCATAATCACCGCTGAAATAATGAGACAGATAATCATAAGATTTGTCTGACTGTTCATAAAAAACCTCCTTGCATTTTTTTGATTAAAACTATATAATATATGATATGATTCAGGAGAGTGATAATATGAAAATTTTAAAGCTTACACCCGCCGTTAAGGACTACATCTGGGGCGGAACGAGACTTTCGAGAGAATATGACATCGTTTCCTTCGCTGACAGACAGGCAGAGGCTTGGGTGCTTTCCTGCCACGAGGCAGGGGAGAGCATCGTCGAAAACGGTGACTTCAAGGGCAGAACCCTTTCTGATGTTCTTAAAAATGAGGGCAAGGGATGGCTCGGAAAAAACTGTGAACACTTTTCCGATTTCCCTATTCTTATAAAATTAATCGATGCCAAGGATAATCTTTCCGTCCAGGTACACCCCGATGATGAATACGCACAGCGTGTGGAGGGTGAATTCGGCAAGACTGAAGCCTGGTATATCGTGGACTGCGATGATGATGCCGAAATTATTTACGGCTTTAAAAAGGATGTTACAAGCGAGGAGTTCAGAAAGAGCATAGAAGAAAATACCCTTCTCGATTATGTGAACAGAGTAAAGGTTAAAAAGGGAGACATCTTTTTCATCGAAGCAGGTACTCTTCACGCCATCTGTAAGGGTATTCTTTTAGCTGAGGTACAGCAGAATTCGAATACCACCTACCGTGTTTACGACTACGGCAGACTTCAGAACGGTAAGCCCCGTGAGCTTCACATAGAAAAGGCTATTGATGTTACAAGCACCAAGGCCATTCCCGCAGACGGTAAGCCTCAGGGTGAGACTGAAAAGAAGGACGGCTACAGCGAAACACTTCTCTGTTCCTGTGAGCTTTTCACCGTAAAAAGACTTGACATCGAAGAAAAGGCAGTGATAAGTGCTGACGAAAGCTCCTTCATTTCTCTTGTGGCACTCGAGGGCAACGGTGTTATAATGCACGGTGACAGCTGTGTGACTCTCTATAAGGGTGAAAGCGTGTTTATCCCTGCAGGACTCGGTAAGGTAGAGATTTTAGGGGCAGTTACGGTAATTGAAACCAGAGTGTGATATATAACGGCATAGCAGCTTTGTTGTGCCGTTATTTTTTAAAATAACATTATCTATTGACAAAAAGTGGAAAAACCTATATTATTTAAGTATATATAATAGGAGGTAAATCTTATGAAAAAAATTATTTCAGTTCTACTCACTGTACTGATGCTTTTCAGTGTCTGTTCAGCAGCTGTCTCTGCAGCGGGCGACATCGGAAATGCCGATGAAAGCATTAAGGTTAATCAGAGCCGCAGTAAGGTTCCCGTTATCCGCATTCTGGGTGATGCTGAGCCTCTGTACGATGAGAATCAGAAAAAGCTTTTCCACATCAGAACCTTTTACATACCTGAAAAAGAAGAAGGCGAGGAAAGTGACCTTGCAGGATCAATAGCTAATTTACTTTTCCCCTTCCTTGTAGACGGCTTACTTACTGATAACTGGGAGCCTTATTATGAAAATCTTCAGAAGGAGATTTCCGAGCTTTTCGGTGATGCACGCCTGGATGAAAACGGTAATCCCGTTAACGGTACCGGTATTTCTCAGGCACGTAAGGATGAAATGGCTGCTGCTCTTTCTAAGGATGCTAAAAAGGACAAGGGCTATTATGCCATTAATGACTACCGCTTCTGGTACGACTGGAGACTCGATCCTCTTTACACAGCCGATTTACTTTATGCTCATATTGAGAAGGTAAAGAAGATTACAGGCTGTGAAAAGGTTTCTATTATGGCGAGCTGTCTCGGTACCATCGTAACCACATCCTACATTACCAAATACGGTACTGACAGCTTACACGGTGTAGGCTTTACAGGAAGTGTTGCCGGCGGTGCTGAAGCACTCAGTGAAGCAATCAGCGGCAAGTTTAACATCGACGGTGATGCAATCAGCAGAACACTTATCGACACTGATTATGTAGGTGAATTCAGTGTGGATGCCCTTATTATTGCAAGCCTTGACCTTTTAACTGCGTCAGGAGTTCTTGACGGTCTTGAGAAAGGTGTAAAGGAAACTCTTTATGCAAAGCTTGTAAAGGGTGTAACATCTGCTCTTGCTCTTTCCACCTTCTTTACATGGCCTACCTATTGGGCAGCCGTTACAGCAGAGGACTATAATGATGCTATGCTTTATGTTTTCGGTGAAGAGGGCAGTGAAAAAAGAGAAAAGTATGCAGGTCTTGTTGAGAAAATCGAAAACTACAATAAAGTAGTCCGTAAAGATTTCACAAAGACTATCAAGAGTATAGGTGAAAACGGTGTTAAATTCGGTGCTGTCGCAAAATACGGCTTCCAGATTCTTCCCGTCTGTCAGTCAAATGATATAGTATCTGACCAGTTCGTTTCTCTTAAGAATGCATCCTTCGGTGCTACCACCTCAAAAATGTTTGACACTCTTTCAGACGAATACGTAGCACAGCGCATCGCTGAAGGCAAGGGAGATTATATTTCTTCCGATAAAAAGGTTGACGTATCTACCTGTCTTTATCCCGAATCCACCTGGATTATAAAGAATGCCAGCCATTCGGAATATACTGCCTTCGAGCGTAAGCTTCTTTACGATGTAATCACAGCTGACGAGCAGATAGTTGTAGGTGCTGAGAGAGACGGTCTTGTTTACTCACGCTTCCTTGTGTACGATTATGAAACCGACACCATGTTTACTATGACAGAGGATAACTGTAATACTGAGCATTGGGAGGAAAGAACTGAGAATGAAGACCTCAGCCCGAAGCATAACAGAATTTTTGCTTTTGTCCGTTCTTTGATTAACTTACTTGTTACAGTAGTTATGAAGTTATTTAAGAAATAATTGATAGTATAAATAAAATAACAGCACAGCTTTTCTTTTCTGAATTGTTGTGCTGTTATTTTAATTGACATTTACCATTATATGTAATAAAATATATTTCAGTACAAAGGAGAGTGATTTACTATGAAAAAGGTGATTTTTGTATTGTTGGCGGTCTTGATTGCAGTTTAAGTTTACTTGGTTATGATTTGGAATATGATCCGGGTGCTTGTTGCATTGCAACAAATAACTCTACGAAGCCTGAAATATCTGCAATAATGGAAGTGTCGCTTCCTAATGATGATTATTCTTATTATGGAACTAGTGTTTCGGCACCGCAAGTAACAGCTTGTATTGCACTGCTTTGCGAAAAAGATCCTAGCTTTATATCGGATACAGATATGACAAAAGCGACAGTTATCGGTGCTGCCAAAGAAATAGATGATCATACAAATATAAATAACAGTTATTTCGATTACGAAACGGGTGCAGGCTGTATAAGTTTTGTAAACTTGTCTAAAGCCGTAGATCGTAATTATTTTGCTAATGTGAACAATGCTAATAATGCTAATAGTATTATATCACAGGATACAATACCATTAAGCAAAAATGTGGTTTTACAGTCTAGCTTATCTTGGAGTGCTCATGTTGACATTTCTAATAATATATGCTATATTACTAATTATGATATACATGTATACGATCCTGACGGGAATTTAGTTTGTACATCTGCTTTGGACTCGAACAGTACAGTTGAGTTTGTTCGATATAAAGTAAAAAAAGCGGGAACATATACAGTGGCCGTGTATCAGAATGGTGAGATTCCGGCAGGTATAAATTGGGATTATATAGGCTACACTCTCAATAATATGTTTTTCTGACAGGAGGAGATTTTATGTACAAAATTCAAGCATTACTTTTATCAATCGTTTTGTTTTTCGTAGGCTTAATCTACGGTGACAAGCCTGTAGAAATCGACTACACCGTAAAAATTAACGGCATTGAAATCTTATCAGGAGATAATGTCGAGTTACCCGAAGGGGAAACAAGTATTATCGTTTCTTGTCATTGTAAAAATGTCGGAAGACCTTTTGAGGGCGAAACTTTTGATGAGCCGGCAGTCGGTTTTTATAAATACGAAAACGGAGAAAAAGAGTATCTTGATCTTTGGGGAATATCAGTTGATATGGTGTCTCAACCGACACTCATTAAAAGCGAAGAGATATTTGATTTGTCTGCATATTTTACAATTAATCCTGACGAGAAGCCGGAGCCGGGCATTTACAATATGGAAGTAAACGTTTACGGCTGTGAGCAGATTTATGAAAATGTTCTTACTGTAAAATAATTATTTTTCTGTTTGCTCTTTTCATCCTTGACAAACCCCACTCTGAGTGATACAATACATACATAAAATATCTTCAGGGCGAGGTGCAATTCCTCACCGGTGGTATGAGTGAAAAATCATCGATGCCAATATGTTTAAAAGAATGACTTTCACGCACATTGCTTCGTTTTTTTGCTTGAAATACGATAGTATTCCTTCGCAAAATAAACATTGCACTGCACGCAAAATTCATCCTTTTAAATAAAATATTTGCCCGATAATTTTCCACTCGAGCCCACGAGCCAAAGAATACTTTGGCAGATTCGGTGTGATTCCGAAGCCGACGGTTAAAGTCCGGACGAAAGAAGAAAACATATTTATCTGTGTTTTTCGCCTATGGTATTTTTACCGTAGGCGTTTTTTCTTGGAGTGTTTTAGAATATCTTTTTAAAGGTGATATTTATGAAAGAAAACAAAAAATCTCTTAAATCTGTGTATATGCTCTGTATAATCGGTATGCTCTCAGCGGTAAGCTTCGTGCTTTTCCTTTTTGAGTTTCCCGTCATACCGTCCCTCGGTCATCTAAAGCTTGATTTCAGTGATGTGCCGGCTATGGTTTCGGGTGTCCTCTTCGGCCCTGTTTCCGCTGTGGTGGTTGAGCTTATTAAAAATCTTATCGAGCTTATCGTTAAGGGTGTAGGTACACAGATGGGCTACGGAAATCTGATGAATTTCCTCGTAGGCTGTGCTTATGTGGTTCCCTTCTGTATCGTTTACCGTAAGATGAAAAAGAGGGAAGGAATTAAAGGTCTTCTTCTTTCCTGTGTGGCAGGTACGGTGACCATTTTAGTCGTAGGCTTTTTCGCTAACTATCTTATTGCACCTCTTTTCTTTAAGCACTTTTTAGGTATCACTCTCGACGAGGCAGGAATATGGGCGGCCGTATGGGGCGCTACGGCAGTAAACGGAATAAAGGGTGTAATGCTCTCCGTCATAAGCTATCCGCTGATTAATGTGGTTATCGAAAGACTTAAAAAATATGTGAAATAAAAAAACTTTTTCCGCATATCTTGACAAGAAACACTTTAACTGATATACTACATCGGTAAATTGAATATTTCCTTATTAAGAGTAGCTGAGGGAACAGGCCCGTTGAAGCTCGGCAACCTGCTTTGTGCAAGGTGCTAAATCCTGCGGTATGACCGGAAGATAAGGTTAAGTCTGCGGTCGCTTGATGTAAAGCCGACCGCTTTTTGATTGTTAATAGGAACTATTGATTTATAGAATTTTAAAGAAAGAAGGAATTTATAATGGCAAAACATCTTTTTACATCCGAATCCGTAACTCAGGGCCATCCTGATAAAATCTGTGACCAGATTTCCGATGCAGTTTTAGACGATATTTATGCACACGACCCTATGGCGAGAGTAGCCTGTGAAACCACAGTTACTACAGGTCAGGTTCTCGTTATGGGTGAAATCAGCTCTACCTATAAGCCCGATGTGGCCAAGATAGCAAGACAGGTAATCTGCGACATCGGCTACGACAGCGGTGACAAAGGCTTCGACGGTAATGCCTGTGCTGTTTTAGTTGCTCTCGACGAGCAGTCTCCCGACATCGCTATGGGTGTCGATAAATCTCTCGAAAGAAAAGACGGCGAAGAGGACGAATATAATATCCACGGTGCAGGTGACCAGGGTATGATGTTCGGCTTTGCTTGTGATGAGACAGAGGAGCTTATGCCCCTTCCCATCTCTCTTGCCCACAAGCTCGCCAAGAGACTTACCGAGGTAAGAGAAAACGGAACCCTTCCTTATCTTCGTGCTGACGGTAAGAGCCAGGTAACAGTGGAATACGAAGACGGAAAGCCTGTTGCAGTAAAGGCAGTAGTCGTTTCTTCACATCACAGTGCTGATGTTGAGCTTTCTCAGATAAGAGAAGACATCACAAATCTCGTAATCAAGCCTATCATTCCCGAAGCACTTATGTGCGACGATACAAAGATTTTCGTTAACCCCACAGGCCGTTTCGTTACAGGCGGACCTCAGGGCGACAGCGGTCTTACAGGCAGAAAGATTATCGTTGACACCTACGGCGGTTATTCCCGTCACGGTGGCGGTGCTTTCTCAGGTAAGGACCCCACTAAGGTAGACAGAAGTGCCGCTTATGCCGCACGTTATGTAGCTAAGAATATCGTAGCCGCAGGTCTTGCTTCCAAGTGTGAGGTTCAGCTCGCTTACGCTATCGGTGTAGCTAAGCCTGTTTCCGTAATGGTTGACACCTTCGGTACAGGTAAAATCAGCGACGAGGAAATCAGCGCTATCGTTGACAAGGTGTTTGATCTTCGTCCTGCAGCTATCATCGACACTCTTAAGCTCCGTGCTCCCATCTACCGTCAGCTCGCCGCTTACGGTCATGTAGGCAGAGAAGACCTGGATGTTCAGTGGGAAAAGACAGACAAGGCAGCTGAAATCAAGGCTCTTGCAAACATCTGAAAATGAAATTGACGGGACTCTGAAAAGCAGTCCCGTTTTTCATTGACAAAGACCTTTATTTGAGTTAAAATATTCTCAACGAAATAATAAAGGAGAAAAATAAAATGAAAAAGGTTCTCGTTACAGGTGCTTCGGGCGGTATGGGTAAGGCTATATGCTCTCTTCTTACCGATAAAGGCTATAAGGTTTACGGTATGGATTACCGTGAGGATGATACGGTAAAGGCAGACAAGTTCTTTCAGTGCGATGTTACCGATACGGATTCTGTAAAAGAGGTTTATGAAAAATTAAAGGAAGAAACCGACTCTCTCGATGCCATAGTACATACTGCAGGTGTTTATGATATGGATTCTCTCATTGAAATAGACGAGGAGCGCTTCAAAAGAATTTTCGATATTAATGTTTTCGGTGTTTACCGTATAAATAAAACCTTCTTCCCCTTAATGCATAAGGGCAGCAGAATTGTCATCACGTCAAGTGAGCTTGCACCTCTCGATCCGCTTCCCTTTACGGGTATTTACGGCATAACTAAAACAACTCTCGAAAAATACGCCTTCTCACTGAGAATGGAAACCAATCTTCTTGACATTCCTGTAAGCGTTATCCGTCCCGGTGCAGTAAAAACGGGTCTTCTGAACATTTCCACTACCGCCATTGATAAATTTGTGGACAGAACAGAGCTTTACAAATCTATGGCAGTAAGATTTAAAAAAATCGTTGACAGCGTGGAATCAAGGAATGTCGCACCCGAAAAAATCGCAGAAAAGGTTCTCTCAGCCCTCGAGTCAAAATCACCCAAATACATCTATAACATAAACCGTAATCCTCTTCTCCGACTTCTTGATGCTCTTCCTCCGAAGATGCAGGTGGAGGTTATCGGTATGATACTTAAATAAATATTAAAGAGCCACCTATAAAGTGGCTCTTTTGACATTCTGACGCAAAGGGACGGGTACACTTGCTGTAGCACACGGTGTACCCGTCTCCCTTGTGTATCTCATCTAAAAATCTTTTCATAAAAACGCTAAAATGATAGATAGTTCCAAACTTTAAAAATTTCCTTGAAAAGATAAAATCTCTGTGATAATATTCTTCTGTTAAAAAAATCTTTTATTATAAAAGAGGGGACGTAAATGAAAAGCTTTTATCTTAAGCCGAAGCTTTTTTCGGTAATGAAAAATTATTCAAAGGAACAGATGGTTAAGGATATTATCGCAGGTGTAATTGTTGCTGTAATCGCCTTACCGCTTTCTATTGCACTTGCTCTTGCCTCGGGCGTAGAACCTGCCAACGGTGTCTACACTGCTATTTTCGCAGGCTTCACTGTATCCTTCCTCGGCGGTAGCCGTATTCAGATAGCAGGGCCTACAGCCGCTTTTGCCACGGTAGTAGCAGGTATCGTAGCCACACAGGGTATGGACGGTCTGGTTATCGCTACGATTATGGCGGGTATCTTCCTTATCCTTATGGGTGTTTTTAAATTAGGCTCACTTATTAAATTTATACCCTACACTATAACCACAGGCTTTACATCGGGTATAGCCGTGACCATTTTAGTGGGACAGATCAAGGATTTTCTCGGCCTTACCTATGAGAGCGGTGTAAGACCTATCGAAACCATCGAAAAAATCGAGGCAAACATCGAAGCCATTTCCACCTTCTCACCTCAGGCTCTTTTAGTCGGTGCCGTATGTCTTGCCATACTCATTATCTATCCTAAATTCGAAAAAAGAGTACCGCCGTCACTTATCGCAGTAGTTGTGGGCGCTCTTATGGTAAAGCTTATTCCCGGTCTTGACGAAGGCGTTTTCACCATCGGTGAGCTTTACACCATTCCTTCGGGCCTTCCGAAGCTTACTATCGGTGCAGTTGATTTCTCTTTTGAAAAAATTTCAGCACTTCTTCCCGATGCCTTTACCATAGCTATTCTCGCTGCCATAGAATCTCTTCTCTCATGTGTGGTAGCAGACAGTATGGTAAACTCCAAGCATAATTCAAATGCTGAGCTGGTAGCACAGGGTGCAGGTAACATCGCATCTGTCCTTTTCGGCGGTATCCCCGCCACAGGTGCTATCGCCCGTACAGCCGCCAACGCCAAAAACGGAGGAAGAACACCCATCGCAGGTATGGTTCACGCCGTCGTGCTTCTCGTCGTGCTTCTTTTCCTTATGCCTTATGCAGGACTTATTCCTATGCCTACTATTGCCGCCATCCTCTTTATGGTCGCATATAATATGAGCGAATGGAAAAAGTTTGTCAGCACGGTAAAGACTGCCCCGAAGAGCGACACTGCTGTTATGGTGCTCACTTTTGTTCTTACTATTGTTTTTGACCTTGTAATCGCCATTGAGGTAGGTATGATTTTAGCCGTTCTCCTTTTTATCAAGAGAATGAGTGAGGAGACTGCAGTAACCTCGTGGAAGTACACAGACGACCCCGAAAGTCTTGACCTTAAGAAGGTGCCCGAAAAGGTAAGAGTTTACGAAATCAGCGGACCTCTTTTCTTCGGTGCGGCTGACAAGATTTTAGATATAACTCTCAAGGATTACACGGAATGTCTCGTTTTAAGAATGAGAGCGGTAAACGCCATCGATGCCACGGCGATGAACTCTTTGGAAACCCTTCGTAAAAAGTGCTCGGACAGGGGAGTACATCTCATCATTTCCCATGCAAATGCACAGCCTCTCGAAGCGATGAAAAAGGCAGGCTTTTATGAAAAAGTGGGAGAAGAGAACTTCTGCACCCACATCGACGAAGCTCTGGAAAAAGCTGAAAAATACACGGTATAAAGCAGAGAAAAGGCAGACAGAAAAAAATGTCTGCCTTTGAAATTTTTCTATTGACAAAAGGGAAACTTTGTGGTAATATATCGTAGCAACAGCAAAGAAAATATAATATATGGGGGTATAGCTCAGCTGGGAGCCCAAAGCACTCAGAAACGCACCCCACAAAAAACTTAATAAATAAATTGTTCGATGTACGCCCATATGGGGGCGTAGCTCAGCTGGGAGCCCAAAGCACTCAGAAACGCACCCCACAAAAAACTAAATAAATAAATTACTCAGTGTGCCCTTATATGGGGGCGTAGCTCAGCTGGGAGAGCGCTTGAATGGCATTCAAGAGGTCAAGAGTTCGATCCTCTCCGTCTCCACCAACAGCATACTGAGTAATTATTTTTTTTTGCCCGCTTTCAGAGCGGGTGTTTTTTTGTGCTTTCTATTAGTTGAAAAGTGTGCATACTCGTGGTACAATAAAAACAGTCATATTATTTTGAAGTTATAAATGCAATGGAATTATTGAAAATATATTGACTATTAAGTTGTAGAAAGGAGAAACACTATGCGTAAACAAATAGCTCTCTGTATTGGGAATGACGATTATCGGTTTGCGTGTTTAAGCAAACTTGATTGTGCAATAAATGATTGTAGAGCAATTTCAAACAAATTGGAAAATTTGAAGTTTGATGTATTATGTTATGAAAATTTAGATCGAACCACAATGCATAAAGTAATCGACGATTTTGAAACTCGGTTGCCTGAGTATGATGTTGCTTTGTTTTATTATGCAGGACATGGTTTTGAATGCAATGGTCATAATTTATTAATGCCTGTTGATACAGATGGTGTTGATGCTGGATATCGTGAATGGATGGCATTAGATTTGGATTACCTTATTGCTGCCCTTGAAGGTAAGAATCATGATAACAACTTGAAAACTAAAATAATTATTTTGGATGCTTGTAGGCAAGATGGCACTGGTAGAGGGAAGGCAACTCGTGGATTCGCTCCAGTATTTGCACCAGAAGGAACAATCATTGCTTTTTCTACATCTCCAGGGCAAAAAGCTGTTGAGCTTGATGGGCATGGTGCATATACATCTGCATTGCTTCAATCAATAGATTTGCCACGAATTCCAATAGAAAACATGTTTAAACATGTAAGAGAAGTGTTATCTGTGCAAACAAGTGGCAGACAAATCTCATGGGAACACACATCTTTAATGGGAAATTATTGTTTTAATGAAGACTCCATAGACGCCTTCGCGTTTTATTCATCTGAAGCATTAGCGGACCATAACTATTACTTTAGAACTGATAACCCTTTATATGAAATTATCGAAAAACTAAAGACATATGATTGGTATCAGCAAAATCCTGCGATAAGCAAATTGTCTTCGTTGTCTTTTGAATCCGTTAGTGCAAATGATTTGTTTGTATTGGGAAGAAATATTTTTCAAGCTGCAGACGGGGGTGCGTGGAGCTCACAAAGTTACATCAAAAATTTTATAAGCAATTCGTTAGATATTAATATTAAGAAACATATTTTAAGTGGTATGGCCTTTGAAATGTATTTTGATCGAAACGGCTTACTGCGGCAAACATTTAAGGATAACAACTATATTGAAATATTGCGTTTGCTTGAGTGTGAAGATTTTCAAATGTGCAAAAATTTTATTGTTACAAAACTTTTAGAAGAAACTAATCGTATAATATATATTCCTGGATCCGAAAGCAAAATTGAATTGCATTTACAGTGTGATGAATTTGATGCTCGGGAAAACGGTGATATTATATATAATATTGTAGCTATATATAATCAAGGAACAAATATCATATTTAGTGGAGACGGTCTATCAGTAATTGATGAACAATGGTATAATGGAGCCATTCCTTTTGCTTCATTGCGTGTTGAACTGGCTAAAAGTCTATTAGCTCCGCCTGATATGGTTATAATTACATCTAACATTGAAGACAAAAGCAATCATTATTTTTCAGTACCAATTAATTATAGCTTTCGCCGTGGAATGATTATGGAATTTTAAATGAACTTCAAAACAAGTTGATGCGTAAACCTTGAAATGATATGTTGATTTTATTGACAAACCCTGATTTGTTTAAGATGATTAAACCGAGCAGAGCTTAAAAACTCTACTCGGTTTTCTACATTATGCCGCCTTATCAATACCTACCATAAACTGCTCGAAGTTAATGTTAAACTCGACTTTCAGTTTGTATCCTCTGCTAACCTCAACCCGTTTAATCAGGCAATTCACAATCATTTTCTTCTTTTCAAAGCTCGCTTCATCATAAAGCTCTGCCCAAGAAATAAGTTCATCAAAGCTGTCAGATAAATTTTTTAGTACACTCTCGCCGTCAGAAACATCCTTTTCAGTATCGGCAACTAA
>JAZTZH010000013.1:0-15678 GCA_045637365.1 Acutalibacteraceae bacterium
GCTCGAGCTGCATCGTCGCCGAAGCGCTCCCAGCGGGAGAAGAAGCGAGGCGAGGATGGCGCAGCGGTCAAAGTTCATAGGCGCTCCAAGCCGTAATGAACTTTGGGAACCGCAAGAGCAAAGGGCTTTTACTTTGCTACAGTCGGCAAAGTAAATAAAGCACAGTGTTTTTAACAACTATGTGCATCTTTATAACTATTCGTTTCAAGGAAGCGTTTAGTCGTCATCCGCTCGAGCCGCGGAGGCTCTTACTTTGCTCCGGAGGCGGCAAAGTAAGCAAAACCCCTCTTTTTTTAGTGGGAAAAGAGAGTGCTGTTCAATTAAGTGTATGGAAACAGTAACAGTTAGTTTTTCAGCAAAAGTTCAAAAACAATTACTTTCCCTTGGGGGGCACACCGTGGCAGGTGTGCAGACAGGAAACTGCCGTTCTACATTAAAGTTTATGTTTGTGTAATTTGCCTTCTTAAGCAGTGCTTCTGCTTTTTCATCTTTCAGTACCTCCTTACAAAACGCTCTGCAAGGGGTTGCCCCGTGGCAGGGGCAAAGACAACCGATAAGGCTTCGGAAGTACAGAAAAGTTTTCGTTAGCCCATATTACTTTTATGTTGCTATAGGTTTAAAAGGTTGCTGACCGTAGAATTTTCTGAAAAGCAGTCAGAGCGGGAAGCGACTGTCGGACTGACGGTACTTAAGGAGACGAAGCGTGTGGTGACGCCAGGCACCACAGGGTAGACAAAATATCTGTGCGTTGAGAGATTTATGGCAGCGATTTTCCTGTACTGCTTTCAGTAAAAGCACTCTGTACGCTCACTCTTTCGGTAAGGCTGAGCATAGAACTATAGATAACGGTAGACTTAAAAGGCTGTTTCTTAATTAACGGCAGACTAAGGGCGAGCTATGAAAGAAAGGAATCTCTTCTTCCGTTATCGTGTTTGGATTGGTTTTCACTTAAAAAAAGAATGATTTTGGTTACTTTTGTCGTAACAAAAGTAACTCTGCGAAGCTTTGACTATTAAATGTTTTATTGAAACTAAAATCATAAACCGCACCATAGAAGCGGACGACCGATGGTCGCCCCTACGGGTTAATGTACAAAAGTAACTCTGCGAAGCTATGATGAACAATAGTTTTATCTGAAACGAAAGCACTTCAACCGCACACGGAACAGTCAGGAGCGTTTCCTGAAGTGCTTATCTTTCTGAAAGCATCCCCCGACTCTTTTTATTTGTATTTGTTTCACCTTCCGCAGTTGACACTTCTTATATTCTATGTTATAATCTTACACTGTATAAAAATATAAATTTCACTTTGTGATTTAATGAAAAGGAGTTATCCTGTAATGGCTATCAATGAAAATTTCAGAAGTATTCTTGACGGAATCGGTCAGGAGCTTACAAATCTCGGCTTCAGTGCTTACAAAAACGAAAACGGTGATTTTATTACCGAAGCTGACGAAAAAATCACTGCAAGATACACCGGTGAGAAGGGTGTTATTGCCGTGAGCTATGAGGACGGAAAGGTTATTCTCTATTCCGGTGAGGATACCGAAATGCCCGAAGAAACACCTAAAAAGCTTTCTGCTTCTCTTCTGGATGAAAATGCAGACAGCAGAGATGTGAAATATGTGGTAAATGAGCTTAATGACACTCTTCACAGCAAATATGCAAAGAAGACCATCGCTCCCAAAAAATCAGTTCAGCAGAAGGCGGCACAGACCGTTTCCAAGGCCGCAGTAAAGCACGGCTCCTTCTATGACCCGAACACACTCGCAAGTAAGCTTTGCCTCGTTTTCCCCGAGCTTCGTCCCTACTATAAGGATAATCTTGCCGTATACGGTGAATTTTTAGCTGAAAAGTTCTTCGATGATTACGGCACAGCCAAGGTAATCGAAGCTATCAAGGCAAACGACCCCCAGACAATGAAAAAGCTTTTCCAGGTTCTCAATGAAATTTATGAGGACGGCACAAGCGAGGTTCAGGATGTTATCGCCGTAACCATTCTCGGCGCTCTTAATAATGACCAGATTCTTCTCGCACGTTGCGTGGACTATATGAGCACTACCATGGCTCCTCCCGTAATCGAGGTTAATAAGCTTCTCGCTAAATCTAAGAAGACAAGAAAGCTTCTCGAGAATCCTCCCGCATATAAGCCCAAAAAGGAAAAGAAGCCCGGCATGTTCGCACAGGCTATGGCACAGAGCGGCGGCGGTATGCCTCCGGCAATGTAATCAATTCGGAATGCGTAATGCGCAATTCGGAATCGCGGGATAGGTTTATGGTAAAAGGAAATGATATTCCGCTGAGTCAGGTTTTGAGTGATAAACGCTAAACGGAGTGGTAATGACACTTAGCGTTTTTATTCCCCAAAATCCCCGCACCGTACATTTAATGTGAAAGGAGTCTCGATTATGTTTTTAGACCCAATCCTTAAGCTTTTCTGGAAAAACACCGAAAGAATGGATAATAAGAGAATAGCTACTCTTCATTTTCCTGAGGGTGTTCACGAAAGCAATAATCACGCCTATCTTCCCGACGGACACAAGCATCATCTTCTCGATGTGTATTATCCCGAAAATACCGAGGGAAAGCTTCCTGTCATTATCGATGTTCACGGCGGCGGTTGGATGTACGGTGATAAGGAGCTTAATAAAAACTACTGTCTTACACTGGCTAAAAGAGGTAATGTGGTTTTTAATATGAGTTACCGTCTTTATCCCGAGGTGACTGTGGATGAACAGCTCCGTGATGTGGCAGCGGCACTTAAGTGGATAAATGATAATCTTGACCGTTTCCCCTGTGACAGAAACAGCATCTGTATTACGGGAGACTCGGCAGGCGGTATGCTTGCGATGTTTACGGCTATGCTTTCACAGAGTGAAAAAATGAGAGAGCTTTTCGATGTTCCCGATTTCTCTCTTAAGTTCAATGCCGTAGGTCTTACCTCTGCTATGGGGTATATGGATGACGGTTCTCCTGTTTCGTTCTATACCAGAATAATGCTCGGTAAGGACTACAAGAGTAAAAAATGGGCACCCTATGTAAATATTGACAAGGTGCTCGATTTAGGCGAAATGATACCTGCCTTTATGGTTACCTCCACAGGTGACACCCTGGCATTAAAGCAGGTGCTGCGTACCGCTGAGGACTTCAAGAAAAAGGGCATCGAAACCGAGCTGATGAATTTCGGTGAGTATCAGGGCAAGACTCTTCCTCACGTATTTTCTATCCTTTATCCCGAGTCAGAGCCGTCATCGGAAAACATAGATGCAATGCTCGCATTCTTTAAAAAGCACAGAAAAGGTCAATGCGGAATTCGGAATTCGGAATGCGCAATTGCGGATAAGATTTCGGAAAACAACGAATGATATTCCGCCGGTTTTACAGGATTTACCGTAGGGACATGGCTTGTTGTGTCTGTGAATTTGAAAAATGCATATAATAATAAGAGGGCTGACATCAGCCCTTTTTTGATGAATATTTTTAAATGAATGAAGGAGGATAAAATGAAGCTTCTTTTGGATTTATTTTACATTTTCGCACGTATCGGAGGCTTTACCTTCGGCGGCGGCTATGCTATGCTTCCGATGCTTCAGAAGGAAGTGGTGGAAAAGCGCAAGTGGGCCACACAGGATGAGCTGATGGATTATTATGCCATCGGTCAGTGCACACCGGGCATCATCGCAGTTAATGTGGCTACCTTTATCGGCACGAAGCTTAAAGGCTTTTGGGGCGCTCTTTTTGCGACCCTCGGTGTAATAACTCCTTCCATAATCATAATTATGATTATTGCCGCTTTCATCAGCGGTTTCCAGGATATCGAGGCAGTTACCCACGCCTTTAACGGCATAAGAGCAGCAGTAGTTGCGCTCATTCTTTCTTCTGTTATCAAGCTTTCTAAAAAGAGCGTCGTGGATAAGATTACTACGGTGATTTTCATTTCAGTGGCACTTCTGTCCTTTTTTACGGATATTTCTCCCGTGCTTTTTATCATCGCAGTGGCATTTATCTCTCTTGCCATAAATATGATTAAGTCGAAGAAAATGAAAGGGGGAGAAGAAAAATGATTTTCCTTGAACTCTTTTTCCGTTTCTTCTTCGTAGGCCTTTTCTCCGTCGGCGGAGGTCTGGCGACTCTGCCCTTCCTCACTGATATGGGAGAGGTTACAGGCTGGTTCACACAGACGGACATTTCGAATATGATAGCCATTTCCGAATCCACTCCCGGACCTATCGGAATAAATATGGCTACCTATGTCGGATTTCAGATGGGTGAAAATTTCGGCGGAATGCCCGGTGGTATTTTCGGTGCACTGGTAGCACCTCTCGGACTTACCGCTCCTGCACTTATCGTAGTTTTAGCCATTTCGAAGGTGCTTCTTAAATTCCGCTCCTCGAAGTATGTGGAGTGGGTTTTCTACGGCCTTCGTGTCGCTTCTCTCGGACTTATCGCTTCTGCCTGTCTCGGCGTGGCAAAGATAGCCTTTTTCTCTGCAGATGCCTTTTCACAGGGTGCAGATTTCTTCGCAGCAGTGGATTATAAGAGCATTATACTGTCGGTGCTGATTTTCTTCGGTGTCACGAAATTTAAAAAGGTACATCCGATAGTGTTTATTCTTATTGCTGCAGCAGTGGGTATAGTGTTTAAGTTTTAATGCGGAATCCGGAATTCGGAATGCGCAATTGCGGGAAAAGTTAAAGAAAGTATAAAGTAACAGTCCGCCAAGTCAGGTTGATGATTTGGCGGACTGATTCATATATTTGATTATACATTACATATTCGACGGAATATCCCTTATTGTTTCATAAAACCTTCCACGTGATTCCGCATTCCGAATTCCGCATTCCGAATTACTTCTTCCTCCTCATTCTCCTGGTTCTGTTTATGTGTCTTTCGAAATCTCCGTTTTCTATCAGCTCTGCCAGAACATACTGTTCGAAAACAGGCACGGTACAGGAGTAAAATCCGAGGCTTTCCTCGAAATCCTTCATCATTTTTTCGGGAAGTATCATATATCCCACACGCATTGACGGAGCGATTGTTCTGGAAAAGGTGTTGAGATAAATCACACAGCCCTCTTTGTCCAGAGAAAAGACAGTATCCTCGTGCTTGGTGGAGACGGTAAGCTCCGAATCATAGTTATCCTCGATGATAACTGCATTTCTTGCCTTCGCCCAGGAGAGATATTCCATTCTCTTCGATGCAGGGGCAGTAATTCCGCTGGGATAACTGTTAAAGGGTGTTATGTGAAGAACATCAGCATCGGTTTTTTCCAGCTCCTCGGTTTTTATTCCGTCTCTTCCCATTTCGAGCATACGGCAGTTTACCTGACAGGCTGAGTAAACCTTGCGGATTTTCTCATAGGAAGGGTTTTCCAGGGCGAAGATTTTATCCTTGCCTAAAAGCATAACTATAAGGCTGTAAAGATATTCTGCTCCCGAGCCGATGATTATTTGCCCGGGCTTTGCATTTATTCCGATGTTCCGTGAGAGATATTCGGAAATTGCCTTTCTCAGCTGATTGCAGCCAAGGTTGGGAGATTTGATGAGAATCTGTTCACCGTAGACAGAAAGGACCTTTCTCATGGTTTTTGACAGAACCGAAAAGGGGAAATCCGAGGCTGTGCCGTGAAGATTTTCCTTTACAGCTGTTATGCTTTCAGTCTTTTCGTTAGGTGAAAGAAAATCCTTTTCCCTGTATATTACGAAATAGCCCTTTCTCTCTCTGGCTTCCGTGTAGCCTTCATCGCAGAGGAGAGAATAGCTGTGCTCGACGGTGATGACGCTGACCCCCGCTTCCTCGGCTAAAAGTCTTTTCGAAGGCAGGCGTGAGCCGTATTTATAAATTCCGTCGGTGATGTCCTGCCTTATCTGACGGTAAAGCTGGATATATGCTTTTTCTTTTGATTTGGTATCTATTCTGTATTTCATTAAATAATTCCGCCTTTTTTAGCGCTTTCACATAGTGTCTGAAAATCAGAAAGAAAATGAATCCTTTTACCTTCGTCATTGATTATTTCTTCAGGATGAAAGGTGGCAAGGAAGAAAAGCTTACCTTTTTTAATGAAATTGCCGTGGTCTTTTCTCAGGTCGAAGGAGGGATCTATCATCTTTTTAGCTGCTTTTTCACCGAGACAAACGATTATTTTAGGCTTTATGAAGCGGACCTGATTTCTCAGATGCTCCATACAGCTGTCATAATGGCTGTCATCGGGTATTTCACCGTCGGCAGGACGGCACTTTAAAATGCCCGTAAGGAAAATTTTCTCTTCATTTATATCACACAGACTGAGAAATTTGCGGAAGATTTCTCCGTCTTTTCCTGTAAAAGGCACACCCTTGAGGTCATCCTTGCCCCGTGGAAAATCACTCACGAAAAGAATGTCCGCCCTTTCATTCCCTTCACCGAAGACTATATTGAGTCTTTCTTCACAGAAGGAACATTTTTTGCAGAGAGTACATTCATCCTTTATATTTTCAAATTCGGCAGAGTACATATTCTATCTCTCCTTAAGTTTTTCTGCTTTTATTTTAGCACAAAAATAAAAAAAGTACAGTATGAATGTTGAAATTCGGAAAAATATGTTGTAGAATAGGAAGGTAAAACAAAACAAGTAAATTTCGGAGGAATAAAAAATGAACAGACCCGTTTTAATCGAAACATCAGCCAGACACGCTCACGTAAGCCGCAGAGTGCTCGACATTCTTTTCGGTGAAGGCTACGAGCTTACTAAGAAAAAGGATCTTTCTCAGCCCGGTCAGTATGCCTGTGAGGAAAGAATCCAGGTTATCGGCCCCAAGGGCAGCTTCCCCGGTGTATCCATCCTCGGACCCGTTCGTCCCGAAACACAGGTAGAGCTTTCAGCAGGCGATGCCAGAAGCATCGGTGTAAAGGCTCCCATCCGTGAAAGTGGCGACCTCGAAGGCAGCGGCGGCTGCAAAATCGTAGGTCCTAAGGGCGAAGTAGAGCTTAAGGATGGCGTTATCATCGCTAAGAGACACATCCATATGACTCCCGAAGATGCTGAAAAGTACGGCCTTGTGGACAAGCAGATCGTTTCAGTTAAGGCTGACACCGACGGCAGAAGCCTCATTTTCGGCGATGTTATCGTAAGAGTTAACCCTGCTTATGCACTCGCTATGCACATCGACACCGACGAAAGCAACGCAGCATCCTGCGTACCCGGTATGATGGGCGATATTATCTGATTAAGGTAAATGAATAAGAGTAAAGGCTTTTTGGATTTTCCATTAAGCCTTTATTAAATTCGGAATGCGGAATGCGGAATTGAGGGTCACTTCGTTCCGAAGTATATCCGTGTGAGATTAATTATTATTTATACCTCTACACCGCCAAAATAAAAATGAATAAAAATACTTTTTATCCTTTATCGCACGAGTTTCTCTGCGGCGAAAAGTCGAAAATATTTATCGCAGTAAATTTGCGACCATAATTCCTCATTAATGTAGTCTGCATTTTTACAAGGTATCGCAAACTTTATAAAAGGAGAACACTATGAACCACTTTTTTGCTATGCACTCACGAATGAAATACATTAACCGCTGGGCGCTGATGCGTAACACCTGCAGTGAGAACATCGGTGAGCACAGTAACGATGTATCTGCCATAGCCCACGCCTTAGCCGTGATAAAAAATGTCCGCTACGGCGGAACGCTTAACTGTGAAAGGGCGGCTTTTTTAGGTCTTTATCACGATATGCCTGAAATAATCACCGGTGATATGCCTACTCCCGTAAAGTATCACAGCAAGGATATGCGTCAGGCCTTCGCTGAGGTGGAGAATATGGCCAGTGAAAAGCTGCTGTCTATGCTCCCCGAGGATATGAAGGAGTATTATAAAAGTGCCTTCTTCCCCGAAGAAGATGATGCTTATCTGTGGAAAATCATCAAAGCGGCTGACAAAATATCGGCCCTCATAAAATGTATAGAGGAAGAAAAAGCGGGAAACAAAGAGTTCAGTAAAGCCTTCGAAAGCACGAAAAGAGCAATCGAAGAGATGAATATGCCTGAATGTGAAGATTTTCTCCGTGACTTTTTACCGAGCTTTTATCTCAGTCTTGACGAGCAGAATGATTAAATCAGTAGTTTTTATTATGTGATTATTACGAAAGAATGACATTTGCACAGGTACTATTTACAAAATAAAACAATAAGATTATAATACCTTTTGTTTATTGGTAAATTGAAATATGAAGGTGATTAAAATGAAAAACATATTTTGTCGCAGAGGCAGTTTCTGCGGCAGAATAAAGGAAGAGACTTCTGTGGCTGAAATCGCTGTGTGGTGGCTGACGAGAGTGCTGCTCCTCTTCTGTGCGGTTATGAATAAAAGCGAGGCAGTGTTTTACCTTGCTGTGCTTCTTTTTACCTTTACGGCTGACATTCTCCGCAGGATTTTTCCGAAACTTAACCTTTCTTACCGCCTGCAGACCTTTATCTGTTCTCTTGCACTGGTGAGTACCGTGGCAGGTCTGGGGTTTGGTGTACTTAGGAAACATCCCGATTATGATTTACTTATTCAGCTTACAGGCGGACTTTTCAGCGGTGCTTTGGGTTATTAT
Organism: Acutalibacteraceae bacterium; assembly: GCA_045637365.1. Taxonomy (GTDB): domain Bacteria; phylum Bacillota; class Clostridia; order Oscillospirales; family Acutalibacteraceae; genus UBA6857. The sequence goes on from JAZTZH010000013.1 coordinate 8,578, forward strand.
GTAGCTGTGGCACTGAGAAAACCGAAAACTAAAAATGAAAGCCTTTTCGTTACATTTTTTACCTTCTGTTTTGCAGGGACGGTGACGATTTTCCGTAAGCTTACGGAGTTTTTCAGTGACTTTTTTTTCGGCACCAATCTTTGCCACGTGGAATTTGTCGAGGATAATCACTGGCTTTATGAGGTTTTCGGCTTCCTTATGAGTCCCTATGAGCAGAGACCTTTACTTGACACAGACGAGGATTTCTTCTTTTCGATTATGGGCGGATTATTATCCTCAGCGGTGGTTTATCTTAAATTCAGAGTGAAAAGCAAAGAGCTTTTCGTTCAGAAGAAAAGGGATATATCTTCTCTTTTCAGAAACGCCACTTTGCGTTTTCGCGAAAAGCTTGAACTTGAAATAAAGAAGGTAAACGAGGACACGAGCATCTTTGATCGCCTTTTCTGGTGGTGTGTCCGTTTCTGTATGCTTTATGCCTTTTTCGAGTGGGATAACCGTGCCGAGGCTACTCTTTTACTGGCGAATCTGGTGGGTACCTTTGCCGTTACTCTGGTTCATCTCGTTTTTCCGAGGGATTCTGTTCTCTCAAAGATAAGCTATAAAACCCAGAGTCTTATCACGGTCATGGTCTTTCTCGGTTCTTACGGCGGTAATTACTGCGAAATTTATTACATAGTGCCGAGATTTGACCTTTTTCTCCATTTCGTTTCGGGTATACTCTGTGTAATGGGAGGCTACTACATCGCAGTTACTCTTATCGAGAATAAAAGCCGTAAGGACAGCTTTCTCATCTGTCTTTTCGCCTTCTGTTTTTCCTGCTTCATTATGCCGGCCTGGGAAGTGAGCGAATTTATCGGTGACTTTATCTGGGGTACGTCAAATCAGGGCTTTTACTGGGGTCCTACGGACGACAGCTTTTTCTTTAAGATTTTCGGTCACGGCGTGGGTAACACGAGACTCTATTATCTCTTTGATACGGTATATGACGTGCTTTTAGCTATGGTGACTACGGTTATCACTTTCCTTCTGCTTTATGTGTGGCTGAGCTACAGAAGAAAAAGGATTAAAGCACCCGTACAGGTAAAAGAAAAAATCGCCTGTTGACAAAATTTTCCTTATGTGCTAAAATAATAGTAAGAAAAAACCTTTACAATTAAAGGGGAGTAGCTCTCGCTGTAAATCAACACACGCCTTCAGGCTGGTTTACAGGCCGGGTAAATCTTGGTAGCAAGACCTTTGGCAGTTCCGCGCGGTGCTGTTAAAGGTCTTTTCTGTTAAATAACATTCATTCTGTCAAAAATAATGACAGAAAATTCAACAAGGAAGGAAATGACTATGAAACATTATCTTCATTCATCCGAAGAGGTTTTCTCCGAGGTGAAATCTTCGGCATCGGGTCTTACCACCGCCGAAGCACAGGCACGTCTCGAGCGTGACGGAAAAAACAAGCTCAACGAAGCAAAGAAAAAATCAACCTTTGCACGCTTTATGGATCAGCTCAAGGACCCTATGATTATCATTCTTATCGTGGCGGCTGTAATTTCTGCAGTGACAGGTGTTATCGAGGGTATGCAGAGCGGACATATGGAGTTCCCCACTGACGTTATTATTATTCTCTTTGTTGTCGTTCTTAACGCAGTTCTGGGCGTAGTTCAGGAAAGCAAGGCTGAGGCGGCTATCGAAGCACTTCAGGAAATGGCGGCAGCCACCTCGAAGGTAGTAAGAGACGGTAAGCTCTGCCATGTAAAGAGTGAAGAGCTGGTGGTAGGTGACATTATCCATCTCGAAGCCGGTGACTCTATCCCTGCCGACGCACGAATCATCGAATGTGCCACCATGCAGGTAGAGGAGGCTTCACTTACAGGTGAAAGTGTTCCCGTAAACAAAAAGGTCGATGCTCTTACTGCTGCCGAAAACGGTGATGTTCCCCTCGGTGACAGAAAGAATATGGTTTACATGGGCTCCAACGTGGTTTACGGCAGAGGTGTGGCAGTAGTTACAGGTACAGGCATGAACACCGAAATGGGCAAGATAGCCGGTGCTATCGAAGCTGCACAGGAAGGTCAGACTCCCTTACAGATTAAGCTCGCACAGCTGAGTAAAACCCTTTCCTTCCTTGTTATCGGCATCTGTATTTTCATTTTCGCCTTCACTCTTATCACAAGCAAGGAAGGCTTCTCACTCGGTATGGCGCTTGATACATTTATGGTAGCTATTTCTCTTGCCGTAGCGGCTATTCCCGAGGGACTCGCAGCGGTGGTTACCATTCTTCTTTCTATGGGCGTTACGAAAATGTCTAAGAATAATGCCATCATCCGTAAGCTTACAGCCGTAGAAACCTTAGGCTGTGCTCAGATTATCTGCTCAGACAAGACAGGTACTCTCACTCAGAATAAAATGACAGTAGTGGAAACCTTCTGCGATAATGAAGAGCTTTTTGCTACAGGTATGGCCCTGTGTACCGATGCAGAGGTAGAGGGTGAAAATGTTATCGGTGAGCCTACCGAAGCCGCTCTCGTTTACCACGCACTTAAGAATAATCTCAATAAAAACGACCTTAAGGCAAAATATCCCCGTGTGGCTGAAGTACCCTTCGATTCTTCGAGAAAGATGATGACCACCGTTAACACCTTCGGTGAGAGCTATTATCAGTTTACAAAGGGTGCTCCCGACGTAGTTTTAGGCAGATGTAAGACAGCTATCATCGGCGGCAAGGAAGTGCCCATGACCGACGAGGTGAGAGCAGTTATCGCCGCTAAGAATAAGGAAATGGCAGACAAGGCTCTGCGTGTACTTGCTCTTTCGATGAAGGTTCTCTCTGCTAAGCCCTCCGAGGAAACGAGCGAAGCTCTCGAAAATGATCTCGTTTTCGTAGGTCTCTGCGGTATGATCGACCCTGTTCGTCCTGAGGTAAAGTTAGCTATCGACGAATGTAAGAGTGCAGGCATCACCGCTATTATGATTACCGGTGACCATAAGGATACAGCTGTAGCCATCGCTAAGGAGCTTGGCATCATTCAGTCAGCTGACGAAGCTATCACGGGTGCAGAGCTTGATAACATCAGTGATGAAGATTTCAAGGAAAAAGTAAAGCAGTACCACGTTTATGCACGTGTACAGCCTGAGCATAAGGTAAGAATAGTCAATGCCTGGAGAGACAACGGAATGGTAACGGCTATGACAGGTGACGGTGTAAACGATGCTCCTTCTATCAAGAGTGCTGACATCGGCGTAGGTATGGGTATCACAGGTACAGACGTTACGAAGAATGTAGCCGATATGGTTCTGGCTGACGATAACTTTGCTACCATCGTAGCCGCTGTGGCACAGGGCAGAAGAATTTACGATAACATCAGAAAGGCTATCCAGTTCCTTCTCTCATCCAATCTTTCTGAGGTTCTTTCCATTTTCACCGCCACTATGCTCGGCTTCACCATTCTTAAACCCACACATCTTTTATGGATTAACCTTATCACAGACACCTTCCCCGCACTTTCTCTCGGTATGGAAAAGGGCGAGAAGGACATTATGCAGAGAAAGCCCCGCTCCTCCAAGGACGGCATCTTCGCAGGCGGACTCGGTATCGACGTGCTTTATCAGGGTGTTATGGTAACGGCTCTGACTCTCATCGCTTACTTCCTGGGTAATCTTATGAGCGTAAATGAGCTCTTCGCATCAGGCGTTATTTCTGCCGACCTTATGACTAAAATCAGTGAATTTCCCATGACCTTCTTTGCGGTAGAAAGTGAAGCAATAAGAGCTTCTCTTGAAGCAATAGCTGTGACAGGTCACGGTGTTTACGATAATGTTTACGAGCTTATCCACGGTAACGGTATGACTATGGCATTCCTTACCATGAGCCTTTCAGAGGTTTTCCACTCCTTTAATATGCGCTCACAGAGAAAGTCCGTATTCACTCTCGGAAACCACAACAAGTGGCTCTTCGGTGCTATGGCACTCACACTTATTCTCACCACAGCAGTTATCTATGTTCCCTTCCTGGCTGATGCTTTCGAATTTACTGCTATCAGCCTTAAGGAATACGGCGTATGTGTAGGTCTCGGCATTTCTACTATTCCTGTAGTTGAACTGGTCAAGGCTGTTCAGAGAGCGGTTTCTAAAAAGAAATAAGTTTATCGGTATAAAAGGGCTGTCAGGTTGGCAGTCCTTTTTTGTTTTATTAAACATACAGATTTTACGGTTGCCCGAGCTGTATCGTCGCTGAAGCGCTTGTTGTGCGGGGTGAAGCGAGGTGTGTAACAGTAAGATATATTTTTATGATTTTCGTTTTAATAAAATATTTAATCGGCATCGTTTCGCAGAGTTACTTTTGTCCGTTAACCCGTAGGGGCGACCATCGGTCGTCTGCTTCTGCGGTGCGGTTTATGATTTTCGTTTCAAGGAAACTGTCAGTCGTCATCGCTCGAGCCGCGGAGGCTTTTACTTTGGCACATGCGAGCGCCAAAGTAAACAAAGCGCCCATTTTTCGGTGGAACCAATCCGAACACGATAACGGAATAAAAGATACTTTTCTTTTATAGTTCACCCTTAGTCTGCCGTCAATCAAAAAACAGCCTTTTAAGTCTACCGTTATCTATAGTTCTATGCACAGCTTTACCGAAAGAGTGAGCGTACAGAGTGCTTTTACTGAAAGCAGTACAGAAAAATCGCTGCCTTAGCTCCCTCAACGCACAGATATTTTGTCTACCCTGTGGTGCCTGATGTCACCACACGCTTCATCTCCTTATGTACCGTCAGTCCGACAGTCGCTTCCCGCTCGGTCATCTTTTCAGATAAGTTCTACAGCCAGTGATCTTTTAAACTTATACCAACATAAAAGTAATAGGGGGTTATATCAAACATTTCTGTAATTCCGAAGCCTTATCGGTTGTCTGCACACCTGCCACGGTGTGCCCCCTGCAGAGTGTTTCGTAAGGAGGTACTGAAAGATAAAAAAGCAGAAGCACTGCTAATGCTGGCAAGTTACACAAAGATAAACTTTACTGTAGAACGGCAGTTTTCTGTCTGCACACCTGCCACGGGTCGCACCCCAAGGGAAAGTAATTGTTTTAGAACTTTAGCAGAAAAAATATATTTTTATTGTTTTAACAAACCTAATTGCAGGCACTCTCTTTTCCCTCTTAAAAAAAGAGGGGTTTTGCTTACTTTGCCGCCTCCGGAGCAAAGTAAGAGCCCCCGCGGCTCGAGCGGATGACGACTAATAGCTTTATTGAAACGAAGAGAATAAAAATATACCTTACTGTTATACATCTCGCTTCTTCTCCCACCGGGAGCGCCTCGGTGACGATGCAAACTCTGCGAAGCTATGCCGACTAACAGTTTCCTTGAAACGAAAACAATAAAAATATATCATATTGTTACATTAGAAAAACACTTTCAAGAAAAACAAAATTTTTCTTGAAATCTATTTCATTATCTGAAAAAATATGGTAAACTTTAGAAAAAAAGAAAAAGGAGAATACCACTATGACTATGATGTCTTTTCTTCGTGTGGTTATGGCTATATTTATGGTAGCCTATAACCTTTTCAATTACGCATTCAACGATTATGCTTACCCTGCCGTAAGCACAGAGGGCGCATATCTTTTCTGCTATTTCGTGGGTAATGAGCCTAACGAGCAGACCGTCCATCTTGCCGTAAGTACTGACGGTTATAATTTCGCCGCTCTTAATAATAATGAGTCGGTTATCGACCAGACCAAGGGTACAGGCTGCATTCGTGACCCCTACATTTTCGCCGCTAAGGATGAAAACGGTAAGGACTGCTACTACATCGTGGCTACTGATATGGATGCAGGTCTCGGCTGGACCTCAAACCACGCTGTTATTTTCTGGAAATCATACGATCTTATCAACTGGGAGGACGAATATGTTCTCGATATCCGTGATTTTGACGGTTGGGAAGGCTGTAACAGAGCCTGGGCACCTCAGGTGATCTGGGATGCTGAGGAAGGCAAGTATATGCTTTATCTTGCCCTCTCCGAATGGGATGACCCTGCTACTCAGGAAAATGAGGATATAGCACAGCATTATTATCTTTACACCGACGACTTTAAAAGCTTCACTTCTCCCGAGTATCTTTACGGCAGAAGAACTGAAGCCTTTACCCGTGATGACGGCTGGTCAGGTGTAGGTGTTCAGTGCATCGACGGTGATATGATTTACAATGCAAAAGACGGTTATTACTATCTTTATTTCAAAGAGGATCTCACTCAGAAAATCGCTTATGTGAGATCAAAGAGTGCATCAGGTCCTTTCGAGGGAGATTACATTATCTGTTCTCTTAACTGGCACGGAGTAGAAGGAAGCACTATGTACCGTATCACAGGTACCGATGCCTGGGTAATGATTATGGACGAATACGGCGCTGGCACCTTCTTCCCGCAGATGACGAGAGATTTCGAATCCTTCCGCCGTGTGAGACGTGCAGGTATGTCTGTAGACCATCTCAGACCCCGTCACGGCTCTGTGGTTGCTATCACTGAGGATGAATACTTCGCACTCTGTGACCATTACGGTGTGTCGGAGATACCGAAAAGCAAATAATAAAAAGTGGGGATGCTGAAAAGCATCCTCATATTTTTTTGACAAAGTCTGTAGGGGATGTCGTCCCCGACATCCCGTGGGTTGCATACCCTTACAATAATCGTGGGGAGACCGTTGGTCGTCCGCTTCAGCGGTGCGGTTGAAATGTTTTCGTTTCAAGTAAACAATCAGTCGTCATCCGCTCGAGCCGCGGAGGCTTTTACTTTGGCACAGGCGAGCGCCAAAGTAAACAAAGCGCCCATTTTTCGGTGGAACCAATCCGAACACGATAACGGAAGAAGAGATACCTTTCTTTTACAATTCACCCTTAGTCTGCCGTTAATTAAGAAACAGCCTTTTAATACTACCGTTATCTATAGTTCTATGTTCAGTCTCACCGAAAGAGTGAGCGTACAGAGTGCTTTTACTGAAAGCAGTGCAGAAAAATCGCTGCCTTAGCTCCCTCAACGCACAGATGTTTTGTCTACCCTGTGGTGCCTGACGTCACCACACGCTTCGTCTCCTTAAGTACCGTCAGTCCGACAGTCGCTTCCC
>JAZTZH010000014.1:0-39524 GCA_045637365.1 Acutalibacteraceae bacterium
GCTGTCTTTGTATACAGCCATTGAATCAATCCTTTCTTATTATTTTTCTTTGGGCATACCGTAAATCTGTTCTGACAGATAACGGCGGCTCACTTTACCCTTGATTACGAAATAGCCTTTTGCCTCAAGCTCTTTGTTGAGCTTCTGCATAATATCATAAGCAAGAGTTTTGGAAATACCGAGTTCTTCGCTGATTTCCTTTGCATTCATAAGTACTGCCATGTGTTTGTTCTCCTTTCTTTAAGATTTATTACAAGTCGGTTGCCCGACATTGAATACAAAATACAAATAACCCTTCTACTTCTTTATTGGGACATGATTTTGTGATTCTGCAAAAAGTTTTTTAATCAACCTTTATATGCCCTTCACTTATTTACGGACATTTTTTCTGCTTTTGGCAGGTATGTATCTTGAATGTTTTCAAAACGTTCAAAATATTCTTCTACTTTATAACGGACAATTTACAAGCAAAAGCGGAAGTATTCTTTATAATTTTTTTACCCTTCTACTTTATTACGGACACTTTTCCGCGAAATGGTGACCCTCTCTTCCAAGAGTTTTCAAATAGTTTACAGACTTATTTAAAAACAATTCTCACCTATACGGACTGGGGAAGACCTAATGGACACCCTAAAATTGAAATATTTTCAAAATATTCAAAATATCCTTCTACTTTATTACGGACATTTTTTCTGATTTTGGCAAGTATGTATCTGATTATTTTTAAAATATTTAAAACAACTTTCACCTATACGGACTGGGAGAGGCCAAATGGAAACCCTAAAACTGAAATATTTTCAAATTGTTCAAAACTTCCTTTCACTTATTTACGGACATTTTTTGATTAAAAATTAGCCCCTTAAATAATTTTTTTATAAGCTGAAAAACGCACTCAACTATTCCCACCGAAAAACGTCAAATGCACACCCTGTTTTTGATAAGTTTTAAGAATATTTACTACTTTCCTACGGACATTTTTTCGCAAAATGGTGACCCTCTAAATAAAAATTTTTAAGATTTTCGAAAAAACTAAAACACTCTCTACTTCTTTATTGCGACATTTTTTTGCGTATCATCCCACTTTTTTTGAAAATTTTCTCCTACACTTCTCTATTGCGACATAAATTCAGCTTTTTGCAAAAATAATTTTTCAAATATCCTCTACTCTTTATTGGGACATTTTTTGGTTATCAGTTGCGTTTTTATATAATTTTTTTAAAAAAATATAGGTCACTGTTGCAGTATCACGACTTCAAAAAATGGGCATAAAAAATACCCCTCTCGGATGAACTAAGTGTTCAAACGAGAGAGGTTTTCTCTTGTATGAAATTATGTGGGAAAGCCGTATACAGTATCATTTTCGTATCACGAGGCTTTCTGAAAGTCCCAAAACCCTTTATTTTACTGGGCTCACGGGCTTTCGTTTACTTATTCCCACTCAATAGTTCCTGTCGGCTTCGGAGTTAAATCCATAAGCACACGGTTAATACCCTTAACCTCGGAAGTTATACGAGCAGTAATGTGATGAAGGATAGCATAAGGTATTTCCTCGATGGTAGCAGTCATGGCATCCTTAGTGTTTACGGCACGGATAATAGCGGGCCAGCCTTCATAACGGCTGTCATCCTTAACACCTACACTCTTCATGTCAGGTACTACGACAAAGTACTGCCATACCTTTTCGGCAAGACCGTTTTTATCGAATTCTTCACGAAGGATAGCATCTGCTTCACGGAGAGCGTGGAGACGGTCACGGGTAATAGCACCGAGGCATCTTACGCCGAGTCCGGGACCCGGGAAGGGCTGACGGTAAACCATTTCGTGTGCAAGACCGAGAGCTTCACCGACTACTCTTACTTCATCCTTATAAAGAAGCTTTATGGGCTCTACAAGCTCAAACTGAAGGTCTTCAGGAAGACCGCCTACATTATGATGTGACTTAACTGCTTCTTTGCCCTCTGCCTGCTTAATGCTTTCGAGAATATCGGGATAAATCGTACCCTGGGCAAGATATGAAACGCCTTCGAGCTTTCTTGCTTCGTCTGCAAAAACTTCGATGAATTCCTTACCGATAATCTTTCTCTTCTTTTCAGGATCAGCAACATCCTTAAGAAGGTCAAGGAATCGGTCTGTAGCGTCAACATAGATAAGGTTAGCATCAAGGCCCTTCTGGAAAACCTCGATAACATTTTCGCTTTCGTTCTTACGCATAAGTCCATGGTTAACATGAACACATACGAGCTGTTTGCCGATAGCTTTAATAAGAAGTGCTGCTACTACTGATGAGTCTACACCGCCGGAAAGAGCAAGAAGAACCTTCTTGTCTCCTACCTGTTCTCTGACAGCCTTTACCTGTTCGTCTATGAAGGCATCAGCTAACTCTTTGGTGGTGATTCGGGCCATAGTCTCAGGTCTTACATTTGAATCCATTTTAATTCCTCCCGTTATATATTAATGAAAAATACTTATCAGTTAGTGTAATTATCGAAATATCCCTGAACCAGAACTACAGGTGTACCCTTGTCGCCTGAACCGCTGGTAAGGTCGCAGAGTGAACCGATAAGGTCTGTGAACTGTCTGGGTGTGGTGCCCTGTGAAGCCATATTGCCCACAAGACTTTCGTCACCCTTTTCCGCAATTCTCTTCGAGATAGCATCTTTGAGTTCCTGTCCTGTAAGACCCGCAAAATCGTTATCAGCGAGATACTTGAGTTTGAGTTCGTTTGGTGTGCCCTTAAGACCGTCTGTGTAGCCGGGTGATACGCAGGGGTCTGCAAGCTCCCAGATTTTACCCTGAGGATCTTTGAAAGCGCCATCACCATAAACCATAACTTCGATATTTTTGCCTGTCTTTTCGATAAGAAGCTTCTGTGTTCTGTTTACGAAATCATTACATTCTCTGGGAAAAAGCTTAACTGTATTTTCAGTTGATTTGTTTGAGCCTAAAAGTCCGAAGTTTTCATTAAAGCCGTTACCGTCTACTGATGAAGTAAGAATTTCATCAAGACCGCAGACCTTCTTTGCACCTGCAGCTAAAAGAAGTCTCTTTGTACGTGCTCTGGTATGGATGTCACAGTTAAGGATACAGTCTGTATAGTCAAGAATAGCCTTAGCCTGGTTTGCGAAAATTACTTCGCATTCTGCGCCGCATTCCTTTATAAGAGATGAGTAATATTCTACATAATCAACGCCTGTGAACTCGTGCTTGTTTTCGCCGAAAAGCTCACGGTATTTCTTTTCAGTGAGTACATCGCTGTAAGGGTTTACGCCTGCTTCGTCGAGCTGATCATAGGTAAGAAGATGGTTACCTACTTCGTCACTGGGATAGCTGAGCATAAGAACGATTTTCTTACATCCCATAGCAATACCGCGAAGGCAGATAGCAAAACGGTTTCTCGAAAGAATGGGAAAAATTACGCCCACAGTTTCGCCGCCGAGCTTTGCCTGTACATCCTTTGCGATAGCCTCTACAGAAGCATAGTTACCCTGACTTCTTGCCAAAATAGACTCTGTAACTGCCACTACATCCTTATCACGAAGCTCAAAGCCTTCACTTTCAGCAGCTTCGATAACGCTGTCACATACGATTTGAGCAAGGTCGTCGCCTTCACGGATGATAGGACAACGGATGCCTCTTGAAATGGTACCTACTTTTCTTTCCATTGATACATTACCCCTTATTTAATAAGACTTTTGGTAATATCAGTTTTTGACTGATAAAAATACCCTATTATTTTATCACTATACAAGCAAGAAATCAAGTATTTATTTAATGTTATTATTGGCAGAAAAGCATTTTTTTTACATTTTACAAAAAGATAAATATGTGTAAGTTTATTTTTAGAAAGTTTTACAAAACAGAAAGAAAGCACAGGGGTCGAGATTAACTCCTGTGCTTGGTAATATTCAGTTTTCATCAAGACAGAGAACCGGACCTCTGTCTTATATTATCCGGGAAAATATTTGTCACAATATTCCTTTAGCTTTATATTATACTGTACACTGCTAAAGGGAGTAAAAATCAGAATATGATCGGAAAGCGGGAAAAGTATAAAGTCAAAAACAGCACCCGACTCCTCAAAAGCCTTTTTAACAGATTCGGCATTTCCTATGGGCACAGTTTTATCCTTGCCGCCGTAAGCGAATAATGAAGGTATAGAATTCTCGTTAATATAAGCAACAGGTGAAACAAGCTCAATTAACTCCTTCTCTTTGCCTTCCTGTATGTATTGGTTGGAAATTGCCGTACCTGCAAGCATTTGTGCAATTCTGGGACCCGCTTCTCCCCAGGCTTCCGTGGTGAAGTCGGAGGGACCTACCTTATTTGCGGCAAAAGCAAGGGGGATAGCACTTTCGTCTGCCCGTGAATATGAATAAAGCATAGAAAGATGTGCACCGGCTGAGTAGCCAGAGGTTGCAATTTTTGTTATGTTAAGACCTTTCTCCTCTGAAAATCTTTTAATTTCTTCAATAGCCAAAGAGATTTCATCAAGAACGTTCATAACACTGTATGTATCTCTGTTGTCATCAGTTATTAAAGTATAGCTCATAGTTGCGGCAATATAGCCGTCATATGCAAGAGTCACACATTCACCAAACATTTCATCCTTGCTGCCCGAAGACCAGGAGCCGCCATGAATGAAAAGAATACAACCGTTTTCTTCTTTTTCATAAGCTTCTGCAGGAACATAGATGTCCATTACATTTCTTTCACTTGCATCTGAATAAGCTATGTCCGAAAATACCTCATATTTCGGTGCAACGCCTAAAAATGTCGAACCTACAAATGTGAGAATTGTCAGAATAATTCCTATTATTTTTTCAAACATACTAAAACCTCTTTTCTTTTTGATAAGATTTACAGACAGTATCTCTGTCTATGCTTCTATTATAACTCTAACAGAAAAATAATCAATTAAAAACTATTATAAAAAGCGCTTTTCAAACGAAGCCGGTGGACGGTTAGCGTAACCCGCTACTGTTAACCGTCTTCTGTCTTCTGCACCCTGCCCGCCGGTGTAAAGTTTACGACGAAAAGTAAAATCTCAAACATCGCAAGAGGCACCATTTCCATAACTGCACTCTTTCCCATCACTCCGAAGAGAAGAAGGAATGTGGCAAGAACAAGGAATGTGCAGACGGTGAACAGCTTGAAGTTTTTGTATTTTTTTACATTTAAAATGAAAAACAAAGCAATAGGCGCAATAGTAAAAACAATATAAAGTCCTGTCGCTACCCAATGAAGAATCCGTTTGGGATTCCATGAATCAATGGGATGTCCGAGAGTCAGAGCGACACAGACAACGCCTATAAAGCCGAGAGCACAGAGCAGATTGAGAAAATTGCTTTTATACTCATATTTTTTATACATATACTGTGTATTGATAATTATTCCGCCTGAAGAAAGAATTCCCCATATCCAGAACCATATTTTTCTGTCTTCGCAAAGAAGAGAAAGCGTGCCGTGCTCCGATGTAGGATCATTTCCCCAGCAGAAAGGAAGCACAAGCCCGTAAACGAAGGCACAGGCAAGTGTTACGATACATAGAGTCTTTGAAATATTTTTTTCTGTATTCACATTAAACATCCTTTCCGAGAAGACAAAAGAGAGTTATGGCTTCTCCTCTATCAGAAAATAATTTTAAGTCCGAGTTTAATCATAAGCTTGGTAAAAACCTGTAAAAGTCGGTCCATAAGTTCTGAGAACCATTCCATTTCCATAAGACCGGAAAATATTTCATTGTTCATAATTTCATCTGCGTTCATTTTCTGTTCCTCCTAAAAAATAATAAATACAAGGATTTTTCTTCCTGTAATTTAATAATAACATCCTGATTGATGTTTGTCAATAAAAGTTCGATTATCATAACTGACTACCGCCTGAGTTAATAATTGCCCCTTGCCATACAAAACACTTTATGCTATAATTTAAGAACTGAATTTTTAGGAGTAATTTGCTTTGAAAAGTTTTACTATCGAAAAAAATGATGCTAATCAGCGTCTCGATAAATTCCTCACCAAATCCTGTCCCAAGCTCCCCAAGGCGCTGATGTACAAATATATCCGCATCAAGCGCATCAAGGTCAACGGCAAAAGGGCAGAGATTTCCACACGGCTTAATGTAGGCGATAAGGTGGATATGTACATAAATGACGAGTTCTTCGAAAAGAAAGAGACCGTTTATGACTTTATGAGTGCGTCAAAGAATATCGACATAGTTTACGAAGATGAAAACATCATTCTTCTCAACAAAAAGGTCGGTCTTCTCTCCCACCCTGACGAGACGGAGTATGTGGACACACTCATCACCAGAGTCAAGCGCTACCTTTACGAAAAGGGCGAATGGCATCCCGACGAGGAAACCTCCTTCGCCCCTGCTCTGGTCAACCGCATCGACAGAAACACCAGCGGTATCGTTATCTGCGCCAAGACAGCCGAGGCACTCCGTGTTCTCAATCAAAAAATGAAGGACAGAGAATTGCATAAAATCTATCTGTGCATCGTTCACGGTAAGATGAATAATGAAAAAGAGCTCCTTGAAGGCTATCTTGTCAAAGACGAAAAGAAAAACAAGGTTTTCGTTTCTAAAAAGCCTAAAGACGGCGCAAAGCTTATCCGCACCGAGTATAAGGTTTTAGGATGCAGAGACGGATTAAGTCTCCTCGAGGTAAATCTGCTTACGGGCAGAACCCATCAGATAAGAGCACATCTTGCCTCCATCGGTCATCCTCTCGTCGGTGACGGAAAGTACGGCACTAACGAGCTCAACAAAAAAACAGGCTACAAAAAGCAGTGTCTTTGCTCTCATAAGCTGGTATTCGATTTCACCACAGACGCAGGTGAACTTGAATATCTCAATAAAAAAGAGTTTACAATAGAGGATGTATGGTTTAAGGAAGAATTCCTTAAGGGTACTCTGATAAGGTAAGGTGTAAGTATGAACGATTTCGGATTAATGAAAAAAAGAAGCGACGAGCTTCGTGAAACGATCAATTACCACAACAAAAAATACTACGAAAACGATGCGCCCGAAATCGAGGATTTCGAGTATGACAGGCTTTTACACGAGCTTATCGACATAGAGGAGAAGTACCCCGAGCTTATCACTCCCGACTCCCCTACCCACCGTGTCGGCGGTAAGGCTGACGGTCAGTTCGAGCCGGTAGAGCATCTCGTTCCTATGGAAAGCTTACAGGACGGATTCAGCTATGAGGATGTGAAAGCCTTCGACAGCAGAGTAAAGGCAGTAGTCCCCTCACCTAAATACATCGTCGAGCCGAAAATCGACGGACTTTCCGTGTCTCTCGAATATGAAAACGGTGTTTTCGTGCGAGGCTCTACACGAGGTGACGGAAGAACAGGTGAAGACGTTACGGCTAATCTTCGTACAGTCCGTTCTATCCCCCTTAAAATCGACACGGATTTACCCCTTTTAGAGGTTCGTGGCGAGGTTTATATGCCCCGTGAAACTTTTACGGCTCTGGTAGAGGAACAGGAATTAAACGGTGAAAAAACCTTCAAAAATCCCCGTAATGCGGCAGCAGGCTCACTCAGACAGAAAAATCCGAAAATCACAAGCAAAAGAAAGCTTGACATTTTCGTTTTCAATATTCAGAGAATCGAAGGTAAGGAATTATCTTCACACAAGGAAAGCCTCGACTTTATTAAAGAATTAGGATTCAATACTGTTCCTTTCTACAAGGAATGTGAGAGCATCGAAAAGGCTATCGAGGAAATCGAAGCTATCGGTGAAAAGAGAGGCTCTCTCCCCTTCGACATCGACGGTGCAGTTATCAAGGTTGACGATTTTTCACAGCGTGAAAGCTTAGGCTCTACTGCTAAATTCCCCAAGTGGGCGCTCGCTTTCAAATATCCCCCCGAAGAAAAGGAAACGGTTCTTCTCGACATCGAAATCAATGTAGGCAGAACGGGCGTTCTCACTCCCACAGGTATTTTCGAGCCGACACTTTTAGCGGGTACTACTGTCAGCCGTGCAACCCTTCACAATCAGGATTTCATTGATGAAAAGGGTATCTGCATCGGTGACAGAGTCATCATCCGTAAAGCGGGCGATATTATCCCGGAAGTCCTTTCCGTGGTAAGTCACGGAGAAAACGCTGTCCCCTACCGTATTCCCGATGTATGCCCCTCCTGTGGCGGAAAGGTTACAAGAGAAGAGGGCGAAGCGGCTCTTCGCTGCTGTAATCCCGACTGTCCCAATCAGCTTCTCAGAAACCTTATCCACTTCTGCTCAAGAGATGCTATGGATATCGAAGGTCTCGGCACGGCAGTGCTCGAAACTCTCGTCAAGGAAGGCCTCATAAAAACCGCTGCCGACATTTACACTCTTAACAAAGATGATATAGCAAAAATCGAACGTATGGGCGAAAAGAGTGCGCAGAATCTCATCGATGCGGCAGAAAAATCGAAGAGCAACGACCTTTCAAAGCTGATTTACGCTCTCGGCATAAGACATATCGGTCAGAAGGCAGGCAAGCTTCTTTCCGACCACTTCGGTTCTATGGATAAACTAATATCAGCCACCAAGGAAGAAATCGCAGAAATCGAAGGCTTCGGTGAAATTATGGCTGAAAGCGTCATAGACTTTTTCTCACATCAGGAAAGTACAGAGCTTATCGGAAAGCTTAAGGCTCTCGGTGTAAATATGGAGAGTCAGAAAGAAATAGTGGATATGCGCTTCGAAGGAAAAACCTTCGTGCTGACAGGTACCCTTTCTCTATACACCAGAAGTGAGGCTACGAAAATTATCGAATCCTTCGGCGGTAAGGCTTCCTCCTCTGTTTCGAAGAAAACTACTTATGTTTTAGCCGGTGAGGATGCGGGAAGTAAGCTGAAAAAAGCCAATGATCTGGGTGTTACGGTCATCAGCGAAGAACAGTTCAAGGAAATGATAGAATAAAAGTAAAGACTACTGACGGAAAAATCAGTAGTCTTATTTTTTATTTTACTTCGGGGAAATCATACCAATATTCCCTTTTCTTTTTAGTTACTGCTTTCTTTATAATAAAGAACAGAGCTACGACACCTACTGCTGCGAAACCGAGATAGATATGAGTATTATCCGTGCCGTGAATCTTTATCTCATTCCAGAGAGAAGAGAACATATCGAGAGTTTCCTGAGGAAGATTACGGAAATACTCAACATCGGGCATATTTTCTTCCGTGGGATAAAGATACTCGTTATCCTTCATTTCCTCATAATCGGGATGCTCCATAACGCCTGTATTGGGTGTGGCATAACCGATATAAAGAGCATTATTCACACCGATTTCAGGATCGAGAAGGAAGTTGATGTATTTCATTGCGCCCTCATAGTTCTGTGCGCATTTGGGGATACATATAGCATCGACGAAGATGTTTACGCCTTCCTTCGGATAAACGAAGTCAAGATCGGGATTTACATCCTTCATACAGACGAAGTCGCCTACATAGTAAGGAACGAGGGCAGCTTCACCACTTTCCATTTTGTTGTAAATCTCGTCCATTACATAACCCTGCAAAAGTGGCTTCTGTTCGATAAGCATCTGAGCCACGTCGGAAAGCTCTTTTTCGTCGGTAGAGTTAAGGGAATAACCGAGAATTTTCTGCGGAATAGCGAAAGCATCTCTCGGATTATCAATCATAAGGATTTTACCCGCATATCTTTCGTCCCAGAGAGCCATCCAGCTGTCCGGCTTTTCCTCGACCATTTTACTGTTATAGATAAGACCTACCATACCTACATTATAGGGAACAGAGAAGGCATTATCCGGGTCGTAGTACATATTCTTGTAGTCCTCGGAAATATAATGGTAGTTCGGAAGCTTTGTATTATCGATACCGAGAAGCATATCCTCGGCTATCATTCGCTGAATCATATAGTCCGAGGGAATGACAATGTCGTAACTCGCACCGCCGTTTTTAATTTTCGGATACATATCCTCGTTGCTTTCGTAGGTTACATAGTTAACCTTGATGCCGGTAAGCTTTTCAAACTCGGCATTTACATCAAGCATTCCGTCCTCATAGGTGTCGGAAATGTATTCACCCCAGTTGAAAACATTGATGGTTGTACCCTCGAGTCCCTTATACCATTCTTCGTTTTCGTAAGCACTTACACCGAAGGCGGAAATGCTTAAAAGCATCGCAAGAGAAA
The DNA here is from genome assembly GCA_045637365.1 of Acutalibacteraceae bacterium. Lineage (GTDB taxonomy): Bacteria > Bacillota > Clostridia > Oscillospirales > Acutalibacteraceae > UBA6857. Next base: position 10,156 of record JAZTZH010000014.1, read on the forward strand.
GGGTAAGAAGTAAAAGCTTTTTCATCTTTTTACCCCCTTATCGAGCTTATTGCGCATCTTTTTCTCTCCTCTTACCTGTGAAACATTAAGAAGGATCAGAAGGAAAAGTATCGCCACGAAAATAAGAGTGGAAAGAGCATACATATCGGGGGTTACTCTCTTTTTCGTCATCGAGAAAATACGGATAGGAAGGGTTTCAAAGGAGGGACCCTGTGTAAAGTACGAAATAACGAAGTCATCGAGAGAAAGTGTGAAGGACATCATAAGTCCCGAAAAAATACCTGTAGAAATGGAAGGAAGTATTACCTTGAAAAATGCCTGTAAGGGTGTACAACCCAGATCCATCGCCGCCTCGGGAAGATACTTATCCAGCTGACGGAGCTTAGGAAGCACCGAAAGAATAACATAGGGAAGGTTAAATGTAATGTGAGCAATAAGCATAGTGCCGAAACCGAGAGCATCGGTGACGCCTATCATATTGGCGCAGATGATGAAAAGAAGCATCATAGAGATACCGGTAACGATTTCGGGGTTCATCATCGGAATATTGGTAACGCCCATGGTCACTTTTTTGATGTGCTTATTTCTGAAAGCATTGATACCCACAGCTGCCGCTGTACCCATTACCGTAGCGATAAGCGATGATGATACGGCAAGAACCAAGGTATTTCTCAGTGCTGCGATAGTAGCCTGGTCGTAAAGAAGAGACTTATACCAGCGAAGAGAAAAGCCTGTTATAACACTGGTGCTCGCCGAATCGTTGAAGGAGAAGAAAATCATTACAACGATGGGCGCATAAAGAAGAAGCATAATGAAAGCTACATAAAGCTTAGAAAGAGGTGACATTTTAATTCTCATATCAGCACACCTCCGTCATCGTCTTCACCCGTAAAGCGGTTCATTACCATCATACAGATAATGATAAGCACCATAAGAACCAGAGAAAGTGAAGCACCTAAATTATAATTGTTTGCGCTTTTAAACTGCATCTCGATAACGTCGCCGATAAGCGAGAAGGTGTTTCCGCCGAGCTTTTTGGAAATGTAGAAGGTGGAAACGGAAGGCACAAATACCATAGTAAAGCCTGAAGCGATACCGGGAAGGCTCAAGGGCAGAATAATATTCTTAAACACAGTTACTTTATTAGCACCGAGGTCCTCCGCAGCTTCGATAAGGTTATGGTCCATCTTGGCCATAATGGAATAGAGAGGAAGTATCATATAGGGTATATAGTTATAAACCATACCCAGTACAACTGCTCCCTGTGTATTAATCATATGAACGGGAGCGATATTAAGCTTTTCCAGGAATGAATTAATGATACCCGTGTCCTGCATAAGTATCATCATAGAATAGGTTCTGATAAGAAGATTCATCCACATGGGAAGCATAACGAGCATCATCATCGTTCTCTGAACATTAGCCGTGCTTCGCGCCATAATATATGCCAAAGGATATGCTAAAACAAGACTTATAACCGTGGCAATAAAGCCCAGCCAGATAGAGTTGAGCATAACATCCTTGTATTTACCTATTTCGCTCACATATTCGAGGGTAAAGTTGCCGTTAGCATCGAAAAATGAATAGTAGACGACAATTACCAGGGGCACGATAATGAATATACCTGCCCATACGAGATAAGGTGAAGCGATAAGCTTTTTAGAAAGGGAACTTTTTGCCATTTATCACTCCTCCTCTTCTGAGATGTCGGAAAGATGCTCGATTTCATCACTGAAGGAGCTGTAGTCACCGAACATACCCGAATATTCACTCTTTTTCATTACGTGAATGGCATCAGGCTCGATCTGAATACCGATGCGTGTGCCTACGGGATAATAATCGGTGGTCTCTATCATCCATTTGAAATTATCAATGTCAACAATCATTTCAAAGTGTACACCCTTGAAGGTGTTCGAGGTTATGACACCGCTGATGGTACCCTCTTCTACGGGTACTACATCCACGTCCTCGGGACGCACAACAATATCAACGGACTCATTTACTGCAAAGCCTTTGTCAAGGCACTGGAAAACTGCGCCTGAGAATTTAGCCTTGAAGTCATTGAGCATAACGCCGTCAAGAATGTTACTTTCACCGATGAAATCGGCTACAAAGGCATTCTTCGGCTCGTTATATATATCGATGGGAGTGCCTATCTGCTGAATTTTACCGCCGTTCATAACCACGATGGTATCACTCATCGAAAGAGCCTCCTGCTGGTCGTGGGTAACATAAATAAAGGTAATACCCATTCTCTTCTGAATATTTTTAAGCTCTACCTGCATATCCTTACGCAGCTTAAGGTCAAGAGCGCCTAAGGGCTCGTCAAGAAGAAGTACTCTAGGCTCTACGGCTAAAGTTGTGGCGATGGCAACTCTCTGCTGCTGACCGCCCGAGAGAGAGGCAATGTTTCTTTTTTGAAAGCCTTTAAGATTAACAAGCTCGAGCATTTCGTATACTTTTTTACTTATATCCTTTTCCTTCATCTTCTTAATGCGAAGACCGAAGGCAATGTTATCGTAAACATTCAGATGCGGAAAAAGAGCATATCTCTGAAAAATGGTGTTAACCTGTCTTTTGTGAGGAGGAAGGTTATTTATATCCTTGCCTTCGAAAAGCACCTGTCCGCTGTCCGACTCTAAAAAACCTGCGATTATCCTTAAGGTAGTGGTTTTACCGCAGCCTGAAGGACCGAGGAAGGTCATAAACTCTTTATCTTTTATAGACAGATTAATGTTATCAAGAATAACATCATCTTCAAATTTTTTGGAAATATTCTGAAGTTTGATAATTACATTATCTTCCATCATTATTAAACCCCTTTTCCTGTGTGAATTATGCGGAGAAAACTCCACACTAACCCAGAATAATATATATTCTGTATAAGACACAATATAAAACATTTTTGTGCAAATGTCAACATTTTTTTCGCTATTTTCAGCAAAAATCAAGGTCAAATTTAATGAATTATTTGAAAACCTCGGTTTATCTTTGATTTGCTCTTTTTTCCTACGATTTGCTCGAAAAAACTTTTTGTGCAGAGTAGAGAATAAAAAAAGAAAAAGAGAGCTTCTGCCCTCTTTTATTACTGTGCGAAAAAACTATCCGCCATTTCCTCCAGCCATTTTTTAATTTCCTCAAGGCTTTCCTCTTCAAAATCAAAAACTTTCACTACAATATCATCCTCGTTCTGATTTTCGAAGCTTTTAAGTCCGTAGTAAACGGCGGCCTTCAGTATTTCCTGCTCGTCGAGCTTTTCTATCCAGATACGGTAATTAAAAATATCTTTTCCCATACATCCTTTTTCGCCGTCAGTACCGCATGATGCACAGTAAATGTTATAGCTTCCGCCTATTCTTGACCCGCCGATAAGCCAGGGAAAAAGAGGTACGAATATATCATAATTTGCCATAGGTAAACCTCACTTTGATTTTTCATATTCATATCATATCAAAAGTTAAGGTTTTTGTAAATAGTCAGTTTCTTTTTTCTTTCATAAATTCAGCTGCCGCCACAGCCAAAGACTGATTATAATACCCCCATACATAAGGCACAGGCAAGAGAGCAAGACAAAAAGCAAACCAACCGATAAAGCTCATTTTCATACGTGTGAGAAGTGTATTTTTCCCTTTCATATCCCTCTGCGAACAGGATACCAGATGTCTGAAAGATACATAGGCTCCGTCGATAAAATAATAGTCACAAAGAAAAAAAGAGGAGTTAAAAAGAGAATAAAACACTCCCCCGTTTACGAGAAGGCAAAAAGCTGTCACCGTAAGAGAAATGCACACCAGAGCCGAAACACCCTGACGTGAAAAGCGTTCCACCATAAAAAAGCACACCGCTGAAGGAAAGAGACAGAAAATAAAAAGACAAAGCTTTATAAAGGCGATTTTAAGGGAATAGAAAAAGGAGAAAAAGTAATTCTTGGGTGTGAAATAAAAGAAAAGGTCACGTGCATTGGGCTTTTTCTTTACCGCTTTTCTGAAAAGGTATCTTTTAGTACCCAGACGCACCGAAGAATAAACGCCGAAAAGAATCAGCAGAAAAAGAACTGAAAAAGAAAAATCCACAGCATAAGAAAAAGCTTCCCTTTCAAAAACGGGAGCAAGAAACCGCACATATAAAGAAGGAAAAAAATTAATAAGCAGCAGAAAAAATCCTCCCGTAAAAAAGGCAAGTGTCATAATAAGGGTATTATCTATCTGTAAAGCTCTTCCTTTAAGCCGATAAAGAGAAATCATAACATCACTCCCCTTTTTATTATTGACGGTAAGATATGCGTTAAACAAAAAATACACCGCATAATCCGAAGAAAATGCGGTGAAAGATTTTAAACTGTAACAGATGAGCTGTAGCTCAGATTATACTGTGAACCTGACTGATTTTTTACAATTCCTGTGGGAATGGTGAATGATACCACGTCACCCGAATTTACAGACTGTGAAGGAACGGTAATTTTTATCTCATAGATGCTGCCTGTTTTTTTAGAGGGAACAGTACAGGTAGCCGTGGTAGCCAAAGCGGTACCGTTAACCTTGAGTGTGATGTTCTGGGTAGCACCTGCGAAGTTACCGTCCCAGTTAGAGGGGTCAACCTCTACGTAAATCACTCCGTCGCCGTAGCCATAAGAGTTTACGATAAGAGAAACAGGCTCTGAGCTTTTGTCTGCTGTGGTTGTCTCGCCCTTAGTGGTACCCGAAGAAGACGGAGGAGCGGTAGACGGTGCCACTGAAGTATTGACATTCGGTTTAGGAATTTCGCTTACATTAAAGGAAATGTTATAATCCGGTGAACCTGTGTTTGGTGTGGGAACATTGGTGGGAGCAGTGTTTCCTGTGGCGACCTCTGAAAACTCAAATCTGGTAGTTTCTGCCCAGGGAGCAGTCTGTCCAGTCTGTGTGGTGAGAATATATGCCGAGTCGTTGGTAGAGGGCTGTGTTGTGGTAGGCTGTGTGGTGGGAACATACTGTGTAGCGATGGGTGCTGTGGTAGTAACTTCGTCACTATCCTTACCGCATGCAACAGCTACAGCCATTATAAGGGCAAGTGCTAAAATAATCACAGTAATTTTACGCAACTCTGACGCCTCCTAAAAATAAAATAAATCAATTAATTATACTATTAAAGAAAGAATATGTCAATTCAACAAAGTGTTAATTTTTCACGGCGGAAAAGTTATTTTTTATATATTTTGCACCCTCTGATTTAATTTTTCTTAAAATATCATTATCAGATATAAATTCATTCATTTTTTCGATTTTATTTTCGCTATAAGAAATTTCTTCGTTAGCCTCATCATACATATCATATATGGCTTTAAGCTTATGTGAGAAATCCTCCATACCTATCATAATGAGTGCGGAAATAATTCTGTCCTTTACGATTTTTCCGTTTTCTGAAAAGAAAACCTTTACATCAGCATCAGCACAGAAGACATCGAGAACATAAAGCTTCTGCTTTTCTTCACTCAGATGCTCAAATGCTTTTTCGGGGTCTTCTTCTTTCTGCAGTCTTAACTGATAAGAAAGTGCTACGCCCTCGAGAATTTCCTCTTCATCAGCATCACAGAGTGTTTCTTCAGTGAAATTCAGATATCTTTCCTTAAGAGCGAGAAGGCGTTTCATTTCCGCTTCCTGCGCCTTATAAAGAGCATTATGCTTCGAGTAGGCTCTGACAGCAAAGAAAAATATAACTGCCGCACCGACACATACACCTGCCAGAACGAAAAGCAGATAGCCGTGCTGAGATAACCATTCTTTCATTTTAAAACATTCCTTTCGGTTTTACTGAAGAGCTTTGTAAATATCGCCTTTTTTTATTCCTGTTTCTTTGGCCGCCTGTTTAGCCGCCATAGATGCACCCATACCCTCATCCATATACTTACGGGCGAGAATAAGGGCATCGTCGAGAGTTATCTCGCTCTCCTCTTCCTCTTTTTTTCCTTCGATAACGAGAACTATTTCTCCCTTAAGAGAATTATCTGCGTACTTTTCCGAAGCGAGGGCAAGAGTTGTTTTGATAACCTCTTCGTGGATTTTCGTAATTTCTCTGACTATGGTAATTTCTCTGTCACCTAAGGTTTCATAGAAATCCTTTAAGGTGGCGGCGAGCTTATGGGGTGCCTCGTAGAAAATCATCGTTCTTTTTTCGTCACGGATGGAGGCAAGATGCTCTCTTCTGCTCTGCTTATTCATGCTCAGAAAGCCTTCGAAGGTAAATCTGCCCACATTCATTCCCGAAAGAGCAAGAGCCGCCACGAAGGCGGAAGGTCCCGGCACAACACTGACCTTTACTCCTCTTTCGTGACAGAGAGCCACAAGGTCTTCCCCCGGGTCAGAAACAGCAGGCATACCCGCATCGGTTATAATCGCACAGGTTTCACCGCCGAGAATACGGTCAACGATAATCTCGCCCTTTTCTCTGCGGTTATGCTCGAAATAGCTTATCATGGGCTTTTTTATGCCGAAATGATTTAAAAGCTTAAGGCTTACTCTCGTGTCCTCGGCAGCTATAAAATCAACCTTCTCCAGAGTTTCGAGAGCACGGGGAGAAATATCGCCTAAATTTCCTATAGGGGTACCTACTACATAAAGCATACTCATATTTATCACCTTACTGATGTCCGTCCATATAATCGCCGAACATACTTCTGAATTCATCTGTATTACTTCCGTCACTGTTTTTCATAACAAGATCGGGCATTACGGTAACACCGCTTTTTCCGCCCTTTTTACCTTCCACGAGAACAAGCCAGGGAGCTTTACCCTCACACTGTTTTACGAAGCGGATTTTTTTCACCTCTACGCCTCCGCTGCGCATACTTACGATGATGTCGCAGAGTCTTTCGGGACGGTGGCACATACAGAATCTGCCTCCGTATTTAAGGAGCTTGGAAGCAGCCGATACGGCATTATCCACCGTACAGGTCACCTCGTGTCGAGCTATCCTTTCAGCCTCACTGATGCTTTCGATACCTGTACCCACCGGCTTGTAAGGCGGATTCATGGTCACAAGGTCAAATGTCCCCTCGGAAAGAACACCTTTAAGAGAACGAAGGTCACAGTTGACGGGGATTATTCTGTCCCCGAGAGAATTATGTTCGAGAGATTTTTTCACCTGCTCGATGGCTTTAGGCTGAATATCAATGGCATAAATCCGGTTAGTTTCACCCTTACACCAAATGAGCGGAATAATACCGCAGCCTGTACCCATATCACAGGCTACATCTTTTCTTCTGATTGAAGCAAAATTTGAAAGAAGAATGGCATCTGTTCCGAAGGTATGGGAAGAAGAAACGACGATTTCCATATTATTACCCAGCGGTTCTATTTTTTCATCAAAGGCAAGATTAACCATTAAACATTCTCCTTTCAGAAACACATTTCTTTGATTATAACACAGAAAAAGAAAAAAATAAAGGCTTACAAGAATAAAAAATCCGCTGTGCTGATGCACAACGGATTCTATTATGTAATTTTATCAGCCTAACATATCGCCGAGAAGGTTACCTACTAATTCCTGACCTGCAAGGGTATCACCGTTACAGAAAAGGAGACCAACGATAGAACCGAAGACTTTAATAAGGATGCCAAGAATAGTACCCATAATGTCTTCTTCAGGCTGTGCATAACCTGCGATAGGCTCAAACTCAACCACACCGTGCTCATTTACCATATCTAAAGTAATGGTAACACCTTCGCCTGCAACATAAGGCTGTTTGTTAGCTACGCATCTCCAACCTTCAAAGCTCTGAATTTCGTTGCCTAACATTCTGGGAAGAGTAACTCTACCACCATCACCGATGTAGTAAGTAGAAGTAACACTGTCGGGAATGAACCAGAAGTTGCCTGTAAAGCCGGGATTCTGAACAGTGATATCACCGGTTTCTGCATCATAAACCTTAATCATTGAGTTTGTAGTAAAGCCACCGGCATTGAAATAAATAATAACCCAATCGCCCTCTACTCTACCGAAAGTATCGTCCACACTAAGACCGGTCTCTGAACGAAGAATGCTCGTAGCAGCCTGATAGCTCATATCAAAGTTTGCTGCAGATGCTGACATAGCAACTGTGCCGAAAAGCATCATAACTGCTAAAAGTACGGATAATAATTTTTTCATAACATTTACCTCCATATGGAATATTTTGTTTCCTACTTTGTTTTGATTATATCACCACATTTAATACAATTCAAGTCTTTTTTTTAAGTTTTATTATAAAAAAAGCAAATATACATAAATTTTAATAGTTTTTAACACTAGCATAACAAAAGCATAAAATATGTAGAATTTATATGTTTCAACACTTAAAAATGCTTTAATATTTCGTTGACATAAATTGATATATTATAGTATAATGCTTCTGTAAAATAAATAAAGGAGACTGAAATATGCAGGATAAATTCGGAGTTTTCTGGGAATGGGGCCCATTCGGCAAAAAATACGCAGGTATCTCAAACATCGCGAAGCACGAAAAATATGACGGTATACGTTTCGACCTCTGCACCTGCCCCGCCGTCTCGGCTTTCGATATACGGGTTCCCAATGTAACTCTCCCCTCAGCTTATCATCCCTGGCTTTCAAATGAGGATTACAGTTTTTATTCCTACAGACACGACCTGGAATGGAAGGACAAGGTTTATGCAGATGTGTCCTACACCCGCATAACAGATGACAGCATACTGATAAGAACGGAGATAGTGAATAATTCCGCTATAATAAAAAACTGTGTAGTAAACTATTTCTCTTCGGTAGAGTATCCTCAGGATGCCTACACAGAGGTATTCCTCCCGGAGAAATGTGACTTTATTAACGCTGTAGGCTACACTGAATACGAATATAACACCCGCCGTCCCTGGGATGAGCAGAATGCAGACGGCAGAAAAAAAGGAGAATTTTTCGATAAGCGCTTCACAGCTGAAAAGGGCCTCGGCGACAGAGCAGAAAAATGGCATATGCCTCACAGAGTCATCAAACCCTTCGGTGGAGAAAAGAACGACAGGGTCAAGTATAATCTTGACCTTAAGAATGACTACGAAAATGCTGTTTTAGCCATTCGCTACAGAACAAGTGACATTTTCTATGAGCAGGGCAAGCAGGTAGGTGTACACTACATAAACAGTGAAAATACAGCTACTTTCACTCTCAACGGTGAAATCACGGTTAATCTTGCGCCCTGCGATGATCCTGAGATTATTTTTATTCCTCTCGGCAAACTCGCCAAGGGTGACCTCGAACTTTCTCTTGTCTCTGAAGGTACAGGCGCAGCAGAGTTTGACTTTTTCGCCGTTATAGAAGAAAAGGACAAGGAAAAAATTACCGTTACCCTGGAAAAAGTAGACTTCGTGCCTGATTTTACAAATGAAAAACAGGAAAAAGGTTATCTCACCACTCTTAAATATAAGAAAATCGAGGGCGAATACAGACTCCGTGTCTTCGACGACAACACTCGTTTCAGAGAAATAGAAACAGGCGCACTCGAGGACTGTATGACTGCGAGACTTTCCAATGCTGACGAGACCTTCGACGATGTTACGGAGAGCTTCACGGGTGCATTTAACCGTAAGCACAGTGATAACGGATTTTTCCATAATGCCATCAGTCACACTATTTTCGTCGAGCCTCACGGAAAGGCAGTTCAGTATGCGGTTATTTCAAAAGGTGAAACCGAATATAAAACCGAAGAAGAGTACGAAGAAATCTATAGCGAAATGAAAAAAACAGCCATAGATATCAAGCTTAACAGCGAAGGCGAAAAATATAAGCTCAGCAATCAGATTTTGGCCGCTACGGTTATGACAAATGCGGTTTATCCCATTTACAAGCACGGCGAATTCATCATTCATCACACACCCGGTAAGCGATGGGACTGCCTTTACACCTGGGATTCAGGCTTCATAGGTCTGGGTATGAACGAAATCGCACCAAGGTTTGCCGAATACATCATCGATACATATTTAAGCACCGAGGACAACCCCGACTACGCCTTCCTTCATCACGGCTCACCTGTCCCCGTACAGATTTATCAGCTCTACGAAATGCTCCAGAGCAGCAACGATAAAGAAAAATTCCTCTCCTACTATTCCAGAGCGAGACTTTATTATCTCTTCCTCAGAGGCAAGATAAGAGGTTCAACCACAGGAAAATTCAAAAGCGGACTTCTTACCACCTACGATTACTTCTATTCCTCGAGCGGTATGGACGATTATCCCGCACAGATGGCTATGAAGAAAGACGAGCTCCGTGATAAGGCGGCTCCTGTTATTTCCACCTCACAGGTTATTCGTTTCGGTAAAATCCTTTCCATTATGGCTGACAGACTCGGTAAAAATGGGGATGCAGAAGAATACAAAAAGGACTGTACTGATCTGACAGAGGCTCTCAACAAATACTCCTGGGACGATGAAAGCGGTTATTATAGCTATGTTCTCCACGATGAAAACTATGAGCCCACGGTAAAATACACCACACCCGAAGGTGAAAACCTCAATAAAGGTCTTGACGGCATTTATCCTATTATAGCAGGGGTATGTGATGAAAATCAGAAGAAAAAGATTATCGACCACCTTACCAACGATAAGGAAATGCACACCCCCTTCGGTATCAGTGCTGTGGATATGACTGCAAGCTACTACAAAATCAATGGCTACTGGAACGGTAACATCTGGTTCCCCCACCAGTGGTTTATATGGAAGAGTATGCTCGACTGCGGTGAAAGTGATTTTGCCTACGATATCGCCCATCTTGCCCTTAACATCTGGAAAAGAGAAGTAGACGAAAGCTACTACACCTTCGAAATGGTTAATACAGTCACAGGCTGCGGAGGATGGTTCCATAACTTCGGCGGTCTGTCCACCCCCATTAATATGTGGGCCAAGGCTTACTATTGCCCGGGAAAAGTAAATGTAGGCTTCGACACCTATCTCGATAAGGTCGTGTTCAACGAAGACAAGACGGAAGCCGAAATCTGCTTCACATACTACGGAAGCAACGATAATTTCATTATGCTTTGCGTAATGGATGAGAATTTCGACTATGTCTGCACTCTCGACGGAGAAGAAACCGACTGCAAGCAGAATAAGGGTCAGCTTACATTCAGACTTTCAAGCACATACAAAGAATCCCATAAGATAGTAATTATAAGAAAATAAAAGAGGTAAAAAATATGTACGAAAACATTAAACCCTTAAAGCTGAATATCATTTCCGATATTCACTACTACTCAAAGGAAACCGGTGTTACCGGCAAAGGCTTTGAAAAGGAATACGCAAAAACAACCAACGATTTACTCAACTGTGAGGAAATTCTCTCCTCTCTTATGAATCAGCTCAGCGAGGACGAATGCGAAATTATCCTTGTTTCCGGTGATGTAACGACAAATGCGGAAAAAGAAGCACACGAAGGTGTTATAAACCTTTTTCGCTCTCTTAAAGAAAGAGGCAAAAGAGTTTATGTTATCACCGCTACCCACGACTTCCACGGTGACGGTATGACACGTAAATTCGTCGGTGACGAAAGAATAAGCGTTCCAAGCGTAACAAGAGACGAGCTTTATGACATGTACCGTGAATTTGGTCCCGATGAAGCCATTTCTGTTCACAGAGACAGTATGAGCTATGTGGTACAGCTCTGCGACGGCTACCGCCTTTTTGCCCTCAATGACGACAGAAACCATAAGGGTGCAAGCGGTTTTTCCGACGACTGCTTTGAGTGGATTACCGAGCAGATTAAGGATGCACAGGCAAACGGTCAGTTCATCATTCCCATGACACATCATCCTATGATCTCACCCTCCCCCTTCTACACCATCATCGGCAGAAGCAACATTATGGGCGAGGCAGAAAGAAGGATCGATGAATTTACAGAAATGGGTCTTAACTATATGTTCACCGGTCACACCCATATGCAGGATATTTCCTACAAGTACACGGAAAAAGGCAAGGTTTTCTACGATATTACCACTGCCGCCGCTGTAGGCTACCCTGCAACCTTCCGTCAGGTTACCTTCCTCCCCGCCGAGGGCAAAATAGATGTTAAGGCAGTAGATGTGGAATGTGACATTGACGGCAGAAAGCTCAAAGACCACCTCGAAGATAAATTCTTCGGTATGATAAGAAGAGTTATTGACGCCGCAGGCAAAGACATTCCCGAGCTTGCCCGACTTGCCACGGCTTTCAGCGTAAAGGAAAAGCTTATTTATAAAATCGGCTGGATTATAAAGCCCTTCGCCAAGATTTTATCAAAGCTTAAAATCGGCACAATTGCAAAGCTGGTAAAGAAAGAAAGTGGTCTTAAAAAGAGCGACTATGCTCACATTAAAGATCAAAGGGGAGTTGACTTTATCGTTTCCCTCGTAAGAAATCTTTACGGTGGCGACTCCCCCTATTCTCCTGACACAGCTGAATACAAAATCACTATGGGTATTCTCGCAATAATTGACAGCATACTTAAGCTTTTCGGTATCAAAATCAGCAGTATTCTTAAAGGAGCCGAATCTGTGCAGAGCCTCGTAGAGCCTTTACTTTATAACCCCGGCATCTGCGATGAAAAGGCTGTGCTTAACCTTTACGATAATCTTCCCCCGAAGGAAGGCATGAAGATGAACTTCGTAAAGAGTAACAAGGGACTCGGTGTGGTTATCGGACTTGCTCTTACTGTTATAATTTTCCTGCCTGTTATACTCGTTCTTCTGCTTGGCGGATTTATTGTTAATCAGATTAAGTATGGAAAGAAAATCAAATAATGAGATAAAATTAATAACCGTCACTGTGAAAGTGGCGGTTATTTTAGTATGCAATGAATATCAAAAGCTGTTTTCGAAAATCCACCATATTTCACCGAAGGCGACTACGGTAAAAATAAGATGCAGGATAAGATTGATAAGTGAATTCTTTTTTAGGAGTTCCCTCTTCTTCGCCCATACGACTATTTTTACTGTGAAAGTGATTAAAGAAAACACCCCGAAAATATGCCAGGTGAAAAGGTCAGTGTAAAAGGGTATCATCATTATTTCACTGAAGAATTGAAATATTTCAAAATCCCACCACACAGGAAGAATAAGAAGGTTTGAAAAGAAGTAATACGCAGTTATCCACAGACTGATTTTGGCAAACAGCTCAAAGCGCTCTTTCTTCATATTAATCACTCCTTACAGTTTAAGTTCGTAGCCGTACTCCTTAAGAATCAAGCCGTCCTGGTCTTTCACGTAATAGCCGTCAGCTTTTCGGTAGCCGTTCTTTTCGTAGAATCGAATGGCGGGAAGGTTATAATCCACTACTAGAAGTCGGAGATATTCCCCTCCTCTTTCTTTGGCTATTCTTTCCGCTTCCTTTAGCATATAAGTGCCGATGCCTTTATTCAGACAGTCAGGTGACACTCCGAAGCGGAAAAGATAAACACCTTTGGCCGTCGGGTTTTCCCACACTATACTCCCCTCGTCGTCCATCGGTTCGCAGAGTGCAAAGGCAGAAATAAGTCTGCCGTCCTCCTCGAGAACGAAAAGGCTTTCTCTTTTTATATCATCGGGGAAGGCGCAGTCGGGGTAGATTTCGTCCCATATACAGATATTTTCACTGTCAAGCTTTCGGGTTATAGATGCGAAAAGACAGCTGATTTCGGGCAGGTCTTTTTCAGTTGCAAGGCGTAAAATCATATTATGTCCTCTTTATTTTTCTTACTGCTAAATTAATGAGTGTGCCTATGGCGATACCGACAGTGGAAATGACCAGATACCACAGAGCGTGAATGAATGCACTTTCATTATAGTGAATCATAACCGTAGGAAGGAAAACCAGTGAAGTCGCTACAGGGTAAAGGAACTTAAATTTTTGTTCAGATAAAACTCCCATCATTATTGACAGTCCAAAGGTAGAGAATATTATTACCACTACTACACCCATAGCATCCGTAGGTCCTCCGAAAAGAGGAAAGATGTAAAACATAAAGAGCTGTAAAATGCAGATGATGATTTCTTTTATGTATTTTTTCATATTTATCTCCTCCTTTGATTTTAATATAGCACAGTTAAGTTAAAATGTAAATAAAAAAACAATTACAACAGAATTACAAAACCCCGACAAGAAATAACCTGTCGGGGTAATTCATTTTAACCTAAGGATGCAAGACTTTCGTCGATCATCTTGATTTTTTCGGTGAGCTTTTCAGCATCTGCCTTCTGTCCGTCGATAACATTCTGAGGCGCTTTAGAGAGGAAGCCGGGATTATTCAGCTTACCGTTAATCTGTGCAAGCTTCTTTTCGGCTGCTTCCTTTTCCTTCATAACGCGCTTTCTTTCAGCCTCGAAGTCAACAAGGTCACCCATGGGAATGTAAATCTTAGCATCAGCTGTAACGATGCTTACACTTCCGTCGATGGAGAAGCTGTCGCCTACAGTAACATCGGAAGCAGAAGCAAGCTTCTGCATAAATACCACTGCAGTTTCAAAGATATCCTTTTTATCTGTAGCGATGTAAACGTGAGCCTTTCTTGAGGGAGGTACGTTCATTTCTGAACGTCTGTTACGGACTGCTCTGATAGCATCCATAATGATACCCATTTTCTCCTCGTCCTCGGTGAAGACTAAATCTTCACTGAATACGGGCCAGGCGGAAAGCATAATGGTTTCGCCGTCGTGAGGAAGAGTCTGCCAGATTTCTTCAGTAATGAAAGGCATAAAGGGATGGAGAAGCTTAAGAGTTTCGCTCATAACATAAACGAGAACTGCTCTTGCTGTTTCTGCCTCTGCGCCACCCTTCTGAAGTCTTATCTTGGCAAGCTCGATGTACCAGTCGCAGAATAAATCCCAGATGAAATCGTAAAGCTTCTGAACAGCGATACCGAGCTCGAATTTATCGAGATTATCGGTAACTTCCTTGGCGAGTCTGTTAAACTCAGAAAGAATCCACTTATCCTCGAGGGCAAGATCAGCAGGAATGTGAGGAGCTTTTTCGTCCTCGGTGAGATTCATAAGTATGAATCTTGCAGCATTCCATATCTTGTTGGCAAAGTTACGGGAAGCCTCAACCTTCTTATCAGAATAACGCATATCGTTTCCGGGGCTGTTACCTGTGGCAAGAGTAAAGCGGAGAGCATCAGCGCCGTATTTATCGATAACGAGAAGAGGGTCGATACCGTTACCGAGAGATTTACTCATCTTTCTGCCGAGCTCGTCACGGACGATACCGTGAATGAATACTGTATCGAAGGGAACTTCGTTCATCTGCTCGCAAGCAGAGAAAATCATTCTTGCAACCCAGAAGAAGATGATGTCATAGCCTGTAACGAGGGTGCTGGTGGGATAGTAGTGCATAAGCTCGGGAGTCTTTTCGGGCCAGCCTAAGGTAGAGAAAGGCCAGAGAGCTGAAGAGAACCAGGTGTCGAGTGTGTCGGGATCCTGAGTGATTTTTTCACTGCCGCACTTACAGCACTTACAGGGTTCATCCTTAGATACAGTAATCTCACCGCAATCAGCGCAGTACCATGCGGGAATTCTGTGTCCCCACCAGAGCTGACGGGAAATACACCAGTCACGGATGTTTTCCATCCAGTTATAGTAAATTTTGTCAAAGCGTTCGGGAATGAACTTAACCTTACCGTCACGTACTACCTTGATAGCAGGCTTGGCAAGGGGTTCCATCTTAACGAACCACTGCTTTGAAACTCGAGGCTCAACAGATGTATGACAGCGGTAGCAAGTACCTACTTCATGCTTGGTGGGTTCAATCTTAACAAGAGCACCTGCAGCATCAAGGTCAGCGATGATAGCCTTACGGCATTCCATAAGGTTCATACCTGCATACTTGCCTGCATTCTCATTCATAAAGCCGTCATCAGTCATTACATTGAGAACGGGAAGATTACAGCGAAGACCTACCTCAAAGTCATTGGGGTCGTGAGCAGGTGTGATCTTAACGGCACCTGTACCCTTATCCATTTTAGCATAAGAGTCAGCTACGATGGGAATTTCTCTGCCGATAACCGGCATAATAACTGTTTTACCGATAAGGTGAGTATATCTTTCGTCATCAGGGTGAACAGCGATAGCCGTATCACCGGGGATGGTTTCAGGACGGGTAGTAGCTACCTCGATGTAGCCGTCTCCATCCTTGAAGGGATAACGGAAGTGCCAGAAATTACCGTCCTGCTCCTCATATTCAACCTCTGCATCAGAAATGGAGGTCTTACAATGGGTACACCAGTTGATAATTCTTTCGCCACGGTAGATAAGACCTTTTTCATAAAGGTTTACGAAAACCTCTTTAACTGCCTTAGAGCAGCCTTCGTCGAGAGTGAAGCGTTCTCTGTCCCAGTCACATGAAGAGCCCATTTTCTTAAGCTGCTCGATGATTCTGCCACCGTACTGTGCTTTCCATTCCCAGGCTCTTTCGAGGAAGCCTTCTCTTCCGAGATCTTCCTTAGAAATACCTTCAGCCTTCATAGCCTCAACGATTTTCGCTTCAGTAGCAATAGAAGCGTGGTCAGTACCGGGAAGCCAGAGGGTATCGAAGCCCTGCATTCTTCTGAAACGGATAAGAATATCCTGAAGAGTGTTATCCAGGGCGTGTCCCATATGAAGCTGTCCTGTAATGTTTGGAGGGGGAATTACGATAGTGTAAGGTTTCTTAGTTTCGTCAACCTGTGCGTGAAAGTATTTTCCTTCAAGCCATGAAGCATAAATTCTGTCTTCAACATCCTTCGGATCATACTGTTTAGCAAGTTCCTTTGCCATTTTTTTCATCTCCTGTATTTAAAGAATATATTTTACATAAAATAAAAACTCCGTCCCAAAATCAGGACGGAGAAAATACCGTGGTACCACCTGAATTCGATGCAAAAGCACCGCACTCTGAATCCTTAACGCAGAAATACGTCGGGGTCTACTCAGCGAACCTTTCTTCCCGAAGCTAACGGACTACCTTCACACACTTTCACTAAAGGTTTTCACCAACCACCTTTTCTCTGAGAGTGTCCCTGTGTTACTCCTTCCGATCACAGCCATAAACAAATATCCTTTAGATTTTAACACAAAGACAATAATAAGTCAATAGCTGAAAAAGAGATTTTATACATAAAACAGGCATCTCACCGTGAAGTGAAATGCCTGCTGAAAATCTTATTATTTTACCTTTACGGACTTAACTTTACTTAAATTACCGTAAATGTTCTTACCCTTGAAGGTCTTATAAGCTCTGACCTTGAAGTAGTACTTCTTACCGCTCTTAAGCTTTTTGATAGTCTTGGATGTAGCCTTTGCATCCTTAACTGTCTTCTTGCTTACATAGTCAAAGTCCTTATCAGTTGTGTAGAATACACGGTAGCCGGAAGCACCGTTTACTGTCTTCCAGTTAACAGTCGCACTCTTCTTACCTGCTTTAACGCTCTTGATAGTAGCCCTTGCGGGAGCAGTAGTGGCTAATCTTTCTTCGCTGAAGTTACCGTATACGATGCAGCCATTAACCTTTTTGTATGCTCTTACTTTGAATTCGTAATCTGTGCCGCCCTTAAGCTTCTTAAGCTTGAGAGATCTCTTAGATGTGGTAGAACCAACCTTAACGAATTCCTTCTTAGCTTCGTCATACTTATATACTTCGTAGCCGTCAGCTCCTGTAACCTTTGACCAGTAAAGTCTGAGGGTGGTAACAGTTCTTTCGTAGTTAACAGTCTTTACCTTACCTACGCTGACTTCTTCAGTAATCTGGAAATCATACTTACCTGTTCCGCCGTCAACTACAATAAAGTATCTGCCTTCCGGGAGAGAAAGCTCGTGAACATCCTTACGGCTTGTAGCCTTTTCAGCTAAAGCGTTGTTCTTACTGCTCCATATTTCTTTGTTATCAGCATCAAGAACACGGATATTATATGAAGGCATATAAGAAACAAATGCGATCATTGCATCGATTTTCTTTGCTACTGTGATTTCATAGTAATCCTTACCGTCTGTCATTGAGAGATGACCGACAACGTCTTTATTAAGAGCGATCTTATTGGGATTTACAAATGAATCATTGGGTTCAACAGATGTTGAGTTTGCAGATTTGAAGTTAACATCGAAGGAGTAGTCACCCTTAGCCTTGGTAAGGTACTGAGGGAACTTGCTTCCCTTGAGGCTGTTAACCTTGAAGTAGTAGGTACCTGCTGAAAGCTCAAATGTGTATTTGTCTGTTCTGCTCTTTTTGGAAGTATCCCACTGGTTGTTTTCAGCTGACCAGATAGAATTACCGCCGTCATTAAGGAGATAGAGACAGTAGTATTCCATCTTTGATGTGAACTTAACAGTTACAGTACCTGCTGAGTTGAGAGTAAGCTTATAGAAATCGTTTTCATCATCGTTGAGGATTTTACCTGCTGATGTTGCATCGATTTTGATATCCTTAGCATACTTGAGCTCATTGTTCTTATCATTATCAGCACCGGACTGACCCTTAACCTCTGCAGTGAAGGTCATTCTGAAGTCATATGAGCCTGTGGAAGAAAGTATACCTGCAAGGAAGCCGTCACCTGTTACCTTGAGATAGTATGTACCTGCATCGAGAGCATAGTCGGGCACAGAGTCACTTGCGATAGTGGAAGCTGTTCTTACGAACTTTGTAACTTCCTTACCGCTTGCATCAAGGATAGCAAGAGTGTAGCGTTCCATACCTGTAGTTACATAGAAACGTACTCTACCGTACTGAGTTGTTGTAAATTTGAAATAGTCTTCTTTGTCAGCAGTTTCGATACTGTCTTTGTACACCTTTTCCATTTCAACTACAGTTGCAGTCTGAAGAGAAGCAAATGCAGGAACGAACAGTGCAAGCACTACAGTAAGAACCATAAGCATACTGAGAAGCTTTTTAAGGTAATTATTCATAGAAATTCCTCCTGATAATTATACTACTACGCTATTGTATATACTAATACTACCACCTAAACTCCGAAAAGTCAATAGATATAGTAAAAGATAAATCAAAATTAACAAAATCCGACAGCTTTAATTTACTCTCCGAGAAGTTTCTCACATGCGGCAAGCTTAACGCAGATACACAGAAGCTTGGTCGCTGTCAGAAGCTCGTCAACGGGAGGATAAGAAGGAGCGATACGGATGTTTCTGTCCTTCGGGTCATAACCGTACGGGAAGGTAGCACCTACTGTGGTGAGGGTTACTCCCCCCTCTTTACAGAGCTGATATACTCTCTTTGCAGTGCCTTCCATAACATCAAGAGAAATAAAGTAGCCACCCTTCGGCTTGGTCCATGTAGCTACTCCGTACTTTCCGAGCTGTGTTTCGAATTCGTTTATAACAGCCTTGAATTTGGGAGCAAGAATATTCTTATGAAGCTTCATATGACTCTTGATGCCCTTTACATCCTTATAAAATTTAACATGTCTGAACTGATTGAGCTTGTCATATCCGATGGTCTGAATGCTCATACGGTCGATAATCATCTGAATATTTCTGTCAGATGCTGCAAGCACGGCAACACCGGAGCCGGGGAACGAAATTTTGGATGTAGATGTAAATTCGATAACCATATCTTCATGACCGTATTTTTTAAGTACATCGAAAATATTGTCAAGTTTTTCGGTTTCATCGGTAAGGTCGTGAATAATGTAAGCATTATCCCATATAATTCTGAAATCCTTCGCCGCAGGTGTCAAAGCTGCGATTCTGTCTACTGTTTCGCTCGTATAGGTAACACCTGTGGGATTGGAATACTTAGGCACGCAGAACATACCCTTTACCTTTTCATCCTTGATGAGTTCTTCTACGGTATCCATATCGGGACCTGACTCTGTCATTTCCACGGGGATAAGCTTTATTCCGTAATACTCTGCGATAGCGAAATGTCTGTCATAGCCGGGACAGGGACAAAGGAACTTAATCTCGCCCTGATCCTTCCAGGGCTCTGCGCCTGAACCTGTAAGCATACACTGTGTGATGTAGTCAAACATCATATTAAGGCTGGAGTTACCGCATACGATAACATTAGCAGTAGGAACCTTAAGAAGCTTGGCGAAGATTTCCTTACATTCGATAATACCTGTAAGAAGACCGTAGTTTCTGTATTCAAGACTGTGATTACTTGCGTCATCCTCCCAGTCTCTGGAAGTGATGGCATCGAGAAGTCCGTTTGAAACAGCAAGCTGATCTGAGCCGGGCTTACCGCGGGACATATCGAGCTTAAGACCCTGTGCCTTAAAGGAATCGTATTCTTCCTGAAGCATATTTTTAAGGTCAAGTAATTTTTCTTTTGAGTAAGTTCTGAGTTCTGCCATAAAATATCACCTTTTTGTAAGTTTTGCTTTTAATTAAAAATCTGCTGAACCTGTGGTTCTGGGGAAGGGAAGCACATCTCTGATGTTAGAAATACCTGTAAGATACATTACGAGTCTTTCGAAGCCGAGACCGAAGCCTGCATGCTTGGTGCCGCCGTACTTACGAAGGTCAAGATACCACCAGTAATCCTCTTCCTTGAGTCCGAGCTCTCTGATTCTTTCAGTGAGAACATCGTATCTTTCTTCTCTCTGGCTTCCGCCTACGATTTCACCGATACCCATAACGAGAAGGTCACAGGCTGCCACGGTTTTACCGTCATCATTGAGTCTCATATAGAAAGCCTTGATTTCCTTGGGATAATCGGTAACGAAAACAGGCTTTTTGAAAATCTGCTCTGTGAGATATGTTTCGTGCTCTGTCTGAACGTCGCAGCCCCAATATGCCTTGAACTCGAATTCATCGTTATGTTCCTCGAGCATTTTAACCGCATCGGTATACGTAACTCTTGCGAATTCAGAAGATGCAACAGCTGTAAGTCTTTCGATAAGACCCTTATCTACAAACTGGTTAAGGAATTCGATATCCTGCTTGCAGTTTTCCATAACGTAATTGATTACGAACTTTATCATTCTTTCTGCGAGATCCATATCGTCACAAAGATCTGCAAAAGCAATCTCGGGTTCAATCATCCAGAACTCTGCTGCGTGACGCTGAGTATAGCTCTTCTCTGCTCTGAAGGTAGGACCGAAGGTATAAATCTTGCCGAATGCCTGTGCCATAATCTCGCCCTGAAGCTGACCGGAAACAGTAAGGAATGCGCTCTTTCCGAAGAAGTCCTGACTGTAATCGATGTCACCGTCTTCTGTTTTAGGCGGATTTTCCATATCAAGAGTAGTAACACGGAACATCTCACCCGCACCCTCACAGTCACTGCATGAAATAAGCGGTGTGTGAGCATAGATAAAGCCTTCACTTTCAAAGAAACGGTGAATAGCCTGTGCAGCTACGGAACGCACTCTGAAGGAAGCGGAATAAATATTCGTACGGGGACGAAGATGAGCGATGGTACGGAGATATTCGAGAGAATGTCTCTTTTTCTGAAGAGGATACTCAGGAGCTGAAGCACCTTCAAGCTCAACCTTAACAGCATTGATTTCAAAGGGCTGCTTTGCTTCGGGTGTAAGAATAAGATTACCTTCCACGATTACCGCAGCACCTACATTATACTTGGCTACCTCAGCAAAATTATCGATCTTTTCCTTTTCGAAAACAATCTGTACGCCCTTGAAGCAGCTACCGTCATTGATTTCCATAAAGCCTAAAACCTTGGAATCACGGTTGGTTCTTATCCAGCCGCATACCTTGACAGTGCCCTCGGTATAAGCTGAAGCGTTTTCGTAAAGCTTTGCGATTTCTGTTCTTTTCATATATCTTTACCTCCATAAGGTTTGCATTTAAACGCATTGATAAAATATTATATCAGTTATGACCTTAAAAATCAATAGAAGACTTAAAAAAAAATCCAGCAAAAAAGTACAGGTTATCCCTGTACTTTTCATAATCAATAATATGTAAATCTTACATCCAGGCCCTTGACCTGCCAGGGAATACCTTCCTTTTCAATCGCAGCGATAATCGCATAGAGCATTTCATAGTCAACTGCCGTGATGCGTGCATCCACACGAAGCTTATCAAACTCATCACTTCTGTTTCCCGGAATGAAGCCTGTACACCACCAATAGTAGTCATAAGGTCTGGAAAATTGTTTTTTCCAATAATTCTTTCCGAAAACACCTTTCGTTTTTTCATAAAAATCCATGGACATCTTCAGCCGTTCCTTATCCTTTACGGCATCAAAATGATGAACCACTCTGTCATCCGGCTTATTGTAAACACCGATTTCAGCACCGTAAAAAGCAACTCCGTACTGACCCTTCCACACCTGAATAAGCCAGTTTTTCTTGCCATAATCAAACTTGAATCTCACAGTATCGTAAGTAATAAGAGCTGTCGGAGATACTACATCGAAAATCTGATTATAGCCTATGGTTCTCTGCCACGGATCAGATGCGGTGTAAAAGCATTTTTCGTCAGGATCATAAAGATATCCTGCTATACCCTTTTCATCCAGGGTCCTGTCAACCTCGCCCGTAGAGACGAAATAAGCAGCAAGATCACCGATAACCCTTTTGGCAGTGGTGAGAATTTCCTTGATAATGGCAAATGTATCATATTCAGTTTTATCTGACGCCTGTGCCGCAAAAGCCTTACTGACGTAAGTAGCTTCACCTTTTACGTCACCGCTCACACGGGCGCTTATATTTAACGGTAATGCACACATCAGCATTACTGCGCACATAATACCTGCAATTTTTTTAACAAAAGTCTGTTTCATACGATATCTCCTGAATTTCTCGGTACATATTTTAACATACATAAGCTGAAAAATCAACACAGAATTATTCTTTATTTAAAAAAAGATATATTCACACAACAAAAGGAAAAGGCACAAGCAAAAAGCCTGTGCCGAAAATCATCAGTGATATTTAATAAAGACATCAAGTCCGTTAACAGAATAGGTTATATCCTCTGCAGTAGCCTCATTACTGTCAATGGAGTTTTTAAAAGCTACAAGCATATCATAATCCTTCATAGTAATTCTGGCATCTACACGGAGATTACGGAAAGCACCGAAAACATTACCGGAAATGAAGCCTGTACACCACCAATATAAATCGTAAGGTCTGGAAAACTTTTTAACATCCTTTTTATAGAAATCCATAGACATCATAAGTCTGTCTTCGTCAGAAGCGCTGTCATAATGTTTGATGGTTCTGTCTGCAGGCTTATTATATACGCCTATTTCCGCACCGTAGAAGAAAAGTCCGTACTGACCCTTCCACATCTGAATAATCCAGTTTTTATCATTGTAATCGAAACCGAATCTTACTGTATCGAAATCAATAAAAGCCGCAGGAGAGACTACATCAAAAATTTCATTATATCCAACCTTTCTCTGCCACGGATCAGAAGCGGTATAAAAACACTTTTCATCCGAATCATAAAGATAACCTGCTACACCGCTTTCAGCAAGCGGTATGTCAACCTCTCCGCTGTATGCGATATAGGCAATAAGATCTTTTATGATCTGTTTGGCTGTAGCGATAATCTCGTTTACGATAACAGAGATATCATAATGTACTTCTTCTGACGGCGGTGTTACGGGAACGGTGCTTTCATCGGTTATTTCATCATCCGTTACACCGACAGTCTGAGCGCTTACATTCAAAGATAACGAGCACAGCATCATCACTGCACACATAATAACTGCGATTTTTTTAACAAAGGTCTTTTTCATACTTCCCCCTCCTTTTATATACAATCAGTATTTTAACACACACAGCAAAAAAAATCAACATAAAATTAACAGTTAATTCGAAAGAAACAAAATGAACGGTACAGGCAAAAACCTGTACCGAAAAAAATTACTGATATGTAATGTAAACATTAGTTCCGTAAGTAGAATATGTTATGCCTTCTTTTATTATCTCGTCACTGTCGAGTGCTTTTTTTACTGCTGAAAGCATATCATAATCCTTCAAAGTAATTCTGGCATCTACGCGCAGATTATTGAAGTTATCACCGATATTACCGGGAACGAAGCCTGTGCACCACCAATAAGAGCCGTAGGGTCTGTGGAACTTTTTAACTCCGCTGTTATAAAAATCCATCGACATCATTACTTTCTCGTCATCGGAAGCACAGTCATAATAGTCATATTGTCTTCCCTCAGGCTTGTTATACAGACCTATTTCCGCACCGTAGAAGAAAATACCGTACTGCCCCTTCCAGAACTGAAGCATCCAGTTCTTTTCTTTATAATCAAATTTAATTCTCACAGTATCATAGGATATTGTAATACCCGGCGCTAAAACGTCAAAGATTTCTGTATATCCGATCTTTCTCTGCCAGGGATCCGAGGCTGTGTAAAAGCACATCTCATCAGGATCGTAAAGGAAGCCGAGCACACCTGCCGCAGCCATAGTAGAGTCACCGTAAGGACTAGGTCTCACATAGGAGCTTTCGAACCTGATTTCACAGGAAGCCGTGTATGTAGTGGTATAGATTTTATCACCCTGTACATAAGCTCTTACTCTGTAGGTATATGTACCTGCCTTTGTAAGTGAGTCGTCCGTATAGGTTTCGGCAGTAGTCCTGGCAATATTTTCCCAGGCGTTTTTTTCGTTATTGAATCGGTCTACCTCGTAGCCCTTGCACTTTCCGTTGCCCTTCCAGCTCAGAACGATTATTCTGTCATCTGTTTTTGCAGTAAGCCCGGTAGGAGCATTCGGAATAGTGTTGGCTGTTATCTGTGCAGAATAACCGCCGTAATTATAGGATGAACCGTTCTTTTTATATGCTCTTACCTTATAAATATGAACGGTACCGGGATTAAGATTTTTTACGGAATAAGATGTAGAGGAGGTTTTAGTTATATTCTTCCACTCACCTGCAGCGCTGTCATAACGGTAAACGATGTATCCGTCACATCCCTTTACAGAGCTCCATTTAAGCTTGTACGAGTTCTGTGTGATGTCATAAACATTAATCGAAGCCACATCGGGAAGAACGGTTCTGAAATTGAAAGCTGAAGATCTTACACCATAAGTTTTACCGTTCTTTTTATGGAATGCAGCTATTCTTACTCGGTACTTTGTATTCTGAGAAAGTTTTTTGAGAACGCAGCTGTTTTTCGTAACAGTACCCTTGGAAACATAAACCTTTTTATCAAAGTCGTACATAAAAACTTCGTATCCGGTAGCACCCTTCGCCTTATTCCAGCTGAGCTTTACATTAGATGTACCTATATATGTAGTTTTAACACCTTTGACCTTTTTAGGATTAGTGGTTCCCTTTACTACATCAGAATAAGCTCCGTAGGTGTTCTTCTTTTTCTTCGTCTTATAAGCACGGACTTTATATTTATAGCTTTTACCCGCCGAAAGGGAATCATCGGTATAGGTAACCTTTTTAGTCCTGCCTATATATACATACTTTTCCTTCGTGGAGCTGTATCTGTAGATACGGTAGCCCGTAACACCGGAAATCTTTTTCCATTTGAGTGTTATCTTATCAGCGGCAACGGAAGAAACCTTTACATTTTTGACCTTGGCTACCTTAGGTGCTGCCGAGATAATCGCTGAACAGGTAAAAATTACACTTACACACATAAATGTGCATAATATAAATTGGTATATTTTTTTCATTCCTATACTCCTTGTTTATTAATTTTTGCCCGTATTTTTATTGTTTCTGTTTATGTATTTTATGCTAATGCTACACCGCCGTAAGGTCTGATAGACAGAACATAGCAGGAATCGTCACCGAAAACAGACTTCATAGCGTCTGTGTACTCCCCTATCATATCGTTAGGAACAAAGGCCTGAATAGTACCTGCAAATCCACCGCCATGTACTCTCCATGCGCCCTTTCCGTTAAGGATCTGCTCACTTATGGCAAGAGCAAGTGAAAGAGGCTGATTTTTAGGAGCCTTACAGGTGTAAACGTTCTGGTTATACATATAAGAAGATCTGCCGCTTGCGATGATAAGTTCTTTGAAAGCTTCGAAATCGTTTCTTCCGAGAGCCTCAGCCTGAAGAATAACCTTTTCATTTTCACCGTAGAAGTGAAGAGCTCTGATAACTGCTCTCTCGCTGAGTTTCTTACTGATGTCACCTGCATTGGCGATAACATCCTTCTTCTCACATTCACGAAGAATCTTTTTGCCGAAATATTCAGCCACACTTTCCATTTCGAGTCTTACAGCAGCATACTCATCTGTAAGATCTGAGTGACTGCCTTTAGTATCCACAATGCAAAGGCTGTGACCTGAGGATGCGAAATCGAAGTCAATCTTGTTAATAACAGGCTTATCTGTATCCTCAAAGTCAATAGATACAAAACCGCCTACAGAACATGCCATCTGATCGAGAAGACCGCAGGGCTTGCCGAAGTAAACATTTTCACTGTACTGTGAAATCTTGGCGATTTCAACAGGATCGATTTTACCGTCATTATAAAGGTGGTTAAGCATAGTGCAGACAAGAACTTCAAAAGCAGCAGATGAAGAAAGACCTGAACCGGAAAGAACCTGTGAAGCAGTAGTGGCATCGAAGCCGCCTACCTTATAGCCGAGCTGAACGAAGCGTGCAGCGATACCTCTGATGATAGACTGGCTTTTGCCCATTTCAGCATCCTTCACCTCAAGCTCTGAACAGTCAACCTCATCAAGAGGATAACCTGCTGATTTGATGCGGATGATACCTTCATCATTTTTAGAAGCTACTGCGATAGCATCGAGACTGATACCTGCAGCCAGAACAAGACCGTGGTTATGGTCAGTATGGTTACCGCCGATTTCACTTCTTCCGGGAGCCGAGAAAAGAGAAACCTCTCTGGTTCCTTCCTTGTCAAA
This sequence comes from Acutalibacteraceae bacterium, assembly GCA_045637365.1. Lineage (GTDB taxonomy): Bacteria > Bacillota > Clostridia > Oscillospirales > Acutalibacteraceae > UBA6857. Next base: position 36,888 of record JAZTZH010000014.1, read on the forward strand.
AAGCTCACTGAACGCAGCAAGAACCTCAAGAAATCTCGCATACTGCACACCATAAGCGTCCTTTTCATAAACAACAGCAAAGTTTTCGTCAAGACTCTGCTCTTTAAGTAATTTTTCCATTTCCTTTGAATTTATCATTTTTATCAACCTTCCTTTGATTATTTGTTTTTTGTTTCGTCAAGACAATCCTGCAGCATTTTTCTGCTGAAAATCATCAGACATATATATCATTCACTGAAAGAGAAAATCCGTTCAGAAATCTTCTCTCGCAGGTGAAATGCTGAGAACTCCGCTGATTACAAGCAGTGCCATTCCCGAAAAAACGGAAAGCACCATAATAGGAACTATAAAGCTTGCGGATGCGGGATCGAAAACGTTCCTGCCGATTACGGTATAAGAGAAAAGCTTATAGAAAAAGCCGCCTACGGAAACCCATAAAAAAGTAGCATAAGAAATATCCGTAGCACCGTAAAGACCGCTCACAGAATTCACGGGAACACTCGGCATAAACCTGAGCACAAAAAGCACCAAGGGTGATCCTGTTTTGCTTTTATCTATAAAATTGTAAACCGAATCATATTTACGCAGTATCTTCTCGGCATTACCTCCGCCGAATTTTCGTCCCCAGAAGAATTTGATTGAGAACAAAATTATAAGACCTGCAATATTTATCAGAATGGCGTAATACCAGCTGAAGAGGGCACCCGAAACCACACATATGCACGAAATCGGAAACCAGGGAATAACAGCCTTCACTGTATAATTAAGAAGTATGAAAATAACAGAAACTGCCGAAGCGCCGTAGGCCTGCATCCATATCTCATAGGACAGAAGAGTGTCCGTGTACTTACTGTACCACTCCAGAAAATGCTCTTCCTTAAACAGTCTCAGAAGTATCGCAAGAGCAAGAGCGAAAACAAAACAGAAGAAAGCCGAGACATTCAGTATACTGCGAATGCTCTTTTCTTTTTTCAATTAACCCACCTCATTTTATAATTTGGTGATATCAGGACAGAAAAACTCTATTTTACATTATTATACATTTTCATTTTATATTATATACTCCTCAAGGTCAACCCTTTTTTTGAATTTTAAAGTAAAATACTTTATTTTTTACGGCCACGAAAATAAACTATGTACATTTACAGAGAAATATGTTATACTTACAGCACAGAAAACCACAAAAGGAGAATACTATGAAACTCGTTATTTTAGACGGATACACAGAAAACCCCGGTGATCTTTCCTGGGACTGGCTTAAAGATACCGTAGATGAATACACTGTTTATGACAGCACACCGCAGGATAAGGTTATCGAGAGATGCTCCGATGCAGACATCGTCGTAACCAATAAAAAGCTTATCACAAAGGAAATCATCGACGCCCTCCCCTCTCTTAAATTCATCGCCACTCTTTCTACAGGTTATAATGTAGTAGACATAAAAGCGGCAAGAGAAAAAAATATCCCCGTCTCAAACATTCCCGCCTACAGCACGGACGGCGTAGCTCAGCTCGTATTCGCACTCTTACTGGAGATGACTAACAGCGTAGCCATCCACAACGAAAGCGTAAAAGACGGTGAATGGTGCAGATGTCAGCATTTCTGCTACTGGAAAACTCCTCTCACGGAGCTTCGCGATAAAACCTTCGGAATTATCGGCTTCGGCAAAATAGGCTCTGCAGTAGCCAATATCGCCAACGCCTTCGGTATGAAGGTTATAGCCTATTCACCCAACACAAGAACATACGACGGTTTCGGCAAGGTAGAATTTACCGACAAGGAAAGAGTTATCACGGAAAGTGACGTTATCTCTCTGCACTGCCCTCTCACAGAAGAAACCGAAGGAATGGTAAACAGAGAATTCCTGAAAAAAATGAAAAGCACCGCCTATCTCATCAATACATCAAGAGGTCCGGTAATAGTAGAAAAAGATCTGGCCGAAGCACTCAACGGCGGAATAATAACAGGCGCCGGACTCGATGTGCTTTCACAGGAGCCGGCCGATGAAAACAATCCTCTTATCAGTTGTGAAAAGTGTCTCATAACTCCTCACATCGCCTGGGCAAGTCTTGAAGCGAGAACAAGACTTATGAATATCTTCAGAGAAAATGTAAAAGCCTTCCTTGACGGAAAGCCGAAAAATGTAGTTAACTGACAGTGTAATGTCACAGATTTTATGTAATATTTCAGTATGTCAAAACCCGTGTTCCGTAATCAGGCGGAACACGGGTTTTTGTTTGTATCATTAAATTTTCCTTCTCTTTAACCAAACCATTTGTAATATCTCTTGTTGGGTTTTTGACGGGATTTTGTTAACTGAAGTGTTAGAAAAGTGATTTTCAGACAACGAAAAAAGCCTTGCAAACGCAGTGTTTACAAGACTTTTACTTTGGCAGGGGCAGAAGGGCTCGAACCACTTCGTGGCCCTCTTGCGGTTCCCAAAGTTCATTACGGCTATCCGCCTATGAACTTTGACCGCTGCGCCTTTTTGCCTTCCCTTCTTCCGCCACCGGCGGCGGTCAGGCTCAAAGCCCGACACGCTTCGCATGCCTCGGGTTCTGTTTGTGCTGTGTTTCACAAAAGAAAAGACACCGCAAATGCGATGTCTTCTTTGGCAGGGGCAGAAGGGCTCGAAC
>JAZTZH010000015.1:0-5418 GCA_045637365.1 Acutalibacteraceae bacterium
GGCAGTGCAAACCACCGGTTCTCACCGGTGGTTATGATTATTATGCCATTTTCTGTACTTCTTCAATAGGACCTCTGAAGCACTCTTCTTTAACGGGGATTTCTCCGTTTATATCTTTAAGGAATGAGTTGTACTTCAGTCTCTTGACACTAACTGAAAGCTGATATTTGGTGACAAGATCGATAACCATTTCACGTTTATCACGGTTTGTTCTTGCAGTATAATTTTCGAAAATAATTTCTGCAGATGCCTTCGGTGAAATTCCCTTAAGTGCTATTTCAATCTTGCCCTTTGTCCTTTTGATTTCAGTGTTTGCTTCTTTGCCGTTGACCTTAACGATGATATTTTCAGCATCCTTCACATCCTCAAATATAAGAGTGTAGTTTCTTCTTGAAGGAACAGTTGAGCAGTTGCCTTCTGCAGGGCAGATATTGAATTTAAGATTATTGTCTTTTTCGTTTACAATATATTTTGTAATTGCGTAATTTCCGTTTTTGAATTCATTGCTGATACCGTCATCCTCGTAAAGCTCGAAGGTACTGTTACCTCTGTAAATGCGAAGAATCATATCCTTCGGGTTTTCACTGGAGTTATTTCTGTCATTGGCACTGAGAGGAATAATGGCACCTTCCTTAGCCAGAACAGGAATACTTTCGATGCCTCGGTACATAGTAATTTCCTGACCGCCGTTATAGATTGCACCTGTGTAAATGTCAGTCCATCTGCCCTCGGGAAGCCACGTCTTAACAGAAGCAAGATTGGTTTTGAGGTTTATTTTCTGAGTGATAGGTGCTACGAGAAGCTCAGAACCGAAGAAATACTGATTTTTAACCTTATATGCTTCAGGTGCTTCGGGATATTCATAATACATTGGCTCACAAAGTGCGATACAGTGCTTGTGAGTACGGTAGTTCATAGAATAGAGATAGGGGATAAGAGCATGACGTTGACGCAGGCACTCAGTTGCTATGGTTTCTGCCTGGAAATTATGTTTCCAGGGCTCTTTACCCATAAATTCGTTGCTTGTGGAATGAAGTCTCATTATAGGATTGAAAAGACCGTACTGTACCCAGCGGGTATAAAGCTCATCATCCTTGCTACCCATCATATGTCCGCCGATATCGTGGCTCCACCATGTGTATCCGACATTGGTAGCAGTGTTGGTGAAGTAAGGCTGGAAGTCAAGACTTTCCCAGGAAATATGTGTATCGCCTGAGAATCCGAGAGGATATCTGTGAGAGCCGATCTCTGCGAAACGGGAAAGGATAAGAGGTCTTTTTTCGCCTGTTTCATTAGCGAGTGTATGATAGTGGTTGAGTGCCCAGAGAGGGTCGAGATTTTTCAGCTTGGTATTTTTGCCCTGCTGCCAGTCTATCCACCAGAAATCTACGCCGTCATCCTCATAAGGCTTGTGGACAAGGTTAAAATAAGCATCCACATATTTCGGGTCAGTAATATCGAACTCTATTCTCTTTCTTGTCGCAGGGTCTACACCCATAGCCTTGGCCACATCTTCATACATATCCTCGAAGAAGCGGATACCCTGAGCGGGATGAAGATTTACGGTAATACGGAGATTTTTCTCCTTGAGCCATTTAAGGAAGCCTTTATAATCAGGGAAAAGCTCAGTGTTCCAGCTGTAGCCTGTCCAACCGTCACCCTGGAAAATGAAATCTGTGGTATTGGGAATGAGAGATTTTTTGCTACCGACGATGTTGCCGAAACGCTCTTTAACATTTACCCAGTGCCAGTCCATATCTATGGTAGCCACTGTAAGAGGAATTTCCTTTTCGATGAATTTCTCCATAAGTTCGATATATTCCTGCTGAGTATATGCCTTATATCTGCTCCACCAGTTACCGAGACAGTAACGGGGAACGAGCGGAACCTGACCGCAGAGACTGAAAAAGTCTTTGAGACATCCTCTGTAGTCGTGACCGTAAGCAAAGTAGTATTCATCCTTTGTCTTTTTTCTTTCGCCGATAGTTCCGTCTTCATTGAGAATAAGACTCTTGCTGTCATCGATGACTGCCACGCCGTTAGTGGACATAAGGCCGTTGCCGATTTCTCTTTCACCGTTTGCCATATCGAGTGTACGGTATGTACCCTTAAGGTTTCCGCTTTCATATTCGGTGAGATTTTTACCGCCTTTAAGTGAAATGCCTGTCATTTTCTTTAAGGCTGTATCGTATTTGAAAATAGTCTTTGTGGTGATGATGATAACCTTGTCACCGTCTTCCACGATATTGAAGGCAGGCTTGTCAAAGTTTCTGTTTATGACAGACTGTGTGGGTTCATCGGTAAAAAGACCTTTTCTGTTATATTCAACTCTTAAAAGTCTGGGTGTAAGAAGAGAAAATCTGACATTGTTTTTTATAAAAACAAATCTTTCGTCAGTTTTACTGTCGGATTTCCATCCGAATGTTTTTAAAAAGTACTCCGTTGTGTTGTTCATCATTTTAACCCCTTTCGGTTTAATCTCTTATATGATACAGTATATTTCTCTTCTTTTCAATCTACTTTAAGAACTTTGGTCAAAAGGCACAAAAAGAAAGATAATTTTTCTACACAAAAAAATAAAAGATACTTGTTTTTATATGCAAAAAAATGTAAAATTATGCTATAATTATTAAAATTTCATACATACGGAGGATATTATGGAAACAAAAAAGTATGTACCTAAAAAAGAAGTCACCGCCTACGCCGTAGCAGCGCTCGGTCAGGGACTTGTTTACAGCTGTATGTCGAGCTATATAACCGACTATTATATGAGCGTTCTCAAGCTCAATGCGATGTTTGTTATTCTTCTTATGCTCTTTGCACGAGTATGGGATGCCATCAATGACCCTATGATGGGTATGATTATGGACAGAGTTTCATTTAAAAAGGGCAGAATGAAGCCTTATCCCGTGGTGACAGCCATTCCTATTGCTATTCTTACGATTCTTATGTTCGTAAATCCCGGCTTTGATACAAATAATAAAACAATATGGCTTTATGTGTTCACTGCTGCAGTTTACGTAATATGGGGTATGGTGTACACATCCAGTGACGTTCCCTTCTGGAGTATGCCTAATGTTATGACTCCCGACCCGAAGGAAAGAGGTAACCTCATTTCTTACGGTAAGACTGTCGGCGGTATCGGTTCAGCCGTTACTGTAGCTCTTCCCATTATTGTCGGCTTTGTAGTTGCTGATATGGATGTCGAAAAGGCAGGTATCGTTAAGTATGCTATTATGGCTATTTCCATGTCACTTATCGGTATGCCGCTCTTCGCTATGTCATCCTTTAAGGTTAAGGAAAGAATACAGCTTCCCAATGCCGCAAAGAGAGCACCGGGTGAGCCTTCTGCAATTAAAAGAGTTTTCACCTGTAAGCCCCTTGTTCTTGTAGTAGTTTCGGGTATGCTTTCCTTCGGCAGATATATGCTTCAGGCGGCTGCTCCTCACGTTGCCCGTTATTCAGGTTTCTACATCGGCACAAAGCCTGAAACAGTAGAGCAGTACAACTCAAATATTTCTACTGTTGCCCTTGTTATTCAGGTGTGTGCTGCAGTAGGTATGTTCGGTGCGATGCTCTTCTTACCGAAGCTTTACAAAAAATTCGAGTATAAGCAGATTATGATTGTTTCCTGCATCGGCGGATTCGTAGCCAGCTGTTTCACACTCATTATCGGTTGGACTACAAAGAATCTTCTTCTCTGCATTCCTTTCATGCTTATTTCCAGCATTCCTCTCGGTGTTATCAATAATGTTTCATTTGCTATGGTATGTGACTGTCTTGACTTTATGGAATGGAAGACCGGCTTCAGAGACACAGGTCTCGGCTCTGCATGTCAGTCCTTTGTTAATAAGATTGGTAACGCCTTTGCTACTGTTATGATTATCGTTATGTACATAATAGTAAATATTGACGTAAATCAGCTTAATGTAGGCTCGGGACAGCAGGTTGTTGACGCTATCAACAGTATGTCAAGTACACAGAATTTTGCTATGTTCTCTCTTGTTACCATAGTTCCCGGCATCAGCCTTCTTCTCTGTGCTGTTCCTCTCTTCTTCTATGACCTTACAGGTGCTAAGAAGCAGAAGGTTTTCGACGAGCTCGCTGTTTCAAGAAAAGAACGCGGAATTGAAATCGCAGAATAATAAACAGAAAAATCGGAGGGTACAATTATGTTAACTTATTTATCTATGGGTTTAGGCTTTATTTCACTTATTGCATTTATGGTTAAGTGCAATAAACAGAGAAGTGTTGGCGGTGTTTTTATTAAAAACATCACAAGTCTTTTCTTCATTTTCACTACTGCGACTGCTATTTATTACAATCAGGATTTCTGGAAATACGGTATACTCATTTTAATCGGCGGCGTATTCGGTATGCTCGGTGACATTTATCTTGACCAGAAATGGGTTTATCCTCAGCATAATGACAATTATCTTAATGCAGGCTTTATTTCCTTCGGTATCGGACATTTCTTCTATATCGGTGCCATATTCCTTCATATGGGCTTCGGCTTTAAGGATTTCCTTGTGCCTGTAATTGTCGGTATCGTTGTTGCTGCCTTTACACTTCTTACCGAGAAACCCACTAAGTGTCATTTCGGAAAATTCAAGCCTATCGTTACTGTTTACTGTCTCGTAATCGGTATGATGACCGGTGCAGCACTCTGGGCTATGATTCAGACCGACTTCTCAGCACAGTACATAGTGTTCAATGCAGCGGCTATACTCTTCCTTCTTTCTGATATTATTCTTTCATCCATGTATTTCGGCACAAAGAATACACAGGTAAACTTTGTTATTAACCATACATCATATTATTTCGCACAGTTCCTTATCGCATTCAGCGTGTTTCTTATCAAATAAACCCGACTAAAAGATTGACCTGCCCGATTGTTTCGGACAGGTCTTTTGTTATGTATTATGTTTATCTTTATTTTCCCCAGAATTTTCTGTCCAGGGAACGGTATTGTACTGCTTCGGTGATATGCTCAGTTTCGATTTTTTCACTGCCTTCAAGGTCGGCAACAGTTCGTGCAATTCTTAAAATTTTATCGTAAGCTCTTGCCGAAAGGCCCATTTTTTCGAAACAGTTTTCCAGGAGTTTTTTGCTTTCTGTATCTATTCTGCAGTATTCTCTGGTCATCGACGGGGTCATTTTTGCGTTACAGGTAACAGGAGTGCTTTCAAATCGTTTGTTCTGAATGTCTCGTGCCTTATCTACTCTTTTTTTGATGTCGGCACTGCTTTCACTTCTTTCATCACCTGAAAGCTTTTCGAAATCTACCTGGGGTACCTCGATGTGTATGTCAAGCCTGTCGAGAAGGGGACCGCTGACTCTGGAAAGATATTTGGCGGGAGCACCCTTGCTGCAGGTGCATTCTTTGGTAGGATGTCCGTAATAGCCGCAGGGACAGGG
>JAZTZH010000016.1:0-15579 GCA_045637365.1 Acutalibacteraceae bacterium
TAAAATTTCAGGCAATCCGGGAGAATTTCTTGCTCCGTGGATAAGAAAGAGATTCCAGTTCAAGCAGCTTATAATTTTTAAGTATGTCGTCTACGCAATCAGAAACGGCGTGTATATTCTTGCCATTCTTTTCCTTGGAAACATGCATATTCTTTGCGGTATTGCAATCTATCTTGCAATGTTCCTGGCTAATCTCCTTGAATCTGCAGTTGCTATTGCACAGAAGGACACAAAAATAAGAATCACCGATTATCAGATGTATATTTCGGGCGAAAGACTTGAAGAATACCAAAAAATTATCACATGGTTTACAACACCCATCACAACCCTCGTTTCTCTCATTATTCCGCTTATGTTTTACCGTGTGGGATTCACCTCTGACTGGGATGTGCTTTATATGAGTGATGTCAGAGTTCAGTGTATGCTTATCGGTATTGGCTTTGACCTTGTGGGATACGTACTGATGGCGCTCCCGTATCTTTTTATGTGGGATTTCACAGATGAAAAGCACGCCCATATTATGGAAGTTCTCAAGCAGAGGGCAGAAGCAGGAAATGATGCAGTGAAAGGTGCTCCAAGTGAATTGAAAGATGTTTCAGACACTGCAGAGGTTGTGGTTGTTTCACAGAACTAATATAAGTTATTCGGCACAAATAAAACCTGCAGTTGCGGTGTAAGTCATTATTAAAAATACAAAAGGGAACGAAGAGCCGATCTTCGTTCCCTTTTTTTGTATAGTATAATTTTTTATTCCTGCTCAAATCCATTCTTACCGAGTCCGCACCAGGGGCATACCCAGTCTTCGGGAGCATCTTCCCAGGCAGTACCGACCTCTATTCCGTTTTCGGTATCACCGATGGCGGGATCGTAAACATATCCGCAGGGACAGACGTATTTTTTCATATCTTAATAACCTCATAAATTCGATTATATATATTATGTATTGTAGGGATGACGTTTAGTCATAATTTCAGAAATTGCATCCATTATCTTGCCGTGGCATCCGCCGCAGCCTGTGGAGCAGTGGGTAATCTTCTGAACCTCATCGAAGGCTTTTTCTACGTCTTCGAATTTATCGAACTTATTCAGTGCATCCTCTACGTCGAAGAATGATACTTTTTTACAGTTACAGATTGTATAATCAAACATAAGATTTCCTCCTTATTTTAAAAACAGGGGATACAGTAGTAACCGTATCCCCATTATGATTCAAACCGTTTTTTTTGTAGGGGAAGATATTATCTTCCCGAAGTAATTAACCAAAATATCTGTTAAGAAGACCTTCAAATGCCTTGCCGTGTCTTGCTTCGTCACGAGCCATTTCGTGAACTGTGTCGTGGATAGCGTCGAGACCGTGTTCCTTAGCCATCTTAGCGAGATCGAACTTGCCCTGAGTAGCACCATTTTCAGCGGCAACTCTCATTTCAAGGTTTTTCTTGGTGCTGTCGGTTACTACTTCACCGAGAAGCTCTGCGAACTTAGCAGCGTGTTCTGCTTCTTCGTAAGCAGCCTTTTCCCAGTAGAGACCGATTTCGGGATAGCCTTCTCTGTGAGCTACTCTTGCCATAGCGAGATACATACCTACTTCTGAGCATTCGCCGTTGAAGTTGTCACGAAGACCCATAATGATTTCTTCGGGAACGTTTGCTTCTTTACCTACGCCAAGGATGTGTTCTGCTGCCCAGGTCATACCTGCGCCTTCTTCTCTTTCCTTCATCTTAGCTTTGCAGATGGGGCAAGCATCGATTCTTTCGTCACTTTCATAACCGCATACGGGGCAATAATACTTTTTCATTTTTCTTTCCTCCAAGATAATTATTTTTTGTTCGAGTTTTTGCAATCGGGGCAGATGCCGTAGAACATCAATGAGTGAGATGTTACAGTGCCATCAAAGTCACGGGGAAGAGAGTTCAGACTCACCTCCGGGTCGATATCCAGGTCAATAACCCTTCTGCAGCTCAGGCAGGTAAGGTGGTAGTGACCGTGAGTGTGACCGTCAAATCTGTCGCTGTCACCGGTGGGGATTTTCAGGATTAAGCCTTCGCCTTCGAGTAGCTTAAGGTTCCTGTACACCGTGGCAAGACTGATGGTGGGGACTACTTCTTTCACTGAGAGGAAGACATCCTCTGCAGTGGGATGATCGTACCGTGACTGTAAGTTTGCCAGCACCGCATCCCGTTGCTTACTGGATTTAAGTGTTGACATAAGTCCTGCTCCAATCGTTTGGATTTAATAATGATAATCATTATCATTATCGTGGCTTTATAATAGCATAAGATTTTTCATCTGTCAATAGGTTTTTGAAAATTTTTTTGGAAAAGTTTTACTTCTCCGTCACGCAAAGCGTGACACCTCCCCCCCTTCAGAGGAGGTAGATACAGGCTCTCCTGAAAGGGAATTCCCCTGACAGGGGAAATGTCTGCAAAGCAGACAAAAGGGTGCCGGTCTCCCGGAGGGAAAGCTGTCACGAAGTGACTGAGAGGTTTTTACCTCAGTATATTATTATAGTATAGAAAATAATTCCTGTTTTCTGTTGATTTTTTCGTAAAATGGTGGTAAACTAAATCTGCGACGTTAACTGAATAACTTTTGGTGTTTTATATCATCATAAGGAAGCATACTTTTGTAAAAAAGTGTGTTCTCTTTGTTTTGTTATTTTTTCCTTTGATGGTATAAATTCAAAAGTTAGCGTCGCGGCTCGGAGAATGCATTTTTTTATGCGTTCTGCTTGTCGGGACGCATTTTTATTTTGTCGTAAATATTTATTTTACGGAGGAAAAACAAACAATGAAAAGAAATTTGAAGAAAATGCTGGCATGTATGTGTGCACTTATTCTGATGCTCACAGCTGTGCCTGTGACGGTAATGCCGATGACGGTCAGTGCGGAGACATTAGCATCAAGTCAAAAGTGTGGTGATAATGTTTATTGGAAGTATAACATTTCGACAGGCAAGCTTGTTATAAGCGGTGAGGGTCCTATGTGGGATGATAATTCTCCTTTTGCTAATACACCTGTAAAAAGTGTTGTAATTGAAGATGGAGTAACAAGCATAGGCAGAGGTGCATTTTTGGGTTGCGAAAGCCTCACAAGCATCACCATCCCTGACAGTGTAACAAGTATAGGTGCTTCTGCGTTCTTTCTTTGCAGAAGTCTTCCAAGCATCACAATTCCTGACGGAGTAACAAACATAGCTGATAATACATTCGATACTTGCCATAAACTTGCAAGCATCATTATTCCTGATAGTGTGACAAGTATAGGCGAAGAAGCATTCAGTTGTTGCGCCGGACTTACAGAACTCACCATCCCTGACAGTGTAAAAAGTATAGGCAAAGAAGCATTCAGTTATTGCAACAGCCTTACAAGCATCACAATCCCTGACAGTGTAATAAGTATAGGTGAATGTGCATTCAATTATTGCGACAGCCTTATAAGCATTACTGTTGATGAAGAAAATGAATATTATTCAAGTGATATAAATGGAGTGTTTTTTAATAAAGATAAGTCTCTGCTTATTACATATCCAATAGGAAATACAAGAACCGCCTACACTATCCCTGACAGTGCAACATCCATAGAATCTCATGCATTCGAATATTGCACAAGCCTTACAGACATCACTATTTCTGACAGTGTAACAAGTATAGGCAGCGTTGCATTCCAAGGTTGCAAAAGCCTTTCAAGCATCATCATCCCTGACAGTGTAACAAGTATAGGCGGAGGTGCATTCAATAATTGCAAAAGCCTTACAAGTATCATCATCTCTGACAGTGTATCAAGTATAGATGAGTATGCATTTCATTATTGTAGTAGCCTTACAAGCATCACAATCCCTGATAGTGTAACAAGTATAGGCGATGCTGCATTTTGTTATTGTAGTAGTCTTACAAGCATCACAATCCCTGATAGTGTAACAAGTATAGGCAGAGCTGCATTCGGTGGTTGCACAAGCCTTACAAGTATCATCATCCCTGACAGTGTAACAAGTATAGGTGAGAGTGCATTCGAAGATTGCACAAGCCTTACAGGCATCACTATCTCTGACAGTGTAACAAGCATAGGCAGATATGTATTCCAAGGTTGCAAAAGCCTTACAAGTATCATTATCCCTGACAGCGTAACAACGATAGGCGAAAAAGCATTCTCTTATTGTGATAGCCTGACTGATGTATACTATAGTGGAACTGAACCACAGTGGAAAGAAATAACGATCGGTGCCGAGAATGAATGTCTTACCAACGCAAATATACACTATAATTGGGTCGCTTGTAAGCATGAAGAGGTTATTGATGCAGCAGTAGCACCCACCTGTACAGAAACAGGTCTTACAGAAGGAAAGCACTGCTCCGTATGTAATGAAGTTATCGTGGCGCAGACAGTAGTTGATGCTCTCGGTCACAGCTTCACAAACTACGTTTCAGACAAAAATGCAACCTGTGAAAAAGACGGTACAAAGACTGCAAAGTGCGATAACAAATGCGGTGAAACAGATACAGTAAAGGATGAAGGCTCAGCTACAGGTCACACCTACACATCAGAAATCACTACACAGCCTACTCACCTTACGGAAGGTGTTGAAACCTTTACCTGTCACTGTGGTGACAGCTACACTGAACCTGTAGCTAAGCTCAAAGACCACTCATATACTGCAGTAGTAACAGCTCCCACCTGTACAGAGGGCGGTTACACAACATACACCTGTGCTTGTGGTGACAGCTATGTAGACGATTATACAGATGCTACAGGTCACACCTACGAAGCATCAGTAACAGTTCCCACCTGCACAGAGGGCGGTTACACAACTTACACCTGTGCTTGCGGTGATACTTATGTAAGCGACTATGTAGACGCTACAGGTCACTCTCACACATCTGAAATCACCACACAGCCTACACATCTCACAGAAGGCGAAGAAACCTTTACTTGTGCTTGCGGTGACAGCTACACTGAAGCTGTAGCAAAGCTAGAAGCACATACATACGAAGCATCTGTAACGGTTCCCAACTGTACAGAAGAAGGCTACACCACTTATACTTGTGCTTGCGGTGACAGCTATGTGGCTGATTATACGGATGCTACAGGTCACAGCTACAGTGGCGAAGTAACTACAGCTCCCACCTGTACTGTAAAAGGTGTAAAGACATTTACATGTATTTCTTGCGGTGATTCATATACAGATTCTGTAAAAGCTACCGGTAATCATATTTACACTGACTATGTATCAAATAACGATTCAACCTGCACTAAAGACGGTACAATGACAGCTGAATGTGATTATGGCTGCGGAAAGACAAGAACAATAACTGAAAAAGGCTCTAAGCTTCCTCATACAGATGTGGATAACGACAATATCTGTGAGGTCTGTGGTAGAGAAGTAATAGCTCACTGCTTTTTCTGTGGTGAGGTTGATCACGAATCTATGGCAGAAAAAGGTGTTTGTTTCCTGGTCAGCTTTATCAGAGTTTTAATTGAAATAATTATGGAGCGTTATAATTAAATAATACCATCTATTAGAGACTGGCCTTCGGGTCGGTCTCTTTTTTGCTAAAACGCATAGCCCCGTCCCTTGTGTTTTCCGCCGGGTCGTGACCGATGATATTTTTTTATTTCAATAAATTCTCTCCCTATATTCTTTACCAAAAAATCATAATCTTTTTTAATAATTTCCCTTGACAAACAGTTCTTTTGGTGTTAAAATAATCACAGTTTAAAATTTTAAAGCTTTAAAGGAATAAAGCGAAGAACTATGATCAGCTTGTATTTTGTGTGAAAAAGTATGGTTTTTATTGACGGTTTAAGTTAACAGGTGTATAATACTTTATTAATGCATTTCAATAAAGTGCAGTATATTAAATAATGAGACGGTGATAATTATGGTAAATGAAAAAATGTATGACCTCGGTGCGAAAAGCTCCGTTATCAGAGAAATATTCGAATACGGTAAAAAAAGAAAGGCTGAAATCGGTGCAGAGAATGTTTACGATTACAGCTTGGGTAATCCCAGCGTTCCTGCTCCCGAAATAGTGAATGAGACTATCCGTGAGCTCACGGAAACTCTTCCCTCCACAGTGCTTCACGGCTACACCTCCGCAGTAGGTGATAATGATACCAGACAGGCCATAGCCGATGACCTCAATGCACGCTTCGGTACTGCCTTTTCCTTTAAGAATTTCTATATGACAGCAGGTGCTGCCGCTTCTCTTTCCATCTGCTTTAAAGCTCTTACGGAAAAGGACGATGAAATTATTATCTTTGCTCCCTATTTCCCTGAGTATAAGGTATTTATCGAGGCTGCAGGCGCTAAGCCTGTAGAGGTTAAATGTAAGGCAAAGGATTTACAGATTGATCTTGATGCCTTCGAAAAAGCGGTTACTCCGAACACAAAGGCAGTAGTAGTTAACTCTCCGAATAATCCCTCGGGCGTAGTTATCAGCGAGGAAACCGTTATCGAGCTGTGCCGTATAATGAACGAAAAGCAGAAGGAATACGGTAAGGAAATCTTCCTTATTTCTGACGAACCTTACAGAGAACTGGTTTACGGCGATGTGAAGGTGCCGTATCTCACCAAATACTATGATAACACTCTCGTTTGCTATTCCTACTCCAAATCTCTTTCCCTTCCCGGGGACAGAATCGGTTATATTCTTGTTCCCGACGAGGTGAGCGATTTCGATCTTATTTATAAATCTGTTTGCGGTGCGGGCAGAGCTCTCGGTTATGTGTGTGCCCCTTCACTTATGCAGTTCCTTATCAGAAAATGCGTAGGCAAGACAAGCGATGTTTCAATCTATAAATTGAACAGAGATATACTTATTGAAGCTTTTGAGGAGTTCGGCTTCAAAACGGCGAAGCCTGACGGTGCTTTTTATCTGTTTATGAAATCACCCGAGGAAAGTGCCGAGGCCTTCTGCGAAAAGGCAAAGAAATACGACCTTCTTTTAGTTCCCAGTGATTCCTTCGGTTTCCCCGGTTATGTGAGACTTTCCTACTGTGTTTCCACTGAAATGATTAAAAAATCACTTCCCGCATTTAAAGAACTAGCAAAGGAATACGACCTTATTTAAAGGAGAACTCTTATGGATAAGCTTCTTAAAGCAAGAGAAATAATCGGCGAAACAGACAAAGAGATAGCCGCACTTTTCGAGAAGAGAATGGCGGCGGCAAAGGAAGTAGCCGAGTATAAAAAGGAAAGAGGTCTTCCCGTTTTTGACGGAGCAAGAGAAGATTTTCTTATAAATAAAAATCTTGAATATATCGAGAACGAAGAAATAAAGGACTTTTATGTTTCCTTTATGAAAAGCACTATGGATATTTCGAAAAGGTATCAGCACCGTATTTTAGAGGGTGCAAATGTAGCCTACAGCGGTGTGGAGGGTGCCTTCGCCCACATAGCCGCAGGCAGAATCTTCCCTGACGGAAAAAGAATATCCTATCCCGATTTCAAAGCCGCCTATGAGGCTGTGGAAAAGGGTGAGTGCGACTGTGCCGTTCTTCCCATCGAGAACAGCAGGGCGGGAGAGGTAGGACAGGTTATAGATCTTATCTTTTCAGGTTCACTATATGTAAACGGCCTTTACAGCCTCGACATCCGTCATAATCTTATCGGTCTGAACGATGCCGCAGAAAAGGACATCGTAAAGGTTATCAGCCATCAGCAGGCACTCGATCAGTGCGCTTCCTACATCAGAAATCAGGGCTATAAATCAGAAGGCTGTGAAAATACGGCAAGAGCGGCTAAATTAGTGGCAGACACGGGAGATAAAACTCTTGCCGCCATCGCCAGCAGAGAGACGGCAGCCCTTTACGGACTTAAGGTAATCAGAGAAAATATAAACGAAGCGAGCGATAACACCACCCGTTTTGTGGTTCTTTCCCGTACACTCTGCACGGAAAAGAGAGATCACAGCATCATCGTTTTCACCGTACCCGATAAGGCAGGCGCTCTTGCTCACGCCATAAATGTAATCGGTCACCACGGTTATTCTATGAGGTCAATCAAAAGCCGTGCTATGAAGGACCTTATCTGGACTTACTATTTCTATGTTGAAATTGAGGGCGATTTACAGTCGAGACGGGGCAGATATATGCTTGACGAGCTTTCCGACTGCTGTGACAGACTTAAGATGATAGGCACTTATAAAGATAATTCGAAGATTTGAGTGATAAATAATGATTATACCTGTTAATATAGGCGAAAACACCTATGACATAATTCTCGAAAGAGGCGCAATAAGGAAAGTGAGCACACTTCTCGGTATATTCACTGACAGAAAGGTGCTTATCGTAACTGATTCGGGAGTGCCGACAGAGTATGTGAATGCTGTTGCCGCTGATTTTGAAAAAAGTCACATTTTTACCTTTACGCAGGGAGAAGAAAGTAAAAACTTTGACACCTACCGTCAGATATGTGAGACTCTTATGGACTTATCCTTCACACGCAAGGATGCAGTGGTTGCCGTAGGCGGAGGCGTTACGGGTGATATGGCGGGATTTGCCGCTGCTACCTATATGAGAGGAATCGATTTTTACAACATTCCCACCACTCTTCTTTCACAGGTAGACTCTTCCATCGGCGGAAAGACAGCCATCGACCTGGGTCGGATAAAAAACATCATCGGTGCTTTTCATCAGCCGAAAAAGGTTATTATCGATCCCGATGTGCTCTCTACTCTTTCTGAAAGACACTTGAAAAACGGTCTTGCCGAAGCACTTAAAGCGGGTATTATAATGGATAAGGCTCTCTTTGAAATTTTCGAAAAAGGCGAGGCAGTAGAGAAAATCGATGAGGTAATCGAGCGCTCACTTTCAGTGAAAAAGAAAGTGGTAGAAGAGGACGAAAAGGAAACGGGACTTCGTAAGGTACTGAACTTCGGACATACTATCGGTCACGGCATAGAAGCCTCTGTACCCTTCGGTGAGCTTTATCACGGTGAGTGTGTAGGACTTGGAATGATACCTGTATGCACAGAAGAGATAAGAGACAGAGTAATCTCAGCTTTGGAGAAGACGGGACTTCCCGTGTCTTATCCCATCGATAAGCATAAGGTTAAAGAAGCCATTTCTCACGATAAAAAGAGTGATACTAAAGGGATAACGGCTGTGTTCTGCAGTGAAATAGGCACCTTCCAATTTGTTAATACAAGCATAGAAGAATTATTGAAACTGATATAAAAGAGGGATAAAAAATGAAAAATACTTTCGGCAATTCCCTTTCCGTAACCCTTTTCGGTGAAAGTCACGGTGAAGCTATCGGCTGTATCATTGACGGTATTTCACCGGGGGTAGAAATCGATAAGGACTTTATCTCTTCACAGATGGAAAAAAGAAAGGGAGTGAATGCTCTCTCTACACAGAGAAGAGAAAAGGATGAAGTGAAAATATTAAGCGGTGTTTTCGGGGGCAGAACTACGGGTACGCCCATCTGTCTTATGATAGAAAATGCCGATACTAAAAGTAAGGACTATTCGAAAACGAAAGACCTTGCCCGTCCTTCCCACGCTGACTATACTGCTGAGTGCAAATACGGCGGTTATCAGGATTACAGAGGCGGGGGGCACTTTTCAGGCAGACTTACCGCTCCCTTGGTTGCAGCAGGAGCTATAGCACTGAAAGCCCTTGAAGGTAAAGGGATTAAAATAGCTACCCACATTTCACGTTGCGGTGATATTGAGGACAGAGAGTTCACAAACTATGAAGATGATTTCGCTCTTTTAGAAACGCTCGATATGCCTGTACTCTGCGAAAAGAAAAGAGAAGAAATTTCGGCTCTTATCGAAGACTGTAAAAAAGACGGAGACAGCATCGGCGGCATTCTTTCTACTGCAGTGACAGGTATGCCTGCAGGTGTGGGCGAGCCTTGGTTTGATACGGTAGAGGGTATGCTTTCACACGCACTCTTTTCAGTACCTGCTGTCAAGGGTATCGAGTTCGGTGCAGGTTTCTCTTTCGGTAAAATGAGAGGTAGTGAGGCTAACGACAGCTTTTACCGTGACGGAGAAACCGTAAAGACGCGAACTAACAATAACGGCGGTATAAACGGCGGTATTACAAACGGTATGCCCATAACCTTCCGCTGTGCGGTAAAGCCTACCCCTTCTATTTATAAAGAACAGGAAACAGTTAATTTTAAGGATATGACAGACGAAACGCTTGTCATTGAGGGAAGACACGACCCTGCCATTATCCACAGAGTCAGAGTTGTCATTGACAGCGTAACGGCACTCACTCTCTGCGATTTACTTATTAGCCGTTTCGGTACAGATTATTTCAAACCATAAGGTGATATAAATGAAATACGGACTTATTGGCGAAAAGCTTTCTCACAGCTTTTCGAAGCCTATCCACGAAAGCATAGCCGATTATACCTATGAAATAAAAGAGATACCCCGTGATGACCTTGACCTCTTTATGAAAGAAAAGGACTTCTGCGGAATCAATGTGACCATTCCCTATAAGGAAAGTGTAACGCCTTATCTTGACTTCATTGACGAATCCGCCCGTAAAATCGGTGCGGTCAATACCGTAGTTAACCGTGACGGCAAGCTGTACGGATATAACACGGATTTCAGAGGAATGAAAATGCTTATCGAAAAGCAAGGGCTTTCTTATGAGGGGAAAAAAGTGGTAATTCTCGGCTCGGGCGGTACGGCTAAAACAGCACGGACTGTGGCTGAAAGTCTCGGTGCTAAAGAGATAATCACCGTCAGCAGAAGGGGAAAGGTGAATTATGAAAATCTTCTTTCTCTTCATGGTGACTGCGATTACATAATTAACACCACTCCCTGCGGAATGTACCCGGATACAGATGAAAGTGCTGTGGACGTGTCTCTTTTTAAAAATCTTAAGGGTGTTACCGATGCAGTCTATAACCCTCTTAAAACGCAGCTTTGCCTGGACTGTGAAAGACAAGGAATAGAATGTGAATGCGGACTTTATATGCTGGTGGCACAGGCTGTTATTGCCTCAGGACTTTTCATCGGAAAAGAACTTGACGTTAAAAAGGTAACAGATGAAGCTTACGAAAGAATTTTAAGTGAAAAAAGAAACATTGTTCTTATCGGTATGCCGGGAAGCGGAAAAACCACCGTCGGAAAGG
This sequence comes from Acutalibacteraceae bacterium, assembly GCA_045637365.1. Classification (GTDB taxonomy): domain Bacteria; phylum Bacillota; class Clostridia; order Oscillospirales; family Acutalibacteraceae; genus UBA6857. Next base: position 11,098 of record JAZTZH010000016.1, read on the forward strand.
CTCTCGCAGAAAAGCTCGGCAAAAGCTTTATCGATACTGATGTTATTATTACGCAGGAGTACGGATGTATAAGTGACATATTCACTGAAAAGGGAGAAGACTTTTTCAGAGACATTGAATCCGTAGCTGTAAAAAAGGTTGCCCTTCAGAACGGTCTTGTTATCGCCACGGGCGGAGGTGCTGTTTTAAGACAGGAAAATGTAGAATATTTAAAGCATAATGGTGTGCTTTTCTTTCTTGACAGACCTGTCGCAGATATAATTCCCACCGAGGACAGACCTCTTTCGAGGGATTCTGAAGCACTCAGAAATCGTTATGAGGAAAGATATGATATTTACCTTTCCTCCTGTGATGAAAAAATAGACATTGACGGAAATGTAAATAACGCCGTCAGTAAAATAACGGAGAAACTGAAATGAAACTTCTGATTATTAACGGTCCAAATCTCAATATGCTCGGCATAAGAGAGCCTGAGCATTACGGCAGAGAGACCTATGAGGATTTAGTAAATAAAGTTAAAAGCTACTGCGGTGAAAGAAATATTTCCTGCGATTTTTATCAGTCAAACCACGAAGGCTGTCTTGTGGATAAAATACAGGAGGCTTACGGAGTTTATGACGGTATAATTATAAATCCCGCAGCGTATACACACACAAGCATAGCAATTCTTGATGCGGTAAAATCCGTGGGCATTCCCAGCGTAGAAGTACACATTTCTAAGGTGAGGGAAAGAGAAGATTTCAGACAGATAAGCTATATCCGTCTTGCCGCAGTTAAGACTATTACAGGTCTCGGCACTGACGGTTATCTCAGAGCCGTGGACTTTTTAGCAGAATATCTCAGTAAGTAAGTGATAAAATGAATGTAAAAATAGAAAAAAGCCGTCTTAAAGGTGAAATAACTGCTCCACCGTCGAAGAGTATGGCCCACAGATATCTTATCTGTGCGGGGCTTTCTGAGGGCGAAAGCGTAATAGAAAACATAGCCTTTTCCGAAGATATTCTTGCCACGCTGGACTGCCTTAAGGAAATGGGCGCAGTAATCGAAAAAGGGGAAAGCTCCGTTAAAGTTAAAGGCGTATCACCCTCAGACATAACGGAAGACAAGATTTTTCCTGCCCGTGAAAGCGGAAGCACTCTGCGTTTCTTTATTCCTGTCGCACTTCTTTCTGACTGTGAACACAGCTTTACAGGCTATGGCAGACTTATGGAAAGACCGATTGAGGTTTATGAAAAGTTCTGCGAAGAAAAAGGGATGCTTTTCAGACGTGCTGAAGGAAGAATATCTGTAAAAGGAAAGCTTTCCTCTGGGGATTATACCGTAAGAGGAGATGTCAGCAGTCAGTTTGTAAGCGGTCTGCTTTTTGCTCTTCCTTTATGTGAAGGTGACAGCAGGATTCATCTTACAGGAAAAACCGAAAGCAGAAGCTACATAGATATGACTCTTTCGGTTATGAGTGATTTCGGTGTGAAGGCAGAGTGGGAGAACTATACCACGCTTTACATTAAAGGCTCACAGAAATACCGGAACGGTAATTTTACCGTAGAGGGTGACTGTTCGAATGCCGCCTTCCTCGATGCCTTTAATTATCTCGGCTCAGAGGTCAAGGTAAAGGGTCTGTGCGAAGATTCTTTACAGGGTGACAGAGTATATAAGGGGTACTTTAAAAGCCTTTATGAGGGCACTCCCACTCTCGATGTGAGCGACTGTCCTGACCTTGCGCCCATACTTATGACTTTAGCCGGTGTGCTTAACGGTGCGACTTTAACAGGCACGGCAAGGCTTAGAATAAAGGAAAGCGACAGAGGCACTGTAATGAAAGAGGAACTTTCGAAATTCGGTGCTGATATAGAAATATCTGAAAATGAAATAATAGTAAGAAAATCTCCCTTGCATAAAAGTGAGACACTTCTCTGCGGTCACAATGACCATAGGGTAGTAATGTCTCTCGGAGTTATATCTTCTCTTTTCGGCGGTGAAATCGAAGGTGTAGAGGCGGTAAGAAAAAGCTATCCCGATTTTTTCGTGAGGCTATCGGAGATTGGTCTGGAGGTGCATTCGGATGACAATTAATAAAAATACACGGTTTCTCATAGTAGGTCTCGGCCTTTTAGGAGGTTCTTATGCCAGAGGACTTACGGGTAAAGGTTATTATGTAGAGGCTATAACTAAGGATGAAAAGGATGTAGCCTTTGCTCTCGAACATGAGATAGTAAAAAAGGCAACGACTGAGGTTGACGGAGAGTTGATAAAGAATGCTGATGTGATTATCTTTGCTCTTTATCCGAAAACCTTTACCGAGTGGATAGATACCTACGGTGATTTAATTAAGCCGGGTACGGTCATAACCGATGTTACGGGTGTCAAGGGCTGTATTGTGGAAGAAATACAGAGAAAGCTTCCGCCTATGGTTGAGTTCGTTTCTGCTCATCCGATGGCAGGCCGTGAGGTTTTCGGTATAGAAAACAGTGACGAGAGGATTTTTTACGGAGCTAACTACATTGTTGTTCCCACGCAGAGAAATACCGATGAGGGCATTGAGGCGTGCAAGAGAATAGGTGAGATTTTAGGTTTCGGCAGAATAAGTGAGCTGTCACCCGAGGCGCACGACGAGATGATAGGCTTCGTTTCACAGCTTACCCACTGTATCGCTGTTTCTCTTATGACCTGTTATGAACACGGACATTTAGAGAAATACACCGGTGACTCCTTCAGGGATTTAACCCGTATCGCCAATATCAATGAAAATATGTGGAGTGAGCTTTTCCTTCTCAATAAGGATGCTCTTTTAAAGCAGATGGACATTTTTAAGGGTGAGTTTGATAAGCTGTACACTTTTCTTAAGGAAGAAAACAAAGAAGAGATGAAGAATATGATGCGAATCTCTACAGAACGCAGAAAACTTTTTGATAAATAAAGAAACGGAGGTACACTGAAATGAATATGAATTTTGTATGTAAACTGCCTATTCCTAAGGATATTAAAGAACAGTATCCCATAACAAAGGAAGCGGAGAAGATAAAGAAACAGAAGGATGAAGAAATCCGTGCCATTTTCGAGGGTAAGGAAAGAAAGCTTATCTTAGTCATCGGTCCCTGCTCAGCGGATAATGAAGACAGCGTGATGGATTACATTTCACGTCTTGTTCCTGTTCAGGAGAGAGTGAAGGATAAAATCCTCATCATTCCTCGCATTTATACCAATAAGCCCCGCACCACCGGCGACGGTTATAAAGGTATGCTTCATCAGCCTGACCCTAATGCTGCTGCAGACCTTATAAAGGGTATCGTAGCCATCAGAAAGCTTCATATGAGAGCCATCAACGAAACAGGCTTTGCCTGCGCTGACGAGATGCTCTATCCCGAAAATCATCGTTATCTTTCCGATCTTTTAGGTTATGTGGCTGTGGGTGCGAGAAGCACTGAGGATCAGCAGCACAGGCTTACTGCCAGCGGTCTGAATATTCCCGTAGGTATGAAAAATCCCACAGGCGGTGATCTTTCGGTTATGATGAACTCTATCACTGCTGCACAGCATAAGCACGATTTTATTTACCGCGGTTGGGAAGTAAGGAGCGAAGGTAACAATCTTTCACACGCTATTCTCCGCGGTTACGTAAACGACAGGGGACAGTCCTTTCCTAATTATCATTATGAAGATTTGCTTCTTCTCTCGGAACTTTATTCGCAGCGTCCTGAACTGAAAAATCCGTCAGTTATCGTTGACACCAATCACGCAAATTCCGGAAAGAAATATCTTGAACAGCCCCGAATAGCTAAAGAGATAATTCATTCCTGCCGTCATAATTCTGATATAGATAAGCTTGTTAAAGGTCTTATGATCGAAAGCTACATAGAGGACGGCACACAGAAAATCGGTGAAGGAACTTACGGCAAGAGTATAACAGACCCTTGTATCGGATGGGAAAAGACAGAAAGACTTATTTACGATCTGGCTGAGATTTATTAAAAAGAATTAAGACTTTTACATCGAAAAGGGTTGTAAAAGTCTTTTTTTATACAGAAAAGGGAAAAATGTTTAATATTTTCTTTAAATAATATTGACATACTCAGCAACTTGTTATAGTATTATAACACTGAAAAAAAGGAAAGGAAGGTTATATTTTATGGATCTGATGTATATGATAATTTTGTGGCTGAAAAAGTTTATCGAACGTATGGCAAGTATAACTTCCTTTATCGGTGGCAGTTTTTTGCCTGATACAGACAGTGATGACGATGATCTCGGTATTACAGGATCGGGTAATCATGGAAGATCTGAAAAAAAATAAAAAAATTCAAAAAAATTCGAAAAAACCATTGACAAAAGCGTTGCTTTCTGATATAGTATACAAGCGCTGTGAGGAACACCAGTTCACAGACAGATGGGAGCATAGCTCAGCTGGGAGAGCATCTGCCTTACAAGCAGAGGGTCACAGGTTCGAGCCCTGTTGTTCCCACCAATGGCCCGGTAGTTCAGTTG
>JAZTZH010000017.1:0-30737 GCA_045637365.1 Acutalibacteraceae bacterium
GAAGCAGTGTACGAATACTTCCTTAACACCCATCTTCTTTGCAAGCTCAACGATAGCATAAAGGTGAGTATTGTGTGAATGAACACCGCCGTCGCTCATAAGACCCATAAGGTGAAGGGCAGAGACGTTGTCTACGCAGTTTTGCTTAGCACCGCAGAGAGCTTCGTTTTCGAAGAAATCACCGTCAGAAATTGACTTTGTGATTCTGGTGAGCTCCTGATAAACTACACGGCCTGCACCGATGTTTGTGTGACCTACTTCGCTGTTACCCATCTGACCGTCGGGAAGACCTACGTCCATACCTGATGCGCCGATAAAGGTCATGGGATTTTCTTTCATAATTTTATCTAAATTGGGAGTTTCGGCAGCTACGATAGCGTTACCGTAGTCGGAAGGATTTTTACCGAAACCGTCCATAATGCAAAGTAAAACAGGTTTTTTCATTTGAATTATCCTTTCTTCATCAAAAAAGGGCTCACAGAGCCCCTTTAAGTTTTAATAGAATTATTTCTGCTCGGAAGCAGCCTTAACGATTACTGAGAAGTCTGCAGCCTTAAGAGAAGCACCGCCGATGAGACCGCCGTCAACGTTTACCTTTGAAACGAGTTCAGCAGCGTTAGCAGCGTTCATTGAACCGCCGTACTGGATGGTAACTGTTTCAGCTACATCAGCACCGTAAGCTTCTGCGATAGCAGCACGTACATAGCCGTTACCTTCGTCAGCCTGGTCAGCAGTAGCAGTTACGCCTGTACCGATAGCCCATACGGGTTCGTAAGCGATAACTACGTTTTTGAGCTCTTCAGCAGAAACGTTTGTGAGAGCCATCTTTGTCTGATATTTGAGGAGAGTTTCGGTGTAGCCGAGTTCTCTCTGCTCGAGAGTTTCACCTACGCAGATGATGGGCTTGAGACCTGCCTTGATAGCAGCGAGAGAGCGAAGGTTTACTGTCTGGTCTGTTTCACCGAAGTACTGTCTTCTTTCACTGTGGCCTACTACTACGTATTCTACGCCTGTTTCCTTGAGCATATCAGCTGAGATTTCACCTGTGTATGCACCGGAAGCTTTGAAGTGAAGGTTTTCAGCACCGATTTTGATGTTTGAACCCTTAGCTGCTTCGATAGCTGCAGCGATGTCTACGAAGGGAACGCAGAGAACTACTTCACAGTCAGCACCTGCTACGAGAGGCTTCATTTCCTCGATGAGAGCAGTGGTCTGAGAGGGAGTCATATTCATTTTCCAGTTACCGGCAATTACTGCCTTTCTGAGAGTCTTGTTCATTTTTATTACTCCTTAAATTTAATCTTATTTATCGTTGAGAGCTACTACGCCGGGAAGGTCCTTACCTTCGAGGAATTCGAGAGAAGCACCGCCACCTGTGGAGATGTGGCTCATTTTGTCAGCGAAGCCGAGTTTCTGAACAGCAGCTGCAGAGTCACCACCGCCTACGATGGAGATAGCACCGCTGTTTGCGATAGCAGTAGCTACAGCGATAGTACCTGAAGCGAAGTTTTTCCATTCGGAAACTCCCATAGGACCGTTCCAGATAACTGTACCTGCATCCTTAACAGCTTCTGCGAAGAGAGCTTCTGTCTTAGGACCGATGTCAAGACCCATCCAGCCGTCGGGGATCTTATCAGAATCAACTACCATATTTTCGGTGTCTTCTGCATATTCCTTACCTACTCTGTTATCGATGGGGATAAGGAAGTTAACGCCCTTAGCCTTAGCTGTTTCCATCATTTCCTTAGCCATATCGATCTTATCGGTTTCGCAGAGAGAAGTACCTACGGAATGACCGAGAGCAGCAAAGAATGTATATGCCATACCGCCGCCTACGATAAGGGTATCAACTGTATTAAGAAGGTTTGTGATAACGCCGATTTTGTCGGAAACCTTAGCACCGCCGAGGATAGCAACGAGAGGTCTCTTCGGATTTTCGAGAGCGCCGCCGATGTATTCGAGCTCTTTTCTGATAAGGAAGCCGCCAACTGCGGGAAGATAATCAGCCACACCTGTGGTGGAGGAGTGAGCTCTGTGAGCGGAACCGAATGCGTCGTTTACATAAATTTCTGCAAGAGAAGCGAGAGCCTTGCTGAAATCAGCATCGTTTTTGGTTTCTTCAGCGTGGAAACGTACGTTTTCGAGAAGAAGAACTTCGCCTTCCTTAAGGTCAGCAGCGAGTGCCTGAGCGCTTTCGCCTACGACGTCCTTAGCCATCTTAACTTCTTTGCCTAAGAGTTCACCGAGTCTTACAGCTACGGGAGCAAGAGAAAATTCGGGCTTGAATTCACCCTTGGGTCTGCCGAGGTGTGAGCAAAGGATAAGCTTTGCGCCTTTTTCGAGAAGGTACTTGATTGTGGGTAAAGAAGCAACGATTCTCTTGTCACTTGTGATAACGCCGTTTTCCATCTTTACGTTAAAATCGCAGCGAACGAGAACTTTTTTGCCTTTTACATCAATGTCTTCAACTGATTTTTTGTTCAATACGTTCATTTCATTCTTTCCTTTCGTATTAAGCGTTTTATGTATTATCATACCACCGATTATTTTATATCATAAAGGAATTTTTTTCAAGTGTTTATGCCAAATTTAATGTGTGTTTATGCATTTTTATCATTTTAAACTCTTTTCTTTTATATGTTGACTGAAATGTTGTATAAAATTACTTTGTAGGCACGGTTTCGGTTCTGATTTTGGTTGTGTCTCCGTACATAGGCTTGCTTTCGGGCTTTTCCGTCTGAGGTACAGCTCGGAGATAGGTGTTATAAATTATAAATTCTGAGCCGAGGTCAGCAGAGTGATATATGAAGTGAAAATTGCTCTTGGTTTTTGTAAGCTCTCCTTCACTTTCGTAGGATTTTTTTTCGTATATCTGCATCTGATTCATTATTTCTCCGACTTCATCTTCATTCCAGCCTGTGAAGGCCTTGAGTGATGATGAAATCAGATTGGCGAAAAGTGAAATGTCCTCTGTCGTGAGAGTTTTTTTCTTTCCGTTTTCGTCGTACTTGCTAAGGTATATTCTCACCTGATCTATTTTATTATTCTCTGTACAGATGAGTTTAATCATAACCGAAGGCTTTTCTTTTTCGAAATAGCTGTAGTAAACTGTTTTACCGTCTTCGGTTTTATCAGTATAAAAATCTTCGGGACTGATTTCTGAATATGTAAATCTTTCTGTGAAACCGTATAAATCCATAAATTCTTCTCTTGCGCATCCGATGAACAAAGTGATAATCATAACTAATAATGTTATCTTGATAACTGCAGATTTCATAGTGTAGCTCTCCGTAAGTATATTTTATTAATTAATACTCACGAAGCTATAAAAAAATACCGCTTCAGTCATTGCCGAAGCGGTTAAAGGTTTATCTTAACTTGTAAACATTTGCTTCAAAGGGTGCGAGAGTATCATTGTCACTGAGGCGTACGTTGGTGATAAGCTTATTGAAGCCGTTAGTGGTTACAGGCTTTTTCTGTACCGATGCAGTAAGATTTATTTCCACGAAGTAGGTTCCCTTATCGCTTATGCGGTAGTAAGTAAGAACATTCTTCCATTTCTTTTTTGCGAGCTTGAAGTCACCGTAAACGAGTGTGTCGTCACTGTGGCGAAGTTCTATCATCTTACGGTAGAAATTAAGAACGGAATCCTTATCCTTTTCCTCGGTAGCTACATTGATTCTCTTGTAGCCGGGGATAACCTCTATCCAGGGGTTACCTGATGTGAAGCCTGCGTTTTCCTCTGCCGTCCAGCACATGGGAGTTCTGCCGTTGTCACGGCTGCCTGCCTTTACGATGCGGTAGATTTCGTCCTTGTCAGCACCTTTTTCCGTTTCCTGCTTATAGAAATTGAGTGATTCCACATCTCTGAAATCGCCGATGCTTTCGAACTTAGAGTTGGTCATACCGATTTCCTGGCCCTGATAAACGAAGGGTACACCCTTGAAGGTCATCTGCATTACGGCTAAAAGCTTACTCAGCTCGTCTCTGTACATTCCGTCGGGGCAGACCTTACTTGCCATTCTCGTGGTATCGTGGTTTTCGAAAAATACCGTCGGCCAACAGTGATTACCGTAATTCAGCTGCCATTTGACCATTTCCTTTGCCATGGGGCGAAGGTCGTACCTGTACTCTGAAAAGCGCTTCTTACCGGGATTTTCTATGTGGTCGAAGGCGAAGACTACATTAAGCTCCTTACGGTAATCTCCCGTCATAAGCTTACTCATTTCGATGCCTGTACCCTGACATTCGCCTACGGTAAATGCATCGTACTTATTGAAGGTATTTTCTGCCATTTCGTGGAGATATTTGTGAAGTCTCGGACCGTAGAAATAGTGCTCCACACCCTTGAACCCCATCATAGAACCGATAATATCGTTGCCGTCAGGAAGACCGTCAGCCTTCGAAATGAAGCTGATTACATCGAGTCTGAAGCCGTCTACGCCTTTTTCGAGCCAGCGGTTTACCATTTTGTAAAGGTCCTGTCTGAGATTTTCATTTTCCCAGTTGAAGTCCATCTGCTTAGATGAGAACAGGTGTAATGCCCACTGCTTTCTCTCGGGATAATAGTTCCAGGCCTTACCGCTGAAAAGGCTTTCCCAGTTGTTGGGAGGGGTATTTTCATCTCCGTCTCGCCAGATGTAATAATCCTTATAGGGTGAATCGGGGTCGCTTACGGAGGAGCGGAACCATTCGTGTTCGTCTGAGCTGTGGTTGATAACCAGGTCCATAATAAGCTTCATATCACGCTTATGGATTTCCTCGAGAAGCTCATCGAAATCCTCCATAGTGCCGAACTCTTCCATTATCTTTTCGTAGTTTCTGATGTCATAGCCGTTATCGTCGTTAGGGGAGTCGTAAATGGGACTGCACCAGATAGCGTTGATGCCGAGCTCTTTAAGATAGTCGAGCTTTTCGATGATACCGCGAAGGTCACCGATGCCGTCACCGTTTGAGTCCTTGAAGGAGCGGGGATAAATCTGATAGAATACTGCTTCCTTCCACCACTTTCTTTCGATGGGAGCATCGTCCTCGAGAGGTATATCCTGTTCGCTGTTAAGAATACCTAAAAGAGAGTCAATAAAATCTTCGCTGATTTTACCTCTTGAAAGCTTGATTATTTTACCCAGTGTAAGCTTTGAGAGCGGGCCTTTCTTAAGAAACTCTCCGCCGAGTCCTACGGAATAAAGAGCTTTCATAATAATGTCGTGACCTGCAGGCGTTCTGATAATTTCAGAAATAGGCGTATTTTTGTTTACTAACATATTTTACCTCCAATAATTTTTATGATTATATAATAAACTAACTAATGATTTTTTACAAGAGAAAGGTTTAAATTATTTGACTTTTTCTTTTTTACATTGTAAAATCTGTATATAAACTCATAACGGAGGTAAATATTATGGATATAAAAGAAATTTTAGCTAAAGTAGATCACACTGTTCTTTCACAGGGTGCTACCTGGGAGGATATAAAAAATCTCTGCGACGACGGGATGAAATATTCCTGTGCGAGTGTGTGCATTCCGCCTTCTTATGTGAAGAAAGCCAAGGAATATGTAGGCGATAAACTTAAAATCTGCACGGTTATCGGCTTTCCTAACGGTTATAATACTACAGCGGTTAAATGCTTCGAGACAAATACTGCCGTTAAAGAGGGCGCAGACGAAATCGATATGGTAATAAATATCGGTATGCTTAAGGATAAAAGATACGATGAAATTCTCGAGGAGATAAAGTCGGTAAAAAAAGCCTGTGACGGCAAGCTTCTTAAGGTTATCATTGAAACCTGTCTGCTTACGGATGAAGAAAAGGTAAAAATGTGTAAGATTGTTTCCGAATCCGGTGCAGATTATATTAAAACTTCTACAGGCTTTTCCACGGGCGGTGCTACCAGAGAAGATATCGAACTTTTCAGTAAAAATGTGGAAAACGGTCTTCATATCAAAGCTGCAGGCGGAATTTCAAGCATAAAGGATGCTGAAGATATGCTTTCTCTCGGTGCTGACAGACTCGGTACGAGCAGAATCGTAAAAATAGTAAAGAATGAACAGGGCAGCGGTTATTAATTAAGGAGGAAACATTATGTCAGTTTCAACACCTCACATCAATCTCAAGGAAGGAACATCCTTCGCTAAGACGGTATTAATGCCGGGTGACCCCTTGAGAGCCAGATTTATTGCAGAAAACTTTCTCGATAATGCAGAGCTTATAAACAATGTCAGAGGCATACAGGGTTATACAGGCAGCTACAAGGGTCACAGGGTTTCTGTTATGGCGAGCGGTATGGGTATGCCATCGATAGGAATTTATTCACACGAGCTTTATAATTTTTTCGGTGTAGAAAATATTATCCGTGTCGGCTCTGCGGGCGGTCTTTCAGAGAAGGTAAAGCTTCGTGATATCGTAGCCGGTATCGGTGCAAATACCAACTCTAACTTTGCGGCACAGTTCGGTGTTACAGGCACTATTGCACCTACCTGCTCCTTTGAGCTTCTGACTGCGGCAGTCGAAAGTGCGAAAGAGCTCGGCATAGATATGAAGGTAGGTAACCTTTATTCGTCTGACACCTTTTATGATTTCGATGAAGAGTGCAACAGAAAATGGGCGAATGCAGGTTCTCTTGCCGTAGAAATGGAGGCGGCAGCTCTTTATCTTAACGCTATGAGAGCAGGCAAGAAAGCACTTGCTATCTGCACTATATCCGATATGCCGTTTACAGGTGAAGGCTGTACGGCTGAAGAAAGACAAACCACCTTTACGGATATGATGAAAATTGCTCTTGAAACTGCAGTAAAAATGGATGCAGAATAATATAATTTTATCGGAGAACCTATGAAAACTAAACGAATTTTTCTCATTGTCCTTGACAGTGTCGGTATCGGTGAGATGCCTGATGCGCACCTCTACGGTGACGAAGGAAGTAACACATTAAAGGCTTGTTATATACAGGACGGTTTTAATATTCCCGAGCTTAAAAAGAGCGGTATATTCAATATAGACGGAATCGATTATGATGATGGAGTCAGTTGTCCTGACGGTGCGTACGGACGTTTCGCCGAAGCCTCAAAGGGCAAGGATACTACCACGGGACACTGGGAGATAGCGGGAATTATTTCTGAAAATCCTTTTCCGACTTATCCCAATGGCTTTCCTGAGGATGTATTGCAGAAGTTTACCGAAGCTACGGGCAGGGGAGTACTGTGCAATAAACCTTATTCAGGTACTAAGGTAATCGAGGATTACGGAAAAGAGCATATTGAAACAGGGAAGCTTATTGTTTACACCTCGGCTGACAGTGTTTTTCAGATTGCCGCTCACGAAGAAAAGGTTCCTCTCAGTGAGCTTTACAGCTGCTGTGAAAAGGCAAGAGAAATTCTTTCAGGTGAGCATGCTGTCGGCAGAGTTATAGCAAGACCTTTTACAGGCGAATACCCTGATTTTAAAAGAACACCTAACCGTCACGATTACTCACTTCTGCCACCGACGGATACGGTTATCGATATTCTTGAGCGTAAAAGCTTCGATGCAATACCCATCGGCAAAATTTACGACATTTTCGCAGGTAAAGGCTTTAAGGAGTCTCATCCCACAAAGTCAAATGCCGACGGAATGAGGTTGACAAGCGAATATCAGAAAAGGGATTTTACAGGCCTTTGCTTTACTAATCTTGTTGATTTTGATATGCATTACGGTCACCGTAATGATGCAAAGGGTTATGCAGAAGCACTGATGGAATTCGATAAATGGCTTACAGAATTTAAAGGGAATATGAAAGAAGGGGACATCCTATTCATCACTGCAGACCACGGATGTGATCCTCTTACAGAAAGCACTGACCATTCGAGAGAATATGTTCCTCTTCTGGTGTACGGTGACGGAATAAAAAGCGTAAATCTCGGCACAAGAAAAACCTTTGCCGATATAGGTAAAACCATAGCGGATTTCTTCTGTCTTGACGGTGAAATCAGCGGAGAAAGCTTTAAAAATGAAATTACGGGAGAATAAAAGATGAAAGATGCAGAACTTATTGCTTTAGCTAAAAGAGCTGCTGAAAACGCCTATGTGCCTTATTCGGGTTATACTGTAGGTGCGGCCTTACTCGCAAAAAACGGAAATATCTATCTCGGCTGTAACATCGAAAATGCAGCCTACGGACCTACAAACTGTGCTGAAAGAACAGCTTTTTTCAAAGCGGTCAGCGAGGGGGAAAGAGAATTCGAGGCTATTGCCGTAGTAGGTGGAAAGGCTCTTGATTTTAAAGATTACTTTACGCCCTGCGGTGTGTGCAGACAGGTAATGGCAGAGTTCTGCGATGAAAAGTTCCGTGTTCTTATAGGAAAGAACGGAGAAGAGTATCTGTCTCTTACCCTCGGTGAAATTCTTCCCTACACCTTCTCGTCAGAAAAACTCAAATAATTAAAAGAGGCGTTCTGCCTCTTTTTTTCTTATATATAAACCTTGCGGTGACTTTTGATTTTTTCCATAGCGCATTTTTCGAGTCTTGACACCTGAGCCTGTGAAATGCCGATTTCATTGGCTACCTCCGTCTGTGTCATACCGTTCATAAAGCGAAGTGAAAGTATTCTCTTTTCTCTTTCTCCCAGTTCGTTTATTGACTTTTTCAGCAGTATTTCATCTATCCAGTTTACATCACTGTTGCTGTCACCGATCTGATCCATAACATAAATCGTGTCACCTGCATCGTAGTATACAGGCTCATACAGAGAAACCGGGTCTACTATCGCTTCCAGAGCTATTACCACATTTTCACGTTTTACGCCTAAGCGTTCAGCTATTTCTTCTACTGTCGGTTCTTTCTGTGTCTCGTTTATAATCTGTTCCTTAATCTGCATAGCGTGATAGGCTGTATCTCTTACGGAACGGCTGACTCTTATCGGGTTATAGTCTCTCAGATAGCGTCTGATTTCTCCGATTATCATAGGAACACCGTAGGTGCTGAAGCGAAGATTAAGACTTACATCGAAATTATCTATTGCTTTAATAAGACCTATACAACCCACCTGAAAAAGATCGTCTATATTTTCACCTCTGGATGTAAAACGCTGAATTACACTGAGTACCAGACGGAGATTACCGTTTATGAGATCCTCTCGTGCTTTCGTATTACCTTGCTTAGCTTTAATCATAAGCTCCGATATTTCCTTTTCGCTGAGCATTTTCAGCTTCGAAGTGTCGATACCGCTTATTTCCACCTTGTTATAATAATTCACTGAATTACCCCCACTGTTAACCTTAAGATAATTATTGGCACACTGTGGCGAATTTAAAAGTTACATTTGTTGGAATTTGTATAACGAAAAAAATTATTTGACGATTTATGTTCTTTGATGTATAATTGTGACGATAATATAAAAGAAGGAAACGGATGAAATATGCTGAAAAATACACTGAAAATTCTGCTCCTTTTTTCTTTCACAATCGGCTTGTCCTTTATTGCAACCGCTTCGTGCGAACATAATTTCCGATGTGATAATTCGAAGAGTAATCTTATATATCGTGAAAATTTCACTCATTCCTACTATTGCCTCAGAGGATGTGGTAGCTACGGCACTGAGCAAGGCGGTGTAAATGCTGCAGAGCAGTGCTCTTTTGCACTGCTGACGGAGAATAAGCCGACGTGTACTGTGGACGGAATGAGAATGTATATGTGTACTGTCTGCTACCGCAGTAAGGATGAAGTAATTCCGAAAAAGAAACACAGCTACGCCAGGGAACAGAAGCTGCCTACCTGTACGCAGAAGGGTTATGATTTTTATTCCTGTTCAGAATGCGATTCATCCTATAAGGAGAATTACATAGAGAAATTTTCACACATTTCCGACGGTGGAATTATAGACAGTATGCCCGGGATAAACAGAAAAGGAACACTTAAGGAGTCTTGCAGAGTCTGTGGTGCTGTTTTATCGGTGAAGGTATTGGACGGCTTAGCTGAAAGCTTGGAAAATGTATATACTCCTGAAGCTGTCAGTGGCTTAAAAATCGTGTCTGTAACTGATACATCCGTCAGTCTTGAATGGAAAAAGTCAGATTTTGCTCTGAAATATAAAATATCATACAGTACCGATAAAAAGAAATGGAAGACGGTGTCTTCAAACAGTACATCCCATAAAGTGAAGAAGCTGAAAGCGGGACATAAGTATTATTTTAAAATTACAGCTGTCGGAGACGGTGCAGTAAGCATTGACAGTAAGATGATTTCCGCAATCACACGACCCTCTAAGGCAGTTATCGTGAAAGCTGTATCCGTGAAGGAAAATGTAGCTAAAGTAAAATGGAAAAAGCAGAGTAATGTCAGTGGTTTTGAGCTTTCCTGGTCTCGGCAGAGCTTCAGTAAAAGTAAAAGTAAAAGTATTAGTACCGTTTGTGTGACGAAAGGCACGGAAAAGACACTCAAAAAGCTCAAGAGCGGTAAAAAGTATTATATCAGAATCCGTGCATATAAAAAATCGGGTTCAAAGAAAGTTTACGGTGTATACAGTAAAACCAAAACAGTGAAAATCAGATAAATAACAGTTGAAAACGCTGCACCGCTATGTTATAATCAAAAAGAAAATATTGTCAGAAAGGACAGAACAGTTTATCTGTTCATGGAGAATTTATGAAGTATCAGATTAAAAAACTCAGAATCAATGACTTTGAAGTTTATGAAGAGAACAAGCTTGCAGGGAGAAGCTACTTTATTCCTTATTCCGACAGAGAAAAGCTTTTTTCGCAGACTTCTCTTACGGAAAGGTACTCGAGCGATGTCGTTACAGTGCTTTCCGGTGACTGGAAATTCAGATATTTTGAAAAGATTTCTCGTCTGCCCGCCACTATTGACACAGAAACTATGTCCTTTGATGATGTAAAGGTACCCTCAACATGGCAGAGAACAGGCTATGAAAATCCCTGTTATCTTAACACAAGATACGAATTTCCGATGACGCTTCCCAATGTGCCCGAGGAAATGTCTGCGGGTGTGTACTTTAAAAAGTTTACAGTAAAAAATACCGTTCATCCCATAATTACCTTCCTCGGTGTCTGTTCTTCGCTTACACTTTATGTAAACGGAAAATATGTCGGTTACAGTGAAGGAAGCCATAACAGTGCAGAATTTGCTCTTGAGGGATTCGTTACAGAGGGTGAAAACGAGCTTCTCGCCATCGTTTCCAAATGGTCAAACGGTACATATCTCGAATGTCAGGATATGTTCAGAGAAAACGGTATTTTCCGTGATGTATATATTACGGAAAATCCTTCCGAATACATCTTTGACTTTCACGCTGAAACAGCTGAAAAATCCGAAGGCTATGCACTCGAAGTAAATACTGACATTCTCGGAGAAAGCTTCGCAGATAAGATACTGTGCGCTGAGCTTATAAAAGACGGTGAGGTTATCGCTGTCAGAAAGGCAGCTGCAGGCTTCAAGGTTAATCTTGATTTCGGTGTTCTTAATGTAAAACGCTGGACTGCAGAAACTCCCGAGCTTTACACGCTTGTGCTTTCTCTTAAGCAGGGAGACGAGGTTTTACAGTGCGTAAAGCATAATATAGGCTTTAAAACCGTTAAAATAGACGGAGAAAAGTTCTTCTTCAATTCAAAGCTCATCAAATTCAAGGGTGTAAACCATCATGACACTCATGAAAAAACAGGCTATGTTATGAGTGGTGAGTACCTTCTTGAGGATGTCCTTCTTATGAAAAGGCTTAATGTAAATGCTGTCAGAACATCTCATTATCCTCCCGATCCGATTTTTCTTTCTCTGTGCGATGAGTACGGTCTTTATGTAATTGATGAAGCTGACATCGAAACTCACGGCACACAGCACGCTGAAGATCTCAAACCGACTCTTAAACCTAACATTATCAGTAATGACAGCGCATGGCTGCCACGTTACGATGACAGAGTAATGCGTATGTTCGAAAGAGATAAGAATCATCCTTCCATCACTATGTGGAGTCTCGGCAATGAGTCGGGCGGATGGAAAAACCACGATGAATGCTGTAAGCATCTTAAGGAAGTTACAGACATTCCCGTGCATTACGAGGGCGCTATCAGAACACCGAGAGGTTCTTATGACGTGATTTCAGAGATGTATCAGATTCCTTCTCTCCTGGAAAAGATAGGTAAGCATAAGCTCGG
Organism: Acutalibacteraceae bacterium; assembly: GCA_045637365.1. Classification (GTDB taxonomy): domain Bacteria; phylum Bacillota; class Clostridia; order Oscillospirales; family Acutalibacteraceae; genus UBA6857. Next base: position 12,144 of record JAZTZH010000017.1, read on the forward strand.
AAAGAGATATAAGAATAAGCCACATTTTCTCTGTGAATACTGTCACGCTATGGGCGTGGGCCCCGGTTCTCTGGAGGATTACTGGAATCTCATTTATACATACGAAAATCTCACGGGCGGATGCATCTGGGAATGGGCTGACCACAGCGTTTACCACGAAAACGGAAAGTATAAGTATACCTATGGCGGTGACCACGGAGAGAGAATTCACGATGATAATTTCTGCGTAGACGGTCTCGTTTATCCTGACAGAACACCTCATACGGGAGCTTATGAAATGAAGAATGTTTACCGTCCCGTCAGATGCACGAAAACAGGGGAGAATACATATTCTTTCCGAAACACCAAAGCTTTTACTGACTCATCTGATATTAAAATTTCATATGAGCTTTTGGAGAATGGTATTGTTATCGAAAAAGGCGATGTTGATGCTGTTATTCCTCCTCTCGCAAGCACAGTAGTAAATATCGGACATAAAAAGACAGACAGCGATAAAGATTATCACATAACCTTTATTTATGCAGGTCCCGAAGGTGAAGAAATCGCTAAAGAGCAGATTACTCTCAATGAAAAGATTTCAGCGCCTGAAATTACAGCAGACGGAAAACCGGAGGTTTCACAGACAAAGGATACATATACCGTTAAATTTGAAAAGGGCAGTATAGTCTTCTCTAAAAAGGATGGCTCACTTATAAGTTATAATGTTGACGGTAAAGAATTCATATCTGACGGCAAAGGATTTACACCTAACATCTACCGTGCATATCTTGACAATGACAGAAATATCGTTAAAGGCTGGAAAAAACAGGGCTTTGATGCTGTGAAGCCTGAATTAAAAGAGTTTAAATGCAAGGAAAAGAACGGTGTGGTTAAGGTTAAAACCGAATGGAATCTTTATGTAGACAAAAAGCCTGTTTACGAATTCGAGCTTAAATATACCGTTCATCCCGACGGAACAGTTTTTGTAAAATCTGAGATAGAGCTTAATAAATTCCGTCTGAAGCCTCTCGAATTACCCCGCTTCGGTGTAAATATAAAGCTTGACAAGACTCTTCAGAATGTAGAGTATTACGGACTCGGTGACCTTGAAAATCTTCCCGATTTCAAAGAGCAGAGCATTATGGGTGTTTATAAATCGGATGTTGACGGACTTAATGTCGATTATATCAGACCTCAGGATAACGGAAACCACGGCGAGTGCCGTTATGTTAAGCTTTCTGATGCTGACGGAAAGGGTATTATCTTCTGTGCCTGTGAGAAGCCGTTCTCTTTCAGTGCTCATAATTACAGTAATGAAATGCTTGATAAAGCTAAACACATCGAAGATATAAAGAATGAAGATTTCGTTTCTCTTAACATTGACGGCTTTATGAGAGGAACGGGAACGAACAGCTGCGGACCGAACACTCTTAAGCAGTACAGGGTATATCTCAAGGATGAACTTGAATTTGAGTTCTGTATAAAACCCGTAAAGTAAAAAACTGAAAAATTTTTAAAGAACATCTGTATTTATCCTTGAAATATGGGTGTTCTTTGTGTTATACTTACACAGAATGGTGCTGAAAGCACAGAATTCTATTTCCACAATAACGGAGGATGAAAAATATGAAACAGTTAAACATCGGTATTATCGGTGCAGGTCGTATCGGTAAGGTCCACATGCAGTCAATTACATATAATGTACCCACTGCAAAAGTTCTCGGTATCACAGACGTTTTCAAAGACGGTTTACAGGAGCTCGCTGATAAGTACGGCATCGAAAAAGTATATGCCGACTACAAAGAAATGCTCGCTGACAAGGACATAGATGCAGTTCTCGTATGTTCTTCTACAGACACACACGCTGACATCTCTATCGAAGCAGCTAAGGCAGGAAAGCACGTTTTCTGCGAAAAGCCCGTTGACCTTACACCCGAAAAGGTTAAGGCTGTTATCGACGCTGTAGCCGAAGCAGGTGTTAAGCTTCAGGTAGGCTTTAACAGAAGATTTGACCACAACTTCGCTCATGTTCGTTCACTTATCAATGAAGGTAAGGTTGGTAATCTTGAGCTTATCAAAATTACTTCCCGTGACCCCGAGCCTCCCCCAGCTGAATATGTAGCAGTATCAGGCGGTATGTTCCTCGATATGACCATTCACGATTTCGACATGGCTCGCTTCCTTGCCGGCAGTGATGTAACAGAGGTTTACGCCAGCGCTACCTGTCTTGTTGACCCCGCTATCGGTGAAGCAGGCGATGTAGACACAGCTATTATCAACCTTAAGTTTGAAAACGGTGCTCTCGGTGTAATTGATAACAGCCGCCGTGCTGCTTACGGTTACGACCAGAGAATCGAAGTTTTCGGCTCACTCGGTGCCGCTATGGCTTCTAACGATACTCCCACCAATGTTACTGTTATGAACGGTGACGGTGTAACTACCGATAAGCCTCTCTATTTCTTCCTCGAAAGATATATGCAGTCCTTCCGTGATGAAATGGTACAGTTTGTAGATGCTGTTCTTAATGACAAGCCCACACCCACCACAGGTCTTGACGGTCTTAATTCTATTCTTGTTGCTCTCGCTGCTAAGAAGTCCGTTAAGGAAGGCAGGCCCGTTAAAATTTCAGAAATTATGTAATTTAAGCTTCAGGAGTGCAGTTAAATGCACTCCTTGAAGTGTTTAATAAGAGATTTTACTTCAGAAAGGATTGATTAATATGCGTCTTACTATGGCTCAGGCTCTTGTAAAGTTTCTTGATAACCAGTATGTAAGCTTCGACGGAAAAGAAACCAAATTCGTCGACGGAATATTCGGTATTTTCGGTCACGGCTGTGTAGTCGGTATCGGCCAGGCTCTCGAGCAGGGCGGTCACAGCCTTACATATTATCAGGGACACAACGAGCAGGGTATGGCTCACGCAGCTATCGCCTTCGCCAAACAGAATAACAGACGAAAGATTATTCCCTGCACATCCTCTATCGGCCCCGGTGCACTCAATATGGTTACAGCATGCGGTACTGCCACTGCGAACAGAATTCCTCTTCTTGTTCTTCCCGGTGATACCTTTGCATGCCGTCAGCCTGACCCTGTTTTACAGCAGGTAGAACAGCCTACCTCTTATTCCACCACATCAAACGATGCTTTCCGTGCCGTATGTAAGTATTGGGATAGAATAGAGCGTCCCGAACAGCTTATGACAGCCTGCATCAATGCTATGAGAGTGCTCACCGATGCCGCTGACACGGGTGCTGTATGCATAGCTATGCCTCAGGATGTTGAGGCTGAAGCCTTCGATTATCCTGACTACTTCCTTCAGAAGAGAGTATGGTATATGGATAGAAGAGTTCCTTCTGACAGAGAAATCGAAGTAGCTGTCGAAATGATAAAAAACGCTGAAAAGCCTATGCTTATCGTAGGCGGCGGTGTTACATATTCCGAAAGCTACGAGTCAGTTCTCGCTTTTGCTGAAAAGTATAACATTCCCATCGGCGAAACACAGGCAGGTAAGGGACAGGTTCCTTATGCCCATCCGCTTAATCTTGGCGGTTGCGGTGTAACAGGCGGTGCTGCCGCTAATGCTATCGCTAAAAAGGCTGACCTTGTTATCGCTGTCGGAACAAGACTTACTGACTTCACCACCTGTTCAAAGTGGGGCTTCCAGAATCCCGATGTAAAGATGCTTTCAATAAACGTCTGCTCTTTTGATGCGTTCAAGATGGATTCTACAGCAGTTATCGCTGATGCTAAAATGGCTGTAGAAGCTATTATGGCTAAGCTTGACGGTTACAAATCAAAGTGGACAACTGAGATTGCTGAGGCAAAGGATTCTTTCGATGCTGAAATTACACGTTGTTATAATGCACCCGCAGTAGACGGAGTTCTTTCACAGATGAGAGCTCTCGGTGTAATCAATGAGGTTATCGCTGACGATTCCATAGTTATCGGTTCATCAGGTTCACTTCCCGGCTGTCTCCAGAGAATCTGGAAATCCAAGGCACCTTACACCTATCACGTAGAATACGGCTTCTCCTGTATGGGTTATGAAATCTGCGGTGCGCTCGGTGCAAAGCTTGCCGCTCCCGACAAGGAGGTTTACTCTATGGTAGGTGACGGCTCCTTCCTTATGCTTCACAGTGAGCTTTACACTGCCGTTCAGGAAAACAAGAAAATTAATATTATGCTCTTTGATAACAGTGGTTGGGGTTGTATCGAAAATCTTCAGAATAATCAGGGCACAGACACCTACGGTACAAGATTTACCAGAAGAACTGACAGCGGTCTTCTCGACGGTGAGGTAATCTACACCGATTATGCTAAAATCGCTGAAGGCTACGGCTGTAAGGCTTACAGAGTAACCACCGATAAGGAACTCTATGAAGCTCTTGAGGATGCTAAAAAGCAGACTGTACCTACACTCTTTGACATCAAGGTAGCACATAAGTCTATGACTGACGGTTACGATTCCTGGTGGAGAGTAGGCGTTGCTGAGGTATCAACAAGCGAAAGAGTACACGAATGTTATGAAGAAATGAAAGCCAATATCGAAAAGGCTCGTTTATATTAATTTGAAGGAGAAATAAATATGCTTAACAAAGAAAAAGTTAATCTTGCCATAGCACCTATCGCATGGACAAACGATGATATGCCTGACCTCGGTGCAGAAAACACCTTTGAACAGTGTGTAAGTGAAATGGCACTTGCAGGCTTCACAGGCAGCGAAATCGGTAACAAGTACCCCAAAGATGTAGAAACTCTCAAGCATAAGCTTGATGTAAGAGGAATGAGAATCTGTAACGCATGGTTCTCTTCACTTCTTCTTTCCGAAGGCTACGAGGCTACAATCGAAGCTTTCATCAAGCACAGAGATTTTCTTCACGCTCTCGGCGCCAAGGTTATTGGTGCTTCTGAGCAGGGCAACAGCATTCAGGGCAAGGATGTAAGCATCTTCGGTGAAAAGCCTGTTTACACTGACGAACAGTGGGAGCTTATCGCTAAAGGCTTCAACGAAATGGGTAGACTCGCCAAAGAAAAGGGTATGTACTTCACCGTACATCACCATATGGGTACAGGTGTTCAGACAGCTGAAGAAATCGACAAGCTTATGGAAATTACAGACCCCGACCTTGTTTATCTTCTTTTCGATACAGGTCATCTTTCATTCAGCGGTGAGGATGTAATCGGCGTGCTTAAAAAGTATGTAAACAGAGTAAAGCATGTTCATCTTAAGAGCATCCGTAAGGATGTTATCGAAGATGCTAAGGTTAAGGGCTACAGCTTCCTTGATTCAGTTCGTGCAGGTTCATTTACAGTTCCCGGTGACGGTGACTTCGACTTTACACCCGTATTCGATGTTCTCGATGAAGCAGGCTATGAAGGCTGGGTAGTAGTAGAAGCAGAGCAGGATCCTGCTATTGCTAACCCCTATGAGTATGCAGTTTTAGCCAGAAACTACATCAGAGAAAAGACAGGACTTTAATCCTTGCATAAAAGTAATCCCTCGGCTTGATGCCGAGGGATATTTTCATATATTGAGTTATTTTTCCCACTTCATAACGGTTTTACCGAATGACTTATTGATATCGAGATCAAATGCCTCCATCATATCCTTGATGTTTCTGACAGGCTTTACGTAACCTACCATATGGCTGAGGTATTCTACGATATCGGGGAATTCCTTGTACATTTCTACTGTCTTAACGAAATCCTCACGGCCGCTGCGGCTGCTTCCGAAAATACGCAGACCTTTTTCGAGTACCATTCTTGTATTGATGGGAACGGGATATTCACTTACACCTAAAATCGAAATAGTACCTTCAGGTTTGATGTAGTCGATAATCTGATTGATGGCTATCTGAGAGCCGTTACCGCCTACACATTCGAAAGCGTGATCGAACTTCATATCTGAAGGAATTTCAGTGGTAAGATAGGTTTCATCGACAAAGGTAAAGTCGCTGAGCTTTTTGGGAACGACACCGAAAACATAAATTTTAGCATCAGGGAAGAATTTTCTTAAGAAAACGCAGGTGATGTAGCTTAAGTTACCGTCACCCCACACACCGATGGTTTCTCTTCTTTCGTGAGAGAACTTCATAAAACGGCTGATAGCGTGAACGCTGACAGAAACAATTTCCGTAAAAGAAGCTACTGCGGGATTAATGTCAGAGGGAAGCTTAACTAATCTGTCAGCACTTATGGAGACATACTCCTGCATAAATCCGTCAAAACCGCTCGCTCTGAATTTACTGGAGCGAAGATAGTTTTCTGCGATGATGTCATCTTTTTCTACGGGTGTATTGGGAATCATTACTACCAGATCACTGGGCTTGAAATCCTTATCGGGGGAGTAGACAACCTCACCGACAGCCTCGTGGATAAGCGCCATGGGAAGCTTTTCTGCCAGTGCCTTCGGATCTCTTGTTCCCTGGAAATATCTCTGATCTGCATTACAGATGGAAAGATAGGTAGGTCTGACTATTACATTTCCGCTGAAAATGTCGATTTCACTGAAAGCGATTTCGATTTTTCTCGGCTGTGTTAATCTGAATACTGTATTAAGCATAGACTTTTCCTTTCAGAATTATTTGATTTCTTCGTCTAAAAGTGCCTTTGCCACTCTTAAGTCATACGGATAGGTGATTTTAATATTGTGTACTTCACCGTCGATAAGATGCACATCGTGCCCCTTCATGCTGAAAATTTTACAGGCATCGGTAAGGATATCCTTTTCTTCTTCAGTAAGACCGTAATATAACTCCTTGAGAAGCTTTGCCTTAAATGCCTGAGGGGTCTGTCCCTGATAAAGCTTACTTCTGTCGGGGATGTTACTGATAACGGTACCGTTCTGGCTTTCGACGATAGTATCGGTAGCAGGAACGACAGTATCGGTAGCACCGAACTTAAGAGCGCCTTCAATGTTTTCAGATATGATTCTTGCTGAAACGAAGGGTCTTACAGCGTCGTGTGTTACGATGATGGTTTCATCGTCGAGACCGTCAGTTTCTTCTATAAACTTTATAGCATTCATAATTGTTTCGTTTCTTGTGCTTCCGCCCTGGAGCACTACTACACGATCATCCTCGGGGAGATGCTTTTTGATTATGGATTTAGTATGATTTATCCACTGATCGGGGCAGAGAATAATTATTTTTTTGAAACAGTCGTTTACATAAAATTTTTCTACGGTATGTGCGATGATGGGCTTGTCCTTTAAAGTAATATACTGCTTAGGTTTTTCTACATTACCCATTCTGCTTCCTATACCGCCTGCAGCGATAACTGCATATATCATTGTAATCACCTCTGAGTAAATTTAAATTGGCAGAAATACATTCCGCTTCATCTTTAAAGTATACAGTAATTGCATTGAATTGTCAATGTTTAATTTCAATAAAAAAGCAAACCTGATAAACAGGTCTGCTCATAAAATTATATCTTTTTCAGTAATTCTTCGAAGTCATCGGCTGAAGGAATGAGATGATAGTTATCCTTCGGAAGGGGGGCGGCTTTTTTGAATCTTGTGTAGTTTTCACCCATAGCGGTATCAATGATTCTCTGTGTAGCATTACCGTCGCATGCACTCATAAACTTATTACGGAAGTCAATAACCTCCTGCTTGTCGAAGTTTTCTTTTATGTTTTTCACATAATCGATGATTTCTTCATTTGTTGATACGATAGGACCGGGAGTAAGCTCATCGTAATCATAATAGAAGCCTCTCCAGTCGAAGAATTCGTCGAGATCGTGAGCCAGGAAAATCATCGGTCTTTCGAAAAGAGAATACTCGAAAATGAGTGAAGAGTAGTCGGAAATGCAGATGTCACTTACACACAGCAGTGATTCAATACTCATATCATCCGTGAAATCCACAGCGAATGAACCGATAAGCTCTTCGGGAATCTCTGGTCTTTTTCTGACGAGAGGATGATGCTTCATAATTACCACATATTCATCACCGAGTGCTTCGTAAAGCATATTAAGATCTAAAACATTGGGAGATTTAGCTCTGGCTACTCTGCCACGGAAGGTGGGAGCATAAAGAATAACCTTTTTGCCTTTTGCGGCAGGGAAGCGTTCATAAAGAATATCGTAGGAACCGGAGATGAAATCCTTGTCATAAAAAATGTCAGTACGGCTGCTGCCGAGAGCCTTTACTACACCGCTTTCGTGTGTGTACTGCATCGCTTCCTCGTATGCCCAGATTACCTCGGGACTACTGACGGTAACGTGAGTGTAGTTCCTGTTGAAGGGATATCTTTCCATATCCTTTCTGGAAGCACCGAAAATAGCATCAGCGGTGCTGAAGCCGAATTTTTTGAATGCGCCACAGCCGTGCCAGAGCTGTGTAATGACAGTTTCGGGTCTTGTGACGAATCTTCCTGTGACATTGGTGGCTTCGTCGAAGAAAACATACTTTGCTGTGGCTATATCACGGATCATAGCTTTACATCTTTCACGGTATTCCTTTTTAGAAACGAAGGTATTACGCAGAAAGTGACAGTGAATGTCGAAGTCGGTGTTTGCATAAAGGTTATCATACATAAGCTGGAAGCTGTTGGTAAGCTTTGGGAGTCTTATTTCTACGAAAACGACCTTCTTTTCATCGACAGGCAGTTTCGAGTATTTCTTATAAATAGATGGATAGAGATGTGCTATAACATATTCTGTGTAAAGTCTGTTGTATTTACCTCTGAAAAACTTCTTGATTCTTTTGAAAAAGCTTCTGGTCTTTTTAACGAAGAATTTCTTTGTTTTTCTTGCATATTTTACGAAGAAAAGGTAGATGGTGTAAAGGAAAGTGCTCTGTAGTGCGCTTTTGATTCCCATTGAAAACATCCTTTCTCAATTAGTAACGTATCTTTTTTACAAATGATTATTTTACATAAAATAACGATTTTGTCAAGATTAACTGATGAATCACAGAGACTTACCGTTATATTCGTCAGCAAAAATTTTCTGAAGTATTCTTTCTGTGGCGTGTCCGTCACAGGAGCTCATAAATTTTTCTCTGAATGCTTTAACTTTGCTTTTATCAAAATTATCTGTCAGGGTTTTAATATAGCTGATGATTTCTTCAGTTGTTTTAAGAACGGGGCCGGGAGTAAGCTCGTTATAATCGTAGTAAAAGCCTCTTTCGTCGAAATATTCATCGAGATCATAAGCGAAAAAAATCATCGGTCTTTCAAACAAAGAATATTCGTAAATAAGTGACGAGTAATCAGAAATGCAGAGGTTACTTACACATAAAAGCTCCTCAATGCTCATTTTATCGGTAAAATCAAAAGCAAAGGTATCTGTTACAGAAGGCCTGTCCTTTACAAGAGGATGATGCTTGATTATCATAATGTAATCATCGGAAAGAGATTCTCTCATTTTGCTTATATCGAGCTTATCAGGTGCTTGTGCGGATTCTACATTACCTCGGAATGTAGGTGCATAAAGAATAATTTTTTTGTTTTTCGCTTCAGGAAGACAGCTGTACAGCTTTTCGTGAGAAGCCCTGATGAAATACTCATCATAAAAGATATCGGTTCTGCTCACACCCTCAGCACGAACAATTCCGCTACCCTTAAGATTCATGGCCTCCTCGAAATGAGGGATAACCTTAGGACTGCTTACTGTAACCAAAGTATAGTTTTTATGAACAGGGTAACGTGTTTTTGCTCTCTCGGAAGCGCCGAACCTTCCGTCACTGACACTGTAACCGAATTTTTTAAAGGCTCCGCATCCGTGCCAGAGCTGAACAAGCTCGGTTTCAGGCCTGAGCTTTATCTTAGCGAAAATGTGTGTCGCTTCATCCATAAAAATACACCGTGCTGTCGCCATATCCTTGATAAGTGCGATGCAGTTTTTAGTGTATTCGATGTCAGAAACGAAGGTCTTCCTCAGAAAATGGCACTTAAGCTTGAAGGCTTTATTTTTGCTGAGCGATTTATGAATTTCGTGAAAGCTGTTCGAGAGCTCATCAAGTCTCGATTCAATAAAAATTATTTTATCTTTATCGGTATCTTTCCGTGAGCAGACTCTGTACAGAATGGGATAGAGATACATTATAGTAAATTCAGTGAGTGCTTTTCTTCGAATGCGGATTAAAATATTTTTCACTTTACTGAATATATTTCTCATAGGCATGTGAAAACTTCCTTTCGTAGACTTTATTCTATTCTACTTTTTTTATGTGTTGTTTGTCAAGACAGAATTTAATAGAAAATATAAGGATAATAAACTATATAATTCTTGACATATATGAGAAAAAATAGTATTATAGCTAATAATGCCTTACTATGGGGTGTTATAGGCATAAAAGGAATTAACGGAACGAATATAGATTAAATAATGAGTAAAAGGAGTGAATTCTATTTAAATGAGCGAAAAGAATCAGAAACAGAACACTAATCAGAAAAACAAACAGAATGCCAGACAGAATCAGACTGCAAAACAGTCTCAGAAGCTGCAGAATAATCAGAAAAATACGGCAGTTAAAAATAAAGGCTCCAAGCCGATGAATTTCAAAAAGAAAAAGAATCAGCCCGAAAATGCACAGAAACGCAGAAACTCAGGTAAAGGCAAGAAAAAAGTGAGTCCGGTAAGAGTTGCATTTCTCGGCGGTCTTAATGAGGTAGGAAAGAATATAACATTATTTGAATATAAGAATGATATTATCCTCGTTGACTGCGGACTTGCTTTTCCTGATGAAGATATGCCGGGTATTGACCTTGTAATTCCCGATTTTTCCTATATAGAAAAGAATGCGGAAAAGGTAAGAGGTATCTTTATTACCCACGGACACGAAGACCATATCGGTTCTCTTGCTTACCTTTTAAAGAGTGTGAACATTCCAGTTTACAGTACACGTCTTACGAACGGACTTATCGAGTGTAAGCTTAAAGAGCACGGACTTTACGGCTCAGCAAAGCTTAATGTGGTAAAAGCGGGTGACAGTGTTACTCTCGGAGGCTTTACCGTAGAATTTATTCACGTGAATCATTCTATTCCCGATGCTGTAGGCTTTGCCATTAAATGTGACGGCGGAACCATAGTTCATACAGGTGACTTTAAAATTGACAGTACACCTATCGACGGCGGTATGATTGATATTTCACGTTTTTCCGAACTCGGCAAGGAGGGCGTGCTCTGCATGATGGCAGATTCCACCAATGCCGAAAGACCGGGATATACCGAAAGTGAGAGAAAGGTGGGCGACTCCTTCGAGCTTCTGTTCAGAAAAGCACAGAAAAGAAGAATAATTGTCGCTACCTTCGCTTCTAATATCCACCGTGTTCAGCAGATAATCAATGTGGCTGAGCGTTTCGGAAGAAAGGTCGCTCTTTCGGGAAGAAGTCTCGAAAATGTCGTAGCTATCAGTGCCGAGCTCGGTTACCTTAAGGTTCCCGACGGTATTCTCATAAAGCTTGATATGATTAACCGCTATACCGATGATCAGGTTGTTCTCATTACCACGGGCAGTCAGGGTGAGCCTATGTCCGCTCTCACGAGAATGGCTCGTTCCGACCACAGAAAGGTTGCCATCGGACCCAATGACTATGTTATTATCTCTGCCACACCTATTCCCGGTAATGAAAAAACTGTCGGCAGAGTCGTAAATGAGCTTATGAAGCTCGGTGCAGAGGTTGTTTATGAAAAAATGTACGATGTACACGTTTCAGGACACGCCTGCAGAGAAGAGCTCAAGCTTATGCTCAGCATCGTAAGACCCAAATATTTCATTCCCGTTCACGGTGAACAGAAGCATATACAGAAGCACGCTGAACTGGCTGTTTCTATCGGCATCGATAAAAAGAATATCATTCTCGCTGATAACGGTACACAGGTCGAGATGTGTGACGATTACATCAAGACAGTTTCAAATGTACCTGCAGGTCAGGTATTCGTGGACGGTTCAGGTGTCGGAGATGTAGGCTCGGTAGTTCTGCGTGACAGAAAGCATCTGGCAGAGGACGGTATAATTATCGTCGTTGCTACTCTCGACGGTGTTACGGGTGAGCTTGTTGCAGGTCCCGATGTGGTATCACGAGGCTTCGTATTTGTAAAGGAAGCCGAAGAGCTTATTTTTGATGCCAAAAACACAGCTTATGAAACGCTGATGCGTTGTTACGATAAAAATATAAGAGATTGGGGTGCCATAAAGGGCAGAATCCGTGACGATATCTCAAAGCTTATGTATGAAAGAACGAGAAGGAGTCCTATGATTTTACCTATCCTTATGGAGATTTAAAAAGATGAAAAAACTATGGAAAGCCTATGACGTGTCACTGATATCCTTTGTTATCGGTGTAGCATTTTTCGCTTCAGTGCTTTTTTATAACAGAAACGTCGGTGTAATCGGTTTAGCTGTTATTCTTGCGCTCGCTGTAGGAAAGATAAGCTACCACAGCAGCAGAAATGCGAAGCTTTTAGGGAAAATCAGCACTGTTTACGATGAACTGAATTTCGGACCCGGTAAAGCCTTTGACAAGCTTACGGTGCCTTGTGCTGTCGTGGAAAAAGACGGTACCATTATATGGTTCAACGGCAGCTTTGCTTCGGATTTCGGAATTGACGGTGATACTAAGGATACCGATATTCAGGCTCTGCTGAAAAAAGAGAGTATTGACGATATGCTTGAAGGCCGAGGATATTCGGTGTATGCTCACGGACACTATTATTCCGTTTTTACCAATGAAATTGACATCGGTGACGGAGAACTGATTTATCTTATTTACTTTTTCAATCAGACTGAGCTTAAGAAAACCGAAAAGAAATATCTTGACTCAAAGCCTTCTGTCATTCTGACAGTAATCGATAACGCTGATGAGGTATATCAGAATTTCAAAGAAAGCGACTGTACCTCCATATTCAGCTATACAGAGCAGATGATAGACGACTGGGCTACATCCTACGGCTGTCTGTGCCGTAAATTTTCGAATGCAAGAATGCTTATTTTCGCCGAAGAAAAAAATCTTCAGCGGATGATAGATGATAAATTTTCTATTCTCGAGGATATCCGTAACTTTACCTACGAGGGTAAAAGCACCGATATATCTCTTTCGGTCGGTGTAGGTAAAAGTGATAATATTATCGAATCAAACAGCTTCGCAAGGCAGGCGCTTGATATGGCGCAGAGCCGTGGCGGTGACCAGGTAGCCATCAAAAAAGACACCGAATATGTATTTTTCGGCGGTGTTTCTGCCGGATTCGAAAAAAGAAACAAGGTAAGAACGAGACTTATCGCAAAATCAATAGCCGAAATCATTTCTGACAGTGACAATGTTCTTATTATGGGTCACAGATTTTCCGACTTTGACTCCTTCGGCTCGTGTGTAGGTATGCTGAGTATAGCCGAGCATTTTTCTAAGCCTGCTCACATTATAATAAATGAAAAGAATACCCTTGCCGGACCTCTCGTCGAGGTGTTTAAAGAGGAATACAGCACCGATAAGCTCGTTTCTGCTTCCGGCGCATCGGATAAGCTGACGGATAATACACTGCTTATCATTACCGACACTCATAAGAAGGCATTTACCGAGTGTCCTGAGATTATCGACAAAGTAAAGAAGGTTATGGTAATCGATCACCACAGAAAATCTGTAGGTTATATGGAAGACACTGTAATGTTCTACCATCTGCCCGGTTCCTCCTCTGCTTCGGAAATGGTTGCTGAAATCGCACAATATGTGGATAATGAGCCTGTAATTAACCGGTTTGTTGCTACGGCTCTTCTTTCGGGTATAATGCTCGATACACGTAACTTTATTCTCAGGGCAGGTGTCCGTACCTTTGAGGCTGCTGCTTATCTGCGCTCGAGGGGTGCAAATACCGTAGAATGTAAAAAGCTTTTCTCGAATGATATGGGTCTTTTCAGACACCGTAATTCAGTTATTGACCTGGCTCAGGAGTACAGAAAATGTGCGGTATCCTTTGTGGAAAATGAGTTTGAGGGTATAAGGCTTGTTACATCACAGGCGGCTGATGAAATGCTCAATATCGAAGGAATAAAGGCTTCCTTTGTTGTTTTCTCACAGAGCGGGGAAATCAATATTTCTGCCAGATCCTACGGTGAGATAAATGTTCAGCTTATTATGGAAAACCTCGGTGGCGGCGGACATCAGACCATGTCTGCCTGTCAGCTCGGTGAGATTTCCTTTACAGAGGCTGAAGAGACACTAAAAAAAGCAATCGATGAATATTATGATAATTTATAACGGAGGTAAAATATAATGAAGGTTGTATTAAAACAGGATGTAAAAGGTTTAGGTAAAAAAGGTCAGCTCGTTAATGCTTCTGACGGTTATGCCAGAAACTTTCTCTTTCCGAAAAATTTAGCAGTAGAAGCAAATGCACAGAATATGTCTGAGCTTAAAAACCGTGAACAGGCTGAAAAATACAGAATCGAAACAGAAACAGCAGCCGCAAAGAAAAGTGCTGAAGAGATTTCAGGTAAAACTCTTCGTCTTACTGCTAAAGCAGGTCAGAACGGAAAGCTTTTCGGCTCTGTAACAAGCAAGGAAATCGCAGAAAAGCTCGCTGTAGATTTCGGTATCAAGGTTGACAAGAGAAAGATTATCGTTGATGATATCAAGCAGTTCGGCACATACGAATTCGAGGTAAAGCTTTACACTGGTATTTCAGCTAAGCTTTTCGTAATGGTCGGAGAATAATACAATAAAAGGATTAATAAATTAAAGAGGTGAAAATAATGGCAACGGAATATGCAAGCTCATATTCATCAGTTGATGATATCAATATGCCTTATTCCCTTGAAGCTGAACAGGCGGTTTTAGGTTCGATACTTATCGATCCGTCCTGTATTACACAGGTGCTTATTATCGTTAAGCCTGATTATTTTTATCTTCCTCAGCATAAGGCTATCTTTACCATTATGCAGGAGATAGATGCTCTCGGCGGTAAAATCGACCCGCTTATTATCCTTGAAAAGCTTAAGCAGGAAAAAATTTACGACGACGCAGGCGGTAAGCAGTATCTTTTTCAGCTTACACAGATAGTACCTTCCACGGAAAACGTAGAGGAATACTCAGTAATTATCCGTGAAAAATACCATATACGCACCCTTATCAATGTTTCGAAAAGGATTATAGATGAGGCTTCATCTTCGGCAGAGCCTGCCGATACTCTTCTCGAATCTGCCGAACAGCAGATTTACGATATCAGACAGGGCAGAGTCTCTAAGGGACCCACAAAAATTGGTGACATTATCGTTAACGAGGTTTACGATAAGCTTCAGAAGCTCAGCTCCGCAGACAGAGATAAGTATAAAGGCTTTACCACCGGTTTCACGGATCTTGATAAGGCTATTACAGGTCTTAACCGTTCTGACCTGCTGATTATCGGTGCCCGTCCTGCTATGGGTAAAACGAGTCTCGCTCTTAACCTTGCACGAAATACTGCAATGATGGGTAAGAAGAAGGTGCTTTTCTTCTCTCTCGAAATGACTAAGGAGCAGCTCGCACAGAGAGTTCTTTCCACCGAGGCAAGAGTAGAAAGCACAAAGATGAGAACCGGTAACATTTCCGGCGACGAATGGGCTAAATTGGCTACTGCCACAGCACTTCTGAGTAACTGTGAGCTTTATTTCGACGACACTTCGAATATGACTGTATCAGAAATGAAGTCCAGAATCAGAAGACTCCGTGATGTTGATGCCGTTTTCGTAGACTACCTTCAGCTTATGAAAAGCGGTACGAGAGTAGAAAGCCGTGTTCAGGAGGTTTCCGAAATCACACGAAATCTCAAGCTTATGGCCAAGGATCTGAACATACCTGTTGTTGTTCTTGCTCAGCTCGCACGTACCACCGAAGGCAGAGGTAAATCACATAAGCCTCAGCTTTCCGACCTTCGTGAATCGGGTTCTATCGAACAGGATGCCGATATAGTTATAATGCTTTACAGAGATGAATATTATGCCACTGAAAAGGAAGACGGTCCTGCCGAAATGGAAAGACCTGCCGTAAACGAAGCAGAATTCATCATAGCCAAAAACCGTCATGGACCCACTACTACCGTAAAGGTTGCATGGAATGGTGACTACACATTGTTCTCGAATCTGGAGACCATCAGAAATGATATGTAAGGTTATTGAAACGATTGAAAAATACCGCTTGCTCGAAAATTTCAGCTCAGTGGCTGTCGGTGTTTCAGGCGGTGCTGATTCCATGTGTCTTCTTCATATTTTAAGTTCATTGAAGGATAAATATGGTATAACTATAAAAGCAGTTCATATAAACCATAATTTAAGAGGCGAAGAAGCTTTACGGGATGAAAACCTTGTAAGGGATTATTGCCGTGAAAAGGGGATTGAACTCACAGTTCATTCGGTTGATGTTTCTGCCCTGGCTTCTGAGCTCGGTGTCGGCACCGAGGAATGCGGAAGGAAAGTGCGTTATGAGTGCTTCGAAAAGGCTGAATGCGATGCCGTAGCTGTGGCGCATTCCCTTTCCGACAGTATCGAAACCACAGTTTATAATCTTCTGCGAGGTACAGGTCTGAAAGGCTTATGCGGTATTCCCGTAAAAAGAGAGCCGAACATTATCAGACCGCTGATTTTCTGTACGAGAGAGGAAATAGAGGCTTACTGTGAGAAGGAGAATATACCCTATATCACTGACAGCACGAATCTCACCGATGACTACACCCGTAATTACATCAGACATAACATCATTCCCTCTTTCGAAAAGGTAAACAGCTCTTCGGTGGGTAATATTTCCCGTACCTGTGCTGTTCTGAGCGAAGAAAATGATTTTATCGAAAAGTCTGCCTGTGACTTGATTCGTGATGCGAAAACTGACAGGGGATATGATGCTGAAATTTTTTACAGTTCCCATCCCGCTGTCAGAAAAAGAGCTGTTCTCATTCTCTTATGCGAAAAAATGACCAAACAGCCTTTATATATACATACCGACCTTTTAAATTCGATAATTGAAAGTAAAGGCGGTAAGGTTGAGGTTTCTGCCGATATGTATGCAGTGGTAAAGGATGGAATATTGTCCTTTACAGGTGCGGATGAAAAAGTGGAGTTCTGGCAGACTTCTTTTGTAGAAGGAAAAGCTGAAAGCCCTTACGGTGTTTACCGTATTATCGGTGAAGCAGATGTCACAGATGACGGTGCATTTGATGCAGATAAAATCACAGACGAACTTATAATTTCTTCGAGAAATGAAGGAGACAGGTTTACTTTCAGAAACAGAAAAATCACAAAAAGTCTCAAAAAGCTTTTCAATGAAATGAAAATACCGGTCAGTGACAGAGATAAAAAAGCCGTACTTCGCGACGGTGAAAATATAATCTGGGTCGAAGGAGTGGGTGTAAATGCTCACTACATACCTGATAAAAGCTCGAAAAAAATTTTTGTAATAAAAAAGGATGGATAAATTATGCTTAACGACATTCAGGAAATTCTTCTTTCTGAAGAAGAGATTAATGAAATCGTAGAAAGAATTGCATCACAGATCAACGAAGACTACAAGGGTAAAAATCTTCTTCTTGTTTGTGTACTTAAAGGTTCGGTCTGCTTTATGTCCGATCTTATGAAGAAAATAACCATTCCCTGTAAAATCGACTTTATGTCCGCCAAGAGCTATTACGGCTCAAACACAGCAACAGCAGGTGTGGTGAATATAACAAAGGATATAACCTACGATATTTCAGATTTTGATGTTTTAGTAATTGAGGATATCTTTGACAGCGGTAAAACTCTTGAAAAGCTTATGATGGTGCTTGAGGCGAGAAACCCTCAGAGTGTTGCATGCTGTTCTCTTCTCGATAAGCCTGAAAGAAGAGATCCGAATGTTAAGCTTAAGCTTAAATATACAGGTAAAACCGTGCCTGATGCTTTTGTTGTAGGCTACGGTCTTGACTATGACGAATTTTACAGAAATTTACCCTTTGTCGGCATTCTTAAGCCGGAAGTGTACACAAAATAAGGAGTGATTATATATTGGAAAACAATAACGGAATGCCTGTAAACAAGGGCAGTCAGAAATGGGGTAATCTGCTTTATATCATTATCCCCGTAATACTTGTTCTTTCTCTGGCTTACTTTACAGGCGACGGCAATAAAAATGAAAAGCCTCAGTATTATCAGATAGTTCAGCTTTTCCGTACAGGAGAAGTGGATGAATTCGCACTTAATCTTTCGAGCGGTGCTCTTAAGTATTCACTTAAGGACAGTGATGAATCTGTAACCTATGTTGTTCCTAATGTGGATATTTTCCTTAAGGATGTCCATACTTACGTAACCGAATATAATCTTAATTCGGAAACACCCATCAAGTACGACTATATCCGAGGTTCAGGTAATTCCTGGTGGGCGAGTATGCTGCCTATGTTCATTCTAAGTGTAATGCTCGTTGCATTTATGCTTTATTTCTACCGTAAAATGGGTCAGAATATAATGAACGAGAATAACCGTACTCTTTCCTTCGGTAAGGCAAGAATAAAGCTTGGCAAGGATGAAAAGAGAAAGACAACCTTCAAGGATGTAGCAGGTGCCGATGAAGAAAAGGCTGAGCTCGAGGAAATCGTCGAGTTTCTCCGTACACCTGAAAAATTTAATCAGCTCGGTGCAAGAATACCCAAAGGTGTTCTTCTTGTAGGCCCTCC
>JAZTZH010000018.1:0-88422 GCA_045637365.1 Acutalibacteraceae bacterium
AACGCAGAGAATTGTAATTTACTATCGCTTTGTAGGGTATATTGAATTGCCTGACAAAATTCCAATCGTAAACGATACCCGACAAGGAGTAGCAGTGAATTATATCTCAGGTGCTTTACCTGAAACGGCATAAAAGAAAAATGCCGCAGATAATCTGCGACAAACAACAAATTTATATCAATCTGTTTTTAGCAAAAAAGTATGCGTGTTCAAATCCCTTATGAACGCGCATCATGGTGCGAGAGACGGGACTTGAGTCTTGTGCGAACTGCGCACTTCGGTCATTCGCGGCTCTGACAGTCCACCGGACTGTCATTCACTACCGCTCCTACCCACCCGTACGAGCTGCCCCACACGCCCCTCAAATGCTTTGAGGCCGACCGCATCCGGTGGATGATAAAGGGAGGCCGAAAAGGCGCAGCGGTCAAAGCTCATAGGCGCTCCAAGCCGTAATGAGCTTTGGGAACCGCAAGAGAACGCGAACGCGCCATGTTTGAGGGTAAAAAAAGAACTCAGTAGCTTTTAAACTACTGAGTTATGGTGCGAGAGACGGGACTTGAACCCGTACGAGCTGCCCCACACGCCCCTCAAACGTGCGCGTCTGCCGATTCCGCCACTCTCGCATATTAACTTTCCGCTCTCTCGAGCGCTTGTATACTATACCACCAAAGAACGGAAATGTCAATACTTTTTTACAAGTTTTTTTATAATTTTTTTGATTTATTTTATTGTTTCACTGTTGTTGAGGATTGCCGTGCTGTAAAGGAACAGAATATCCTTATTTCCGAAGTCGATCATACTGCAGGCATAGTCGGGATTCATATAGCGTATGTCCACGAGAGTGACCTTTCTGTAGCCTTCAGCGAGAAGGGGGGCGATGGCGGAAGAGAAGGAATCACGGAAAATAATCAGTTCTCTGTCCGTGTCCGCATTGGGATTTTCTACAGTTACCAGTGAAAGGGGGCCGGAAAGGAAAGTCTCGTATGGGTCTTTGCCTTCGATTCTCTCTGTGTCATAAATAGGGATGTCCTTGCTGTTCTGTCTGTCGAAGGCTGTCATTTTTTCGATGACAGGACTTGTCAGGTAAGTGATGCTGTCTGCTTCCATTCTGAGAGCCGCCTGACCGTAGTAAACACCGTAGAAGGGGAGAGAAGAGCTTACGGCAGTTCTGTTGCCTGCGAGTTTAACGCCGAGGCCGTCGGCGAGAGCCTGTGCCGTATCCTCTATCTTGTCCTGTTTCCAGTGCGAGTCGGTTTTATAGTAGTCCTCTATGGAAAGGGTGGGGAAAATGTCGATGTACTCTGCCCAGGGCATAGCTGCTCTCATATCCTCCACTAATTTTTCGCAGTCGAAGTAAAGAACACCTGCTTCTTTGGCAAGAAAAACATTTTT
Source organism: Acutalibacteraceae bacterium (assembly GCA_045637365.1). Lineage (GTDB taxonomy): Bacteria > Bacillota > Clostridia > Oscillospirales > Acutalibacteraceae > UBA6857. Next base: position 1,393 of record JAZTZH010000018.1, read on the forward strand.
GTCAGGGATGATTGACAGGAAGACCTTTGAATTTTTAAGGTATTTGTCATAGATGTAGCTGAAACGTGATGCGGCATAATCTACAGAATCTTTTTTGTAAGGATAGTCCATGGAGGCGATATATCCGTCGTGAACATAGATTTTATTGTTATCCTTCTGTCCTAAGAGATAGTAACTGAAATATGCCTTGATACTGCGGAAGGTATCTCTGAAGGGAAAGTTATCCACAGCATAATCCTCGAAGGTGTCCATGAATCTGCCTGTAAGCAGTGAGGATACAGAAACCTCGGGAAAAGAGGTAAGCTCTCTTCTTTCGCTGTAGGAGTAGCTTTCCTTCGGTAGAAAGACACACAGAAGAAAGCCTGACAGAACCAGAGTACAGGCGAGGGTACATATTATAATGTTAAAAGTCTTTTTATTCATTTTATCAGAACCTGAAATATAAGAATGGGTTGAATGAGCCGTCTACGAGATAAGCCGTTGAAAGAAGGAATACGCCGACGATGAAAAGGGGAGTGAGGATATATCTTGCCTTTTCGGGGATTTTATCCGTAAGCTTTTTCATAAGAGGAGTAGAGCCAACTGCAGCTATCAGAATTATAACGGCATAGTTTTTGAGATAATAAAGTGTTTCTGCTGTGATTATCGGTGCACCGCTGAGACCGAACATCAGTCTGAAATAAGAAATCATATCACCCATATTTTCTCTGTTAAAGATAGTGAAGCTGATAAGAGTGATGATGAAAACATAGAAATGTGCGAGGATGCGGTGCTTTTCGAGAAACTTTCCGTAGAGAAGCTTTTCTGCGATGAGAATTACTGCATAGAACACGCCCCATATAATGTAGTTCCAGCCAGCACCGTGCCAGAAGCCCGTTAAAAACCACACTACGAATATATTGAAAATGTGGCGTGCGGGAGAGACTCTGTTGCCGCCGAGAGGGATATAAACATAATCCCTGAACCAGGAGCCGAGGGACATATGCCATCTTCTCCAGAATTCTGTGGCGCTCTTTGAAATAAAGGGATAGTTGAAGTTTTCGAGAAAATTGAAGCCTAACATTCTGCCGAGACCTATAGCCATATCGCTGTAGCCTGAGAAATCGAAATAAATCTGAAGTGCTACTGCCATGGCATTTATCCAGGCAAAAATTACCGATTTATCAGTCGCACCGTCGAAGGCTGCGCAGAAAGAGCCGATAGTGTTGGCTAAAAGTATCTTTTTACCAAGACCTACAGTAAACTTAACTACACCTAAAGAAAACTGTTCTGCAGTGTGAGTGCGGCTTTTAAGCTGCTTTTCGATGTCTGTGTATCTTACGATAGGGCCTGCGATAAGCTGCGGGAACAGGGTAATATAGCAGGCGAGATCGATGGGGTTTTTCTGAGCATCTGTTCCTCGGTAAACATCTACCTGGTAGCTTAAAATCTGGAAGGTGTAAAAGCTGATACCGATGGGGAGAACTACCTTCAGAAGCGGAATGGCCATACCTGTAGCCGCATTGAAGGAAGATATGAAAAAGTCAGCATATTTGAAATATACGAGAAAAGCAACAGGTATTAAAAGGGACAGGCATAAAATGAGCCTGCCCTTTTTTGTGTTCCTGTATTTTTCAAGTATAAGTCCCGAAATATAGCCTGTAGCTATAGATATAAGCATTACTGCCGTCAGCTTCGGCTCGCCCCAGGCATAAAAGATAAGACTTGACACCAGAAGAGTGAAGTTTTTAAATTTACGGGGAACGAGAAAGTAAATAAGAAAAACTAACGGGAGAAAGTAATAAATGAAAGGGATACTTGAAAAAAGCATAGTCGTTTACTTATGCAGCGATAGCGCCTTCAAGAACTACTGCTGCGTTTTCGAGAGCGCCTGTAGCCTTTGTCTTGAAGAGGTCGATGATCTGACCGTTACCGAAAGCAGTTACAACGAAGTTGCCTGTCTGGATAACTACGAACTTTTCGGGGAAGCCGCACATCCAGTGTCTGCCGTTAAGGCCGTCCTGGAAGTCCTTGGCGAAAGCAGCTACATCTGTGCCTTCCTTGAGAAGGTAAGCAGCGCCTGTGAAGTTGTTAGCGTTCATCATGTGCATCATTGAAGCTGCATCTTCGATGTTTGCTGTCTGAGATGCGGGAAGAGCGAGAGTAACGTCGAGTTCTTCTGTAGCTGCTACATCGAATTTGCCGGGAGCATCCATAGTAAGGTTAGCTGAGTCACCGCCGCCGATGGGGAACTTGTTTTCTTCAGCTTCGTCTGCGTAGGTTGCCCATACTGCATTAAGAACTGCTGTGGCATCTGCATAGGATGATGCGCCTGCGTCTTCGTTACCTGTGTTGCCGCCGCATGCTGCGAAGAGCACGAGAACAACTGCTGCTGCGAGAAGGATTGCTGTTAACTTTTTCATTTTGTGAGTCTCCTAATCTTTAATTTATTTTTTCGGTTTACACCGACAGGCATTATAGCATAAACTTTTCGTAAATTCAAACCTTTTGGCCAAAATTAACCTATTGTACACAATTAACATAAATTGTTGTGTGTTTTCTATATAATTACAAAACAAGTATTTACTGAAAAAAAGTAATTATAAATAAAAATATTGACTTGCCGAAAAAACCGTGATATAATAAGCCGAACAAACTCACAGGAGGTACATACCATGAAGCGTATTAAGACAATGGAAACAAAGAACCTTTGCTCTTCCGCAAAGAACGGCGGTTGCGGTGAATGCCAGACATCCTGCCAGTCTGCATGTAAGACAAGCTGCGGTATTGCTAACCAGCAGTGCGAAAGCAAGCAGAAGTAAGTTTTGATTTTTGAGATGTGCCGCCGACTTTCCGGCGGCATTTTTCTGTGAAAGGTGAATTTTAAAATGATACATTCCTATAAACTCGGCGGTTTCAATATCGTTCTCGATATATGCTCAGGCTCTGTTCATGCCGTAGACGAGGTAGCTTTTGACATTATTAATCTTTACGAAAAGGAAGATAAAGAAAAAATCATCTCTCTTATGCTGGAAAAATACGGCGACAGAGAGGATGTAACGAGAGAAGAAATAGAGCTTTGCATCGAAGATATTGAAGAGCTTAAAAATGAGGGCAAGCTTTTTTCTGAGGACACCTTTGAGCCTATGGCGGGCGAATTAAAGAAAAAGAGTGCAGGTATAGTCAAGGCACTGTGTATGCACATCGCACACACCTGTAACCTTAACTGCTCCTACTGCTTCGCCAGTCAGGGTAAATATCACGGTGACAGAGCGATGATGAGCTTCGAGGTAGGTAAGCAGGCCTTCGACTTCCTTATCGCTAATTCGGGCACAAGAAAGAATTTAGAGGTTGACTTCTTTGGCGGAGAACCTCTTATGAATTTCGATGTGGTGAAAGAGCTCGTGGCTTATGCACGAAGCATCGAAAAGGAACACGGCAAAAATTTCCGCTTTACCCTTACTACTAACGGTGTGCTTATTGACGACGATGTAATTGATTTCGCCAATAAAGAAATGAGTAACGTTGTGCTCAGTCTTGACGGAAGAAAAGAAGTACACGACCGCTTCCGTGTGGACTATAACGGAAAGGGAAGTTGGGAAAAGATAGTTCCCAAGTTTCAGAAGCTTGTCGAAGCACGTGAGGGTAAAAACTACTATATGCGTGGTACCTTTACCCATCACAATCCCGATTTCCTCGAGGATATAAAGGAGATGCTTTCTCTCGGCTTCAAGGAACTCAGTATGGAGCCTGTAGTCTGTGCCGAGGACGATCCCTCTGCTCTTACGAAGGAAGACCTTCCCGTAGTAATGGAGCAGTACGAAGAACTGGCAGAGCTTATGCTGAAAAAGCATAGGGAGGGCGACGGCTTTACCTTCTATCACTATATGATTGACCTTAAGGGCGGCCCTTGTATCTATAAGCGTATTTCAGGCTGTGGCTCGGGTATGGAATATATGGCAGTTACTCCCTGGGGTGACCTTTATCCCTGCCATCAGTTCGTAGGTGAAGAAAAATACAGACTCGGTGACGTCTGGAAGGGTGTAACAAACACCGATATACAGAATGAATTTGCCGAATGTAATGTCTATACCCGTGAGGAATGTCGTAGCTGCTGGGCAAGACTTTACTGCTCAGGCGGATGTGCCGCTAATGCCTACCACGCCACAGGCAGTGTAAAGGGTATCTATTCCACAGGTTGTGAGCTTTTCAAAAAGAGAATGGAATGCGCCATTATGCTTGAGGTTGCTAAAACATTAGGAGACGAATAATGAAAACTCCCCTTGATGATTTTCTCGAAGAATATGTAAAAGAAAATAAAACACGCTTTCATATGCCCGGTCACAAAGGTCGGGCATTTATCGGCGTCGAGAAATACGATATAACTGAGGTTGAAGGAGCTGATGTCCTTTACAGTGCGGAAGGAGTGCTTAAGGAGAGTGTGGAAGCTGCTTCTGTTCTTTTCGACACGAAGAAAACTCTCTACAGCACCGAGGGTTCATCTCTTTCTATCCGTGCTATGGTTTATATTCTGAAGCTTTATGCACTTTCGCAGGGCAGAAAACCGAAAATCGCAGCCTTCCGTAATGCACATAAGACCTTTATAACTGCCTGCGCCTTGACAGGTACGGACATCGAATGGCTTTACGGCAAGGAAAGCAAGGGTATTACCTGCTGTAATATTTCGGCTGATGAAGTAAAGAATTATCTTGACAGCGTAGAAGAGCTTCCCGTGGCTCTTTATGTGACCTCGCCCGATTATCTCGGTAATATGGCGGACATAAAATCACTTTCAGCCGTCTGTGATGAAAAGGGGATAATCCTCGCCGTGGATAATGCTCACGGAGCTTATCTGAATTTTCTTCCCGAAAATCTTCACCCGATTCATTTCGGCGCACACATTTGCTGTGATTCTGCTCATAAAACTCTTCCTGTGCTCACGGGCGGAGGCTATCTGCACATTTCCCGTAAAGCTCCCGAACTTTTCTTTGAAAAGGCAGAGTATGCTCTTTCGCTTTTCGCATCCACCAGTCCCTCTTATCTTATTCTGCGCTCTCTGGACAAGGCTAACGTTTTACTCTCTGCAGATTATCCTGAAGTCCTCGCAGACTTTATAAAAAAGGTGCAGAGACTGAAAGGTAATCTTGTCTCAAAGGGTTACTCTTTTATCGGTGATGAGCCTTTAAAGCTTACCTTCGACAGTAAAAAATACGGCTACAGGGGTACAGAGCTGGCGGAATATCTCTATGCAAATAACATAGTGTGCGAATTCTCTGACGAAGACTATACAGTACTTATGCTTACCGACAGTAACACCGACGAAGACCTCGGGCTTTTGTCAAGAGTGCTGGAAGGTCTCCCGAAAAAAGAAGTACTTACGGAAAATCCGCCCGAAATAACACCTCCCGAAAGGGTTGTACCGCTTTCCGAATGTATTTATCTGCCTACAGAAGAGGTGGAGACGGAAAAAGCTCTCGGCAGAATATGCGGCAGCATAAACATCAGCTGTCCGCCTGCAGTTCCCATAGTGGTAGCTGGCGAGCGAATAGGTAAACCACAACTCGACCTTCTCGGATATTACGGTGTTGGGGAAATTGAAGTGGTGAAGTGAAATAATACAATAAACTACGACCGTACATTATTAAGGTTGTGGTTTATTTTTTTTGCAGAGCATTCTGTTGAAAATACATAAAAAATCCCTTTGAAACCATTGACAAAATTTAACTTTGGATATACAATTATTGTGTATAATTGGCTGTATATAACTATATAGCTTGAATTGCTGAAAAAGAAAAAAGGCTCTGTGTACAGGAAGGTCAGACCTGATGGGTATTATCTTTTAAGGCAAGAACACGAAAGACCTCTTGCAGAATCAGCAGAGACACGGCGTACCGTGTTCGCAAAAGACTGAGAGGCAAATTCTAAAAGGAGATGATTAGAAAATGAAAAACAAAACTTTCAAAAAATCATTATCAGTTCTTATGGCAGTGTTTATGCTTATGTCGAGCTGGGTATTCTTCCCGGGGATGTTACCTGAAGCAAGTGCGGCGGATGGTAGTGTTAATCCTTCTGCATTGACTGCTATTTATAACGGTAACGGTGACAGAGGTAGTGCTACAAGAATAGTTATCTGCAGTGACGGTGAAGCAGGCAATACAACGATAGGTCATATCCGCTTCAATATTTCTTCATTTGCAAGTAATATTTCAAATGCGACTCTTACACTCAGCACAGGTATGCATACAGGTACAGGTGTTACTAACGCTCGTGTAGATGTTTATCCTATCAGCTCTGACCAGTGTCAGGCTACTGCAGGCACTTATGTTGTAAATAACATTAATGCCGTGTATGGTGGTAATTACAACTCAGCTACAGGTGTTAGTAATGCTCTTGGCTATTACGGTCTTTCAGTTTCTGACAGATTAGGAACATTCTATCAGGGTGCTACGAGTGCAACAATTAATGTAACATCAGCTGTTCAGAATGCAAAGGCTTCAGGTTCGAATGAAGTATGTTTCCTGTTCGTTATGCCTGAAATTTTCAATGATGGTAACGGAAACACATGGTCAGATACTCACATTAATGTTTCGGGCACCTCTCTTTCATATACCAAAGCAACCAATACAGCTTCAAATACAGGTGCGCCAATAGTTGATATTAATACAGATGCCGCAAATTCAGTTGTTGACCTTAATACAAATGTTACAACTATTCATGGTAGTTTTGAGTCAGATGATGATTATTTGGGAACTACTCATTATGATGCTATTTACCATAATGTTCTTTATACTGACGGACCTGTTACGATAGCTGCATCGGCTACTTCCGCTAAGACAGAATACGGAAGTTCCTGGACAGGTTCTAATGGTGTTACTGTTTATTGGTATCATCCGACCGCTACCCTCCTTTATGACGGAGACAAAACTAATCTTCCTCGACTTGGTGTAGCGGTAAATCCGGTTATGTATTTCACCGGTACGTGGAGCAGAAAGTCAGTCAACAGACTTAGTTGGATTGAATCCGGTGGCAATGGTTTTAGTATTAATGAAAACTGGCACGGTTCAGACGGCCGATTGAATTTTCAGTATATGTGGCACGGACAGTCAGCGATGATGGGTTACGATAAGAACGATACTGGTAACACCAGTTTATTCCAGACTCGTTCCGGCGATTCAGATAACCATTTTTATGCAAACCTTATCAAGTTTACAGATTCAATGGGCACAAATGAGTATTGGCGTTCAGCTCAGCCTTATTTCGGCTTTTACGGCGATAACGGAGATAATGGTAAAAAGATATATGCTCAATCCGGCGATACTCTTTATATTATTAACTATGTTCCTTTAAGAACGGCCATTGAAGATGCGATGACAAAACTTGCAGATATCAAGGCTAACCCTGCTAAATACACAACGGATTCTGTTGCGAAATTTGTTTCTGCGGCAAAATCACTTGTCGCAGCCAAACCTAATAATTATATTAATTCATCAAAAAATGATGTCTCAGGCTGGGCTTCAGCTGCGGAAAATGCCGTGAACGCCTATAACAGCGTCAAACTTGAAGTTGCAACCTATGATATGGGTTATGAGAACCTTTTCTCAATATCATCTTGGATTAACTCAAACTCATCAAAATCAGATAATGCTGATGTTAGCTATAATGCACAGTCAGGTACAATTACTGTTACAGGCAAAAATGACAGTATGAATTATTGCTTTACAAAAGACGGCGGTGCCAGTATTTACACAATTCCTGTCGGTACAAGTTCAACTGACAGAACTTTTGTGTTTGAATGTGATGTTGTTGCTAATGGAGGAACCGGATATGTAATTGTTTTTGATACAAAAGCTGACAAACAGGGGTACGACGGTTTGCTGTCTGATGAGTGGACTCCTGCAACAGGTAAAATGGAAAATACTTTTACTGTTCCTGCAGGTTGTGACCGTATACATGTTCGTTTCGGTTCTGCCGGTGGAAATACTGCGAGTGCGACATTTTCAAATATTGCACTTTATGATAAAGCTCGCGCAGACGAAATCGGTATGAATGAATGGACATACAGACCTGTATCAAAGCCATATCAATACAATACTGTTATCGGTTCAAGTCTTGATGTTCCTGTAAGACCTGGTTACACCTTTAACGGTTGGTGGCTTGATCTTAATATGAATGGAATTAAAGATGGTGACGAAGGAAAGGGCGATCCTTTAGCAGGCACTGACGGTAAGGTTGTTTCATTACAGAATTATGCTATTACAACTAATTACAATCTTATTTCTAATTGGACGGAAAATAAATATAATATTGCTTTTAACGCTAACGGTGGTACAGGTTCAACTGCAGGTATAAATAATGTTCTTTATTCTGCAGGAACTGTATTGACATCAAACGGCTTCATAAAAACAGGCTATACCTTCAACGATTGGAATACCAAGGCAGACGGAACAGGTACTGCATACGCTAATGGTGCCACTGTATCGGAACTTTCTGTAACTAACGGCGCCACTGTAACTCTTTACGCACAGTGGAAAATAAATGCATATACCGTAAAATTTGTAAACGATGCCGGTACTACTGTTTCGACACAGACACTTGAATATGGTGCAACTCCCACTGTTCCCGCTAACACAGCATCATATAACGATGCTGACGGACACCATACATATTCATGGCCTGATGTCAGCACAGTAACAGGCGATGTTACCTATGAAGAAATTAAAGATACGGTTGGTCACACCTACGATAAGCAGGAAGCAACAGATACATATAAGGCAACTGATGCAACTTGTGAAGTTCAGGCAACATATTATTACTCTTGCTCCTGTGGTGAAAAAGGAACAAATACCTTCGCTTACGGAGATTTAGCCGCTCACACTCCCGGTACAGCGGCTACATGTACAGATCCTCAGAACTGTACAGTTTGCGGTGCTGAGATTAAAGGGGCACTCGGTCACACTGAAGTAACCGTACCCGGAAAAACAGCTACCTGTACATCTACAGGTCTCACAGATGGTAAGCAGTGTTCTGTCTGCGGTACTGTAACAGTTACACAGACAGAAATACCGAAGACTGACCACACCGAAGAAATCATCCCGGAAGTTCCGGCTACCTGTACTGCACCCGGTAAGACAGTAGGTAAGAAATGCTCCGTCTGCGGTGAAGTTATCGTGGCACAGCAGGAAATACCTGTTATCGCTCATACTGAAGCTACAAGAACAGAAAATGAAATCAATGCTACCTGTGGCACAGACGGTTCCTATGATCTTGTAACCTACTGTTCTGTCTGCGGTACTGTTATCAGCACAGAAAAGAAGACAACCACGGCTACAGGAAACCATAATTACGGTACATGGAGCTTCTATGATGTAGATTCTCACAGACGTACCTGTAATAACTGTACTGCCTACGAGGACGGCTCACACGATTACAGCGGTGAAATCCGTCAGATAGAAAACAGTAATTTCCACGAGTACAAATGTAAGTACTGTAACGATTACGGTGTAGAAAGTACTCACGCTCTGAAGGAAGCCTGCTTCGGTGAAGGTACTGAATTTGTAAAGCTTGACGGTAATAATTCACAGCATAAGGAAATCTGTAAATGCGGCAGAGAAAAGAATGACGGTCACGCTCTTGTAAAGGTTGACGGCTCTTATGTGGCTCCCACCTGTGAAGCTACGGGAGAACAGGGCTGGAAGTGTACTGAATGTGACTATACCTACACGGAAACTCTTGGTTCACTCGGACACGATTACGCTACAGAATTCACTGTAGATAAAAAGGCTTCCTGTACTGAGAACGGTTCTAAGTCAAGACACTGCGCACGCTGTTCATCTGTTACTGATGTAACGGAGATCGAGGCAAGAGAGCATAATCTTGAGGACGACACTGTACTTACAGAGGCTACCTGTCTTACAGACGGTGAAATGATGCAGAAGTGTACTAACACGGAAACAGCTGAGTATGAGGCTTGTACATTCACCGATGTGGCAGTTATTCCTGCTACAGGTCATAATATGGCAGCAGATACTGTAGTAGCTCCCACCTGTACGGATGAAGGTTACACAGTTTACAGTTGTTCGAATAAAGACTGCGATTATACAGAGAACAGAGACACAGTTTCCGCTCTTGATCACAGCTGGTCACAGTCCTATACCATGGAATCTGACGGTAAGGACGGTAAGCATTATCAGACATGTACAAGAGAAAACTGTGATGCAAGAACAGAATCTGTAGTTCATATATGGAGTGACGGTGTGATTAATCCCGACGCTGACTGTGAAAATCCCGGTGTTAAGATTTACACCTGTAAGGCACACGAGTGCGGCGCTACATATACAGAAGTAATTCCCGCTAAGGGACATACAGCAGGTCCGGCAGCAACCTGTACAGAAGCACAGACCTGTACAGTGTGCGGTGAAGTGCTTGTTGATAAACTCGGACACAAAGAAGAAACCATTGAGGGTAAGGATGCAACCTGCGAAGAAACAGGTCTTACCGATGGCGTTAAGTGTTCAGTATGCGGTGAAACACTCACAGCACAGAAAGTAATTCCCGCCGAGGGACATACAGCCGGTGAAACAGAAGTTGAAAACGAAGTTGATGCAAACTGTACGGTAGACGGTTCACACGATGAAGTAGTATACTGTACTGTATGTAATAAGGAACTCAGCAGAGAAAAGAAGACTGACGCAGCTCCCGGACACACAGCCGGTGCGGCAGCAACCTGTACAGAAGCACAGACCTGTACAGTGTGCGGTGAAGTGCTTGTTGATAAACTCGGACACAAAGAAGAAATAATTATCGGTAAGGATGCAACCTGTGAAGAAACAGGTCTTACCGATGGCGTCAAGTGTTCAGTATGCGGTGAAACACTCACAGCACAGAAAGTAATTCCCGCTAAGGGACATACTGAAAAAGAAGCTGTAAAAGAAAATGTAACTCCTGAGAGTTGCGGTACGGACGGTTATTACGAGCTTGTAGTTTACTGTTCAGTATGTAACGAAGAGCTCAGCAGAACACCTCAGACAGTTCCTGCTACAGGAAATCATAATTATGCTACAGAAGTAGAAGGAACCAGAAAGCCTGCAACCTGTAAAGAAACAGGTTCCGTAACTATGCAGTGCGGATGTGGTGCTACGAAGGTTCAGATACTCGATATTGATGAAAATAATCATGTTAATGTTGTGACAGACGAGAAGGTTGAAGCTACCTGTTACGGAACAGGTCTTACAGAAGGCTCACACTGCGAAGATTGCGGTGACGTTCTTGTAGCTCAGACAGTAATCGAAAAGAAAGCTCACACCTCCGGTGAAGCAGTAACCGAAAACTTTGTTGACTCTTCCTGTTATGCAGAAGGTTCATATGATGAAGTAGTTTACTGTTCAGTATGTGAAGAAGCAGGTAAAACAGAAGAGCTCAGCAGAGAAACAAAGACTATTGATAAGAAAGAGCACACACCTGGTGAAGCAGTAACTGAAAACTTTGTTGACTCTACCTGTTATGCAGACGGTTCATACGATGAAGTAGTTTACTGTTCAGTATGTGCAGCTGCTGATCTCAAAGAAGAACTCAGCAGAACAGAAAAGACTATCGAAAAGAAAGCCCATACCCCCGGTGAAGCAGTTAAAGAAAATGTTAAGGCAGAATCCTGCGGAGCTGACGGTTCCTACGAAAGCGTAGTTTACTGTTCTGTATGTGATGCAGAAATCAGCAGAAGCACAGTAGTAGTTCCCGCAACAGGTGCTCACACCTACACTTACACTTCAACTGATGACGGTAAGCATACAGTAGGCTGTGAAAATTGCGACTACAGCAGCTCAGAAGCTTGCTCCGATACAGAAGGCGATAAAGACTGCCTTTGCGATAAGTGCTCATATGAGTTCGAGCATAAATGGGATGACGGTGAAATTACACAGAGTCCCACCTGTACAGAAAAGGGTGTCAAGACATTCACCTGTACAGAATGTGATGAAACCAGAACAGAAGATGTAGAAGCTGACGGTCATAATTACGGTGAATGGAAAGAAGAAGTACCCGCTATCTGTAATAAGACAGGTACACTTGCTCACTATGAATGTTCAGTATGTCATAAGTATTTCGATGCAGATAAGACAGAAATCGCAGACATTACTATTGAGATTGCTCCTAATAACCATAATTGGGTAAAGGGCGAAACAGTAGATCCTACTTGTACGGTACAGGGTTATACAAATTATAAGTGCTCATACTGCGACAGCGAAAAGAGCGACGATTTTGTGGTTGCCAAGGGTCATGCCGAAGGCGAAGTTCAGATCGAAAACAAGGTTCCTGCAACATGTACGGTAGACGGTTCATATGATGAAGCAGTTTACTGTACCGTGTGTAAGATTGAGCTCAGCAGAGAAAATAAGGTTGATGCGGCACCCGGACATACAGCAGGTGATGCAGCAACATGTGATGATGCACAGATTTGTACAGTATGTAATACTGTTCTTGCAGAAGCACTCGGTCATGACTATACATCGAAAGTAACTACAGATCCCACATGTACAGAATCAGGCGTACGTACTTATACTTGTAATAATGATTCTACACATACATACACAGAAGTTATAGATCCCCTCAACCATATTGATGAAAATCCCGTTGACGGTATCTGCGACAGATGTGATACAGATATCTGTAAGCATAATGAAACTACGGTTACTGAACGTGTAGAAGCCGAGTGTGAAAAAGCCGGTAATATCAAGTATTGGACATGTAACATCTGTGAAAAGATGTTCTCAGATGAAGAATGTAAAACTATAGTAGCCGCTGAAAATGTTATTATTCCTGCACTTAACCATAAGAACACTCTCGTTCAGGTTGATGCACAGGCTCCCACATGTACAGCAATCGGTTGGGATGCATACGAATACTGCACAGCTTGTGAATACACAACTTATGCAGAAAAAGCAGCACTCGACCACGATATCGTAATTGATAAAGCAGTAGCACCCACCTGTACAACAACAGGTCTTACAGAAGGCTCACACTGTTCAAGATGTAACGATGCTACAATCGAACAGGAAGTAGTTCCTGTAAAGAATCACACACCATCTGAAGCAGTTAAAGAAAACGAAACTCCTGCTTCCTGTGGTACTGATGGCTTCTATGAAAGCGTAGTTTACTGTTCAGTATGCGGAAATGAAATCAGCAGAGAAACAGTTATCATTCCCGCTGACGGGGCACACGTTTTTGTGGAAACAGGAAGAAAAGAAGCTACCTGTAAGGAGCCCGGTGTTATCTACAAGACCTGTGGCTGCGGTGCTGTTAACACAGAAATAATCCCCGTAAATGATAAACATGTCTTCGAAAACAACTGGGAAACAGTAGTTGAACCTACCTGTACCAAGGAAGGTAAGGAAAAGGATGTGTGCGTAGCATGTCTTGGTCACGCTATTGAAAGAGTTATTCCTGTTAAGGAACATAACTACAAAAAGACTGTTGTTGCTCCTACCTGTGTAAACGGCGGTGAAACCATCTATACCTGTAAGGATTGCGGAAGCGGTCACAGTGCAGACTACACAGAAGCTCTCGGACACTCCTACAGCAAGACTGTAATTGCACCTACCTGTGAAAACCAGGGTTACACAATCTACGAATGCGATAGATGTCCTGACAGTTATATCGGTGATATTGTCAAGGAAGCAGGTCATACGGACGGTGACGGTGACGGACTTTGCGATAGCTGTGATATAGATATAGTAGCAGGATGTGGTTGTGTATGTCATATGACAAGCTGTTTTGCACGAATTCTTTACAAAATAGTAAGATTCATCTGGAAACTTGTCGGTATCGCACCTGTATGCGGATGCGGACATGCACACTATTGATATTCACACTTAATAATTTGCGGCCGTTCTTATGAACGGTCGCTTATTTTTTGGGAAATACTACAAAAAAAGATTATAAATCTATAATAAAGTTTATTATAAAATAACTTGAAAAATATGGCTGAAGTGCTATAATAAGCTAATGAGGTGATACTATGGCTCATAATATTATCGGCGCACTTACCTGTGCAGCAGCGGGATTTCTTATTGCTTATGTAAATTATGCATTAAGCAGGAAGATTCTCAGAACTTGTCCTGAAAAGTTTGTGCTTTCCACTGTGGTAAGACAGGTCGTACAGGTGGGTTATCTTGCAGCTGTTTATCTGGTCGGGTCAGGATTCTCTGTCAACATTATCTATTTGCTGGCAGGAGCAGTAATCGGTATGACAGTGCCTATGCTTTTCTTTACTAAAAAGCTCGTGGCTTTTAATGAATCTCTTGCTCACAGAACAGAAAGCGGAGAGGAGGATGAAAATGGGTGAAAAATCCGAGGTAATTATTAAATTTTTCGGTATTCTCGATGTAACGGGTGAAGTAGTTACTATGTGGATAATTCTCGGCGTGCTTGCTCTGGTTTCGCTTATAGTGAAGCTTAATCTTAAAGAGCGTCCGGGAAAATTTCAGAATGTTATAGAAACCGGAGTCGAATATCTCGATAATTTCTTTACGGATATTCTCGGCAAAAAGAAGGCAAGAAAATATTTTACATTTCTTGCATCACTGTTTATTTTTATTATTTTCTCGAACTATTCAGGTTTGATTCCCGGTGTGGGACTTACGGATTATGTGAAGGCGCCTACGGCATCGCTGTCTGTAACGGCCGGTCTCGGTGTACTGACCTTTCTGTTCCTGCAGATTTCGGGTATCAGACATAACGTGAAGCATTATTTCAAACGTTTTGTGATGCCGATGTTCTTTATGTTACCGCTTCTCGTTTTAGACGAATTTATCAAGCCGGCATCTCTCGCACTGAGACTTTACGGTAACATTTTCGGTGAGGAAATGGTAACGGAGGAGCTTTATCACATTTTTCCCATCGGTGCGCCTGTAATAATGATGGCGCTTTCCCTTTTATTCTGTGCCTTACAGGCTATGGTTTTTACTATGCTTGTATCGATATATTTAGAAGAAGTAACCGAAGATTAAAATTCTAAGTTGGCGAGTGTAATCCGAAATAGCCTGAAAGCGTTCTTTTTAAAGGCTTTTCGGCGCTTCGCCCTTGAAAGGCGCCAGCCTTTCATCATTCTCAGCATTCAAAAATCCACTTAAAAATCTTCGTTTTCAGGTCGAAAATTTTTTGAATAACGGATTTTTGTCAAGATGAGGCACAAAACGCAGTTAATCCTTTCGGATTGACGAGTATTTTAACAAAATATTGGCGAAAATCCATATTCAAAAAACTGTTTCGGATTATACTCGCCAACTTAATAAAAAGGAGTAATCTAAAATGACAAATTCAGCAATTATCGCTATCGCAGCAGCAATCGCAATCGCAATCAGTACACTCGGTCCTGCAATCGGTCAGGGTATGACAGCTAAATCCGCTATGGAAAGTATCGCACGTCAGCCTGACGCAGCTAAGGATATCCGTTCCACACTTATCATTTCTCTTGCTCTTATGGAGGCTCTTACCATTTACGGCCTTCTTATCGCATTTATGCTTGTTAATAAAATCTGAGGTAGTAGCTTATGAGTATACAGCCATCAGTTATAGTGTGGACTGTAATATGTTTTCTGCTGTTAACGGTTATACTTAAAAACCTTCTTTTCACTCCCGTACTAAAAATGCTCGACAGCCGTAAGGAAAAGATCGGATCGGCAGATAAAAAGCTTCGTGAAATCGAAAGCATTACTGCCGAGAACGAGAGACGTCTCGCAGAGGAAAAACAGCGAGCCGAAGCTGAGAGTATCGCACAGGCTAAGGAAAAGGTGCAGCAGATACAGTCCCAAGGCAAAAAAGAAATCGAAAATGCCCGCAGAAAATGCCTTTCAGATATCGAAGAATACAGAAACGGCATAACAGGGGAATATGACAAGATAGTTTATTCCGTTGCTCCGAAAATGGAGACAGCGGCGGCTATCTTCGCCAAAAACATTATCTCCGACAGGATTTGATATTATGGAAATACAGTATGTTATTATTAACTTTCTGATTCTGGTTGCCGTTCTGGTTATAGTAGGCAGAAAAACCGTGAAGAAGCTTTTCGGCGGCAGATACGAAAGAATAAACAAAGAACTCGACAGGGCAGAGGAAATAGAGAAAATGCCCGTGCCTTTTTTAGAGATACCTGCTGCAGAAGCACTCTGTGCGGACTGCAGTGAAGAGGTAAATAAGGCGGAGACTCTCGTTGCGGAAAAAATCGCATCTATCGAAGCTTTCGGTGAAAGAGAAAAAAGTGAAGTTCACCGCAGTATGATAGAGGATGCCCGTAAGGAGCTTTTTTCCGTAATGAAAGAGCATGTGGTAAATCTTTTCTCTTACGAAAAGTATCAGAATGCCATTCGTGACCTCGACAGACAGGTTATCGACGAAATTCTTAAGAGAATAACTCTTACTCCCGGTGATATGGCATATCTTAAGCATCATGATGTCCTTTATGTGACTCTTACCTCTGCTTATCCTCTTGCAAAGGATATAGTAGACGATGTGGATAAGGCTACTTCGAAGCTTCTTGAGGCTGTAGGGGGTAAAACCTCCTTATGGGTGCTCGAGGACAGAGAGCTTATCGGCGGTCTGCGTCTTCGTATAGGTGATACCGTTTACGACGGCACCGTGGCAGAAGAGCTTTATCAGTTCGGAAAAACTCTCAGCCGTGAGCCTATAATGCACGACGACACGGTGGGTCATCTTATTCAGGAATTTACCGAAAAAGCAGAAACATTCAAGCCTCATATTCATAAGTATCAGCTCGGCAGAGTAATGACTGTTTCTGACGGTATCTGCTGGATGGACGGTCTTGCTGACATTATGTACGGTGAGGTTGTGGAATTCGAATGCGGTGAAAGAGGTATGGTTCTCGATATTCAGCAGAACCGTATCGGCTGCGTTATTTTCGGTGAGTTCGAGCATATCGAAAGCGGAAGCCGTGTAAGACGTGTGGGCAGAATTGCATCTGTTCCCGTAGGTGAATGTCTCTTGGGTAGAGTAGTGGATGCTATGGGTAATCCCATCGATGCTATGGGTTATCTTCCGTACAAAGAAACCCGTCCTATTGAATATAAGGCTCCCGGTATATTAGACCGTGCTCCCGTTAATTCGCCTCTCCACACAGGTATAAAGGCTATTGACGCTCTTGTACCCATCGGTAAGGGTCAGAGAGAGCTTATCATCGGTGACAGACAGACGGGTAAAACCGCTATCGCCATCGACACTATCATTAATCAGAAGGGTAAGAATACTGTCTGTATTTATGTTGCTATCGGACAGAAAGATACCCTTGTGGCTGAAATAAAAGAAAAACTCGAAGCACATGGAGCGATGGAATATACGGTCATTATCGCTGTACCCGCTTCTGCTTCTGCTGCACTTCAGTACATCGCACCTTTCTCGGGCTCTGCTATGGCTGAATACTTTATGTATGCGGGTAAGGATGTGCTCATCGTTTACGATGACCTTTCTAAGCATGCCGTAGCTTACCGTGAGCTTTCTCTTCTTTTACACAGACCTTCGGGCCGTGAAGCTTATCCCGGTGACATTTTCTATCTTCATTCGAGACTTCTGGAAAGAGCGGCGCACCTTTCCGATGAACTTGGCGGCGGCTCCATTACGGCTCTGCCCATTATCGAAACACTCGCAGGCGACATCTCTGCTTACATTCCGACTAACGTTATTTCTATCACTGACGGTCAGATTTTCCTCGATGCAGAGCTTTTCAACGAAGGTCAGCGTCCTGCTGTCAATGTAGGTCTTTCTGTTTCTCGAGTGGGCGGTGCGGCACAGACACCTTCTATGAAAAAGGTTTCATCCTCACTTCGTACCCGCCTGGCACAGTACAGAGAACTGGCAGAGTTTATGCAGTTCGGTTCGGATATCGACGATGAGACTAAGAAAACTCTTGCCTCGGGCAGACTTCTCACGGAAGCACTCCGTCAGCCGAGGTATGCTCCTATCGAGGATAATATGCAGACGATTCTTATCTTCGCCGTAAGTGAAGGCTATGCCGACGGAATCTCTCCCGATGAAATGGAAAAGTTCGAAAAGGAGCTTTACAGATATTTCCGTGAAGATAAGGCAGACCTTGCCCTTAAGATTAAAGAGGCAAAGAAATTTGACGACGAACTGAAAAATGAACTCAGGGAAGCTCTGAGTGCGTTTAATGCGAGGTCATAATTATGGCTACAGTTCAGTCCTTAAAGAAAAAACTACAGACCATCCGCTCTACCACGAAGCTTACCCGTGCTATGAAAACTGCATCCACGGTAAAGTATTCGAAGCTCAGCGGAATATACGGTGAATACGAAAAGTATGCTGATGAATATCTTCGTCTTTATGAAAGCTACCGCAGTGAATTTGATTCGGTTTTCTCTTGCAGTAATCCTGATGCTCCCTGCTGCTTCGTGGTTATCACATCGAATAAGGGAATGTGCGGAGCTTTCAATACGGAGCTTCTGTCTTTTTTCAGCGGCATGTATGAAAAGGGGATAATCATTTCCTGCGGTAAAAAAGCGTCGGAATATTTCGAAAAAAAAGGCATAGGGACGGTGAAGAATTTTATCTTCGAAGATATACCATCCTATGAGCAGGTAAGGGAACTTTTCGATTATATCTGTTCACTTATGGAAGAAGGTAAAATTTCATCCGTAAAGACGGTATATCCCGAATATACCAATATGATAAAGCAAAGTCCCGTCTGCAGAGATCTTTTCACCTTCGAAGACGATGCTGCAGAAGGGGAGACACCTCTCTTTGTTCCCGACAGAGAGACTGTCATAAAGAATACGGCAGAAAAAATATTTCTCTGTGTCCTTTATAAAAGAGTGCTCGAAACTGCCCTCGGCGCACAGGCGGCTACACTTACGGCTATGCGTTCGGCTTATGATACAGCCTGTGAATACAGTGCAAAACTCGAAACAGAGATGAACAGAAAACGTCAGAGTCAGGTTACTGCCGATGTTCTCGAAATCTCATCAGAATTTTCAATGAAAGGGGATATATGATATGGCAAAAGGCTCAGTGGGAATGGTACAGAGAATAACAGGTCCTGTAGTGGATATTCTCTTTGAACTGAATGAAATTCCCGATATTTTCAATGCCGTAAAAGTAAAGGTAAATGAAGAAATATATACCCTTGAGGTCTCACAGCACTTAGGTGGCGGTGAGGTAAGATGTATTTCAATGAATCCCACCGATGGTATGTCCCGAGGAATGAAGGCTACCGACACAGGTGAGCCTATAAAAATTTCTGTCGGAAAAGAAACTCTCGGCAGAATGGTAAATGTTACAGGCACACCCATCGACCGTAAAGAAAAAATAGAAACGGCAGAGAAATGGCCCATTCACCATCCGGCACCTCCCTTCGCTGAAATCGTTTCCTCCACGGATATCCTCGAAACGGGCATCAAGGTTATCGACCTTATGACACCCTACATCAAGGGTGGTAAGATCGGTCTTTTCGGCGGTGCCGGTGTAGGCAAGACAGTTCTCATTATGGAGCTTATCCGTAATGTCGCTTTTGAGCATGACGGCTACTCTGTTTTCGCAGGTGTCGGCGAGAGATCGAGAGAGGGTAACGACCTGTGGAACGAAATGAATCAGTCAGGCGTTATTGACAAGACCGCACTTGTTTTCGGTCAGATGAACGAAACAGCAGGTGCGAGACTCCGTGTGCCTCTCGTCGGTCTTACTATGGCAGAGTATTTCCGTGAAAAGTCACACAAGGATGTGCTTTTGTTTATCGATAACATCTTCCGTTTCACTCAGGCGGGCAGTGAGGTTTCCGCACTTCTGGGCAGAATGCCTTCAGCAGTCGGTTATCAGCCTACTCTTGCCTCGGAAATGGGTAAATTACAGGAGAGAATCGTGTCTACGGGTAACGGCTCTATCACATCGGTACAGGCGGTTTATGTTCCTGCCGACGACCTTACTGACCCGGCTCCTGCGACTACATTCTCACATCTCGATGCGACTACTGTTCTGTCAAGAAAGATAGTAGAGCTGGGTATCTATCCTGCAGTTGACCCTCTCGAATCCTCTTCGAGAGCTCTTACTCCCGATTTCGTAGGTGACAGACACTATAAAACTGCCAAGGAAACACAGCGAGTTCTGCAGAAATACGCAGAGCTTCAGGATATCATCGCCATTCTCGGTATGGATGAGCTTTCTGCAGAGGATAAGGAGCTCGTAAAGAGAGCCAGACGTGTTCAGCGCTTTATGAGTCAGCCTTTCCACGTAGCTGAAAGCTTTACGGGTCAGCAAGGTATTTATGTGCCTTTAGAAAAGACTGTAGACAGTGTGGAAAGAATCCTTTCGGGCGAGTGCGATAACATTCCCGAGCAGTATTTTCTTATGTCCGGTACTATCGACGATGTGTTCGCTAAATATAAAAAGGAACACGGGTGAGAGAAATGAAGTTTACACTTTTCACTCCCCACCGTCAGTTTCCTTTCCTCGAATGTGACAGCGTAAAGCTGAACATCGCCGACAGTGTAAGCGGTAAGTTTTCGGGTTCTTACGGCATAAGAAAAGGTCACGCCAAGGCTATTTTCTCTCTTGCCGAGGGTAGAATCTCCGTAAGCTTTAAGGACAAGGAGATTTTCTCTGCTGAATGTCAGGGTGGCTTCGCCGTCGTGGAAAATGATGAGGTCAGAGTTATCTCAGACGGAATAAAGGAATAAAAATAAAGCCGACAGGTTCGTTTTGAATCTGTCGGCTTTACTATTTACATATTCTCCATCATTATCTTAAATGCCAGTTCCTCTAACTGCTCTATGCTTTCGAGCATGCCCACCTGCTGACGGTAGGCGGCGGCACCCTTAATGCCCTTGATGTACCAGGCGGCGTGTTTTCTTGCCTCTCGGATACCTACTCTTTCGCCCTTGTATTCGCAGATGCGCTTGATGTGCTTTACCATAACTCTCATTCTTTCGCTGACGGGAGGCTCGGGGAGAATAATCTCGTGCTCCAAATAGGCGGTAATCTGACTGAATACCCAGGGTCTGCCGAGAGCTCCTCTGCCCACCATAAGGTAGTCGCAGTTGGTTTCTTCTATCATCTGTGCCGCTGAAAGACCGTCGGTAATGTCGCCGTTTGCGATGAGGGGGATGTCGATGTTTTTCTTGACCTCTGCTATCATCTTGCGGTCTACGGGGGGAGCGTACATCTGCTGTCTCGTTCTGCCGTGAAGGGTTACGGCTGACATACCTGCTCTCTGTGCTCTCTGCGCCATTTCGATACAGTTTATGCTGTCCGCATCCCAGCCGAGTCTTATCTTGACCGTAACGGGAATGTCTACAGCCTCCTTGACCGCTCTCATTATTTCTTCAGCAAGCTCGGGATTTTTAAGTAATGCACTACCTCCGCCGTTGCCTGCGATTTTCGGTGCGGGACAGCCCATATTTATGTCGATTACCTCAGGATTATATTCGAGACAGCTTACGGCACTTTCAGCCATAATTTTCGGATCACTGCCGAAAATCTGTGCGGCGGCGGGCCTTTCTTTTTCAGAAAGAGAGAGGAGCTTTTTGCTTTTTCTGTCGCACATGGTAAGTCCCTTACTGCTGACCATTTCGCTGACTACATAAGTGGCGCCGTATTCCACACACAGCTCTCTGAATGCCTTGTCTGCCACGCCTGCCATAGGAGCTAAAGCGGCAGAGCGTGAATTTATTTCTATGTTACCTATTTTCATTTATCATCTTCCTTTGAAAAGTTCCATTTATTATAACATAAAAGGAGTGAAAATGCACTATCTTTTTCGAAAAATCCTTGACAATATAATTACATAGCCATATAATTATATTTGAACAGATGTTCAAATGATAAAGCAAAAGGTGATAATAATGGATAAGGAATATCTCATAATAGAAAAAGAGACCGCAGAAAAGCTCGCCGAGGGTCAGCCTGATGAGGATGTGCTTTTCGACCTGGCGGAGCTTTTTAAGATTTTCGGTGACTCAAACCGCATCAGAATACTTTATGCTCTTTCCGGTACGGAGCTCTGTGTAAGCGATATGGCGAAAATGCTCGGTCTGTCTGCTTCTGCGGTAAGCCATCAGCTTCGTATTCTTAAAGCCTCGAAGCTTGTACGTTGCCGCAGAGAGGGAAAGATTATTTTTTATATGCTCGATGATGAACATGTGAGAGATATTATAAATCTTGGGCTTGAACACGTAATTGAATGAGGTGCTTTATGAAAACTGACAGAAAAATATTAGTCGCTTTTTTACTGAATCTCTTTTTCTCCGTCTTAGAATTTGTCGGCGGTACGGTGACGGGTAGTGTGGCAATTATTTCCGATGCTCTTCACGATATGGGAGATGCGGCAGGGATAGGTCTTTCTTATTTCTTCGAAAGGAAGAGCAGAAAAGCACCTGATAATGATTACACCTACGGCTATCTCCGCTATTCTGTTCTGGGCAGTCTTATGATAACGGCGATTCTCCTTTTCGGCTCTGTACTTGTTATTTATAAGGCGGTATTGCGTATTCTTAATCCCGAACCCGTAAATTATAACGGAATGATAGTTTTTGCCGTAATCGGTACGGCGGTTAATTTCTCTGCCGTGCTTTTTACGAGAGACGGAGATTCTCTTAACAGAAAAGCCGTTAACCTTCATATGCTCGAAGACACTCTCGGCTGGATAGTGGTTTTGGCAGGTGCGGTGGTAATGCGCTTTACGGATTTAACCTTTATCGATCCGCTTATGTCCATAGGCGTAGCTCTGTTTATTCTTATTAATTCCGTTAAAAATTTTAAAGAAAGTCTTTCTGTCTTTCTCGAAAAAGCTCCTGACGGTGTATCTGTGGAGGAAATCAGAGAACACATTCTTTCCATAGAGGGCGTAGCTGATGTTCACCATATACACCTGTGGACTATGGACGGATTCAGTAACTGTGCTACCATGCATGTGGTTACTGACGGAGATTTCTCTGCTGTTAAAGAAAAAATCCGCCACGAGCTTTCCCACCACGGTATAACGCATTCGGTTATTGAAACGGAAAGAACCGAGGAGAAATGCAGCGAGCCTCATTGTGAAGTGATGAATGAGGGTCAAGGGTCAAGGGTCAGGGTACACCATCATCATTAATGAAACGCTAAGTGTAAAACGCTAAACGGACGGGAAAAACTGATAAATACATTCCGTAGAGTGAAGGATATTATAATTTTACTTTTTGATGTTTATTTCAATTCTTTCTTTGCGGAAAGATAGCGTAATATTATATAACAGTAAATCCGCGACCTTCGTTTTGCGTTTAGCACTTATCGTTTAGCATTTTAAAATGGAATTTATTTTTGTTTCATCTATCATTCTTTATTAAAGTATGCTATACTTATCCTTAACGAATAAAAAAGAGGTGTTTTTTATGCGGCTTCTTGTAATTGACGGTAACAGTATCGTAAACCGTGCCTTTTACGGTATTAAAATGCTTACTACCAAAGACGGTCAGTTTACCAACGGCATTTACGGCTTTATGAATATACTTATTAAGCTTCGTGAGGAGTGTCAGCCTGACAGGGCGGCGGTGGCTTTCGACCTTAAGGCACCGACCTTCCGACATAAAATGTATGAGGAATATAAGGCAGGCAGAAAGGGTATGCCCGACGAGCTTCGCAGTCAGATGCCTATTCTGAAAGAGCTTCTTACTGCTCTCGGCTACACCGTAGTAGAAAAGGAAGGCTACGAGGCGGATGACATTTTAGGTACACTCTCTGCACAGTGTAAGGGTGACGATCTCTGCTTTATCGCCACGGGGGACAGAGACTCTCTTCAGCTTGTCAGCGATAACACTAAGGTCCTTTTAGCCTCCACGAAAATGGGCAAGGCAGTAACCACTGTTTACGACAAGGAAAAGCTTATGGAAGAGTACGGTGTTGAGCCGAAGGGTATGATAGAAATCAAAGCTCTTATGGGCGACTCTTCCGATAATATTCCCGGTGTGGCGGGTGTAGGACAGAAGACAGCAGGAGAGCTTATCCGTAACTACGGAAGCATTGATTACATCTATGAGCATATCGACGAGCTTGACATAAAAAAAGGCATTCACGATAAGCTTGTAGCCGGCAAGGATATGGCATATTTAAGCCGACAGCTCGGCACTATCTGTCTCGAAGCTCCTGTAGACCTTGATATGGACAGCTATAAAATTGGCGAGGGCGATTTGCAGAAGGCTCTTTCTCTTCTCGTCTCTCTGGAAATGTTCGGTATCATCGAAAAGTTGGGTCTGACCCGAGAGAAAATACAGGTCCTTCCCGAAAAGGAAAAAGAAAAGAAAGTTTACGGTGAGGAAAGAGACTTACCTCTTCTCTTGGGCAAGATTAAAGATGAGGCTTATTTCCTTACGGACTATGACGGAAACGGTGAAATAGAAAAGCTTTATTTCTCCTTTGAAAATGAGGCGAAGTATGTAAGTAAGGACTGCTTCGATTTTAATGATTTCGTCAGCACATTTCTTTCTTCCGGCAGTAAAAAGTATACAAGTGATATTAAATCTCTTTATAAATATGCGCTTAAAAAGGGCATAGAGATAAAAAATGCAGTTATGGATACTGCTTTAGCAGGTTATATTCTTAACCCTTCAGCTTCTTCTTATGCTCCTGAAAGACTCTGCGAGGAATATTCCTGTCTTTCGGATGCGGAATGTTCTGATGAAGGCGAAAAAGAAAAGGCTGTGGTTGCTGTTTCGTTTAAGGAACTCTGCGGAAAGCTCTCTTCTCTTATCGAGGAAAACGGACAGACAGAGCTTCTCTGTTACATTGAGCTTCCTCTTTCGCTTGTTTTAGCTGATATGGAAAACACAGGCTTCCTCGTGGACAGAAAAGGTATCCAAGCTTTCGGTGAAAAGCTCTCCTTTAAAGTGCAGGAACTTACTGATAAAATCTACGAAGAAGCAGGCTTTGAATTCAATATCAATTCACCCAAACAGCTCGGTGTGGCTCTTTTCGAAAAATTAGGTCTGCCCTGCAAGAAAAAGACAAAGAGCGGTTATTCCACCAATGCAGATGTACTGGAAGAACTGGCAGGGGAGTATCCTATAGTTGCCGATGTTCTCGAATACAGAACATTAGCCAAACTCAAGTCCACCTACTGCGAAGGTCTGCTCAAAGTTATCGACTCTGACGGAAGAATCCGTTCCACTCTCAATCAGACAGAAACGAGAACGGGTAGAATTTCCTCCACCGAGCCTAATTTACAGAATATTCCCGTCCGCTCAGAGCTTGGCAGAGAAATGAGACGCTTTTTTACTGCCGATGAGGGCAGATGTCTCGTGGATGCCGACTATTCTCAGATTGAGCTTCGTGTTCTTGCGCATCTTTCAAATGACGCCACTATGATAGAAGGTTTCAATAACGGTGAGGATATTCATGCCATAACCGCTTCACAGGTATTCAATATGCCTCTGTTTATGGTGACTCCTCTGATGCGAAGCCGTGCCAAGGCAGTAAACTTCGGTATCGTTTACGGTATCGGTGCTTTCTCTCTTGCCAAGGACATAGGTGTAACGAGAAAAGAGGCAGATAATTACATTAAAGGTTATCTTCATCATTACAGCGCTGTCAGGGATTATCTCGAAAAAGTAGTGGAGAAGGCGAAAGATGACGGATATGTAAGTACTCTTTTCCACAGAAGAAGATATCTTCCCGAGCTTACGGCGAGCAACAAGATGCTTCAGGCATTCGGTGAGCGTGTGGCAAAGAATATGCCCGTACAGGGAACTGCCGCCGATATTATAAAAATCGCTATGGTAAAGGTTTACAACAGACTTTTAAAAGAAAATATAGATGCTAAACTCATTATGCAGGTACACGACGAACTGATTGTCGAGTGTGCTGAAAAAGACCGACAGGCGGCAGAGATAATTCTGAAACAAGAGATGGAAAATGCCTGTAAAATGAAAGTAAAGCTTCTCGCAGATGTACATTCGGGTAAAACCTGGTATGATGCGAAGGGATAATAATTGAATTTTAATCACTCTGAACTCCATAAAAGGAGATTCGGGGTGATTTTTTTGCTTTTTCCGATGCTTTTTCTCGATTTTTACTGAAAAAAGCTGTTTATATCATTCTGAATGTTAATAATTTGTAAACTCGACTGACTTGTAATTTAATGCCTGTCACTACTCCTTTGCGGTAGCCGAAACGCCTACCGCAAGATTTGGTATAAGACCGTAAAACCCTTTATTTATAAAGGTTTTTTCATTAAAAAGTTTTTTGAAAAATATTCAAAAATCCATTGACATTCCGAGCTATACATATTATAATAAAAATACGAATTTGGAGATTTGTCCCATTTTAGTATCTGCTTCGTGGTGGTTTGTGGTGACAGTCTCTCGGAACTATAAAAGAAAGGACGGTGCTTGAAGAATGTTTTTAGGAACTTACGAACATAATCTTGACGGTAAAAACAGAGTCATACTTCCCGTGAAGTTTCGTAAGGGTCTCGGTGAAGAGTTCATCTGTAAATTCCACGCTTCGAAATACCCGTCCGTACAGCTTTACAATGCTGAGGAGTTCGAGCGTTCCCGTGAAGAGGCTCTTATGAGAGCGAGAACTCCCATCGAAAAAAGAAATATTCTCGCACAGTTCCATTTAGGCACCGACACAGCCGGCTGTGACAGCCAGGGCAGAGTAGTTTTTAATCAGATGATTACTGAGGCTGCTGAAATCGAAAAGGCCTGTATCTTCGTTGGTTTCGGCGATTACATCGAGGTTATGAGTCCCGCTAACTACAAGAAATATCTTGCTTCCATTACTGCAAGTAACGTCGCTGACGAACAGGCACTTGAAGATGAGGCGGATGCTTACCGTAAGTATCAGTCTGAAGGTAAGTTTCTCAATCTCGGTTAAAAGGAGGACGGCATAATGGAGTTTTCCCACATAAGCGTCCTTCTTGAAGAAACGATAGACGCTCTCGATATAAAGCCTGACGGCATTTATGTGGACTGTACCTGCGGAGGTGCGGGACACAGCAGTGAAATCCTTAAAAGGCTTTCGGAAAAAGGCAAACTTATCGCTATTGACCAGGATCCCGATGCCATAGAAATAATAAAAGAAAGAATCGGCACGGACAGCCGTGTTACCGTGGTTCACGATAACTTTTCAAACTTAAGAAAGATATTTGACACATTAGGTATAGACAAGGTTGACGGCATACTTGCCGATCTGGGAGTTTCTTCTCATCAGCTTGATACGGCCGAGAGAGGCTTTTCCTTCCATAACGAGGCACCGCTCGACATGAGAATGTCTCAGCAGGGTATGTCAGCTGCAGATATTGTGGCTACATATTCACAGAAGGATTTAACCAGAATCTTCAGAGATTACGGTGAAGAGAAATTCGCTCAGAGAATAGCGGCGAACATAGTCGCTTACAGAGAAAGAGAAGAGATAAAGACAACGACGGTTCTTGCAGAAATCATTAAAGAAGCTATCCCGGCCGCTACGAGAAGAACGGGCGGTCATCCGGCCAGAAGAGTTTTTCAGGCACTTCGTCTGGAGGTAAACGGGGAATTACAGAGAATAAGTGATACGGTAGGAGAAATGTTCGGTTCACTTAATGTGGGTGGAAGAGTGGCGATAATCACTTTCCATTCCCTTGAGGACAGAATAGTAAAGAAGGCCTTCGCTTCCTTCTGTAAGGGATGTGAATGTCCACCGAGCTGTCCCGTATGTGTCTGCGGGAAGACACCGGAAGGAAAGCTTCCTTTTAAAAAAGTCCTTCCGTCAGAAAGAGAAATAGAAGAGAATCAGCGTTCCAGGAGCGCAACACTCAGATGTGTGGAAAGAATCAGAGAGAAAGAGTAATTGACATTTAATTTTTGGGGTGAAGAAAGATGGCAGCAGAAAACGCATACAGATATGATTACGGCTACAGTAATGCCGCACCTGCACAGCCTGTCGAAAGAGAACAGAAAAAGCAGAAAACACAGCAGAATGTAAACATTAATAAGGTGCAGCAGTCAGAGGCGGCACAGGGAAAAAAGGCTACACTTCAGCTTATGAAGGCTGCGGCTTTTCTTTGTGTGGTTTTAGCTATGTTTGCTGTTGCCTGTAACAGCTTTATTGAAAAGGATAAGGCTAAAAACAGACTCGAGTCAGCTAATGAAAATCTCGTTATCTGTCAGGCGGAAAACAAAGAGCTTAACGCTAAGCTTACAGCACTTAAGAGTGTGGAAAATATCGATAAGTTCGCCGTGGAAAAGTTAGGTCTCGTAAAGGTTACTCCCGAAAATGAAATCTATCTTACCTCCGAAAAGGGGAACAGAGTTGTTTTATCCCGTAACGGCGAATAAGGCAAATAAAAATAAAATAAGATGAATATTAATTAAAAAGGGGACTGTAAAAGTATGATTTACTATGCAGCCCCTGTTTTGGATATTTATTAAGGAGTGATTGAGGTTGTATATACGGATATTCAAAGACAGAGTAAAAAGGAAAACAGACCTTGTTTTTGTTAAAAGAGTAAAAAGTCTTGTTGCTTTGTTTATGGTATTTTTCTTCTGTGTCAATCTCGGTGCAGTAGGCTATATAATGGTGTTTCACGGTGAAGAATACCGTGAAGCCGCTGCCAGGAATCAGCTTTACGATGAAACTATAGATGCAGTGAGAGGTACTGTTTACGACCGTAATATGACACCTCTTGTAACGAGTACATCGGCGTGGATTTTATGCTGTAATCCCGATGAAATAAGAAGATCCTTCAAAAGCTATGATGAAAAATACCTCGAGGAGTTTTACACTTATCTTTCCAAAGGTATAGCTAAAGCGGTATCGTCGAAAACTAAAGATGTAAAAGCTCTCATAACACGTCCCGACAGTAAGTATGTCCGTGTAAAGAAAGAGGTTACTCCCACACAGAAAATCGCACTTCAGAGTTTTCTTGAGACAGAATATGTTTTTCAGGTACCGGTGGAGAGCTCGAGCTGGGGAAAAACCGTAACTGAGCTGAAGGACAGAAAAGTAAGACCTGCTAAATTCTTTTCCTACGAAAATGACAGTAAAAGAGTTTACACTCAGAAAAAGTTCGCTTCCACGCTCATCGGCGTAGTAAATGCCGACGGTAACGGTGAGACAGGTATAGAGAAATACTATAACGATGTTCTCAGCGGTGAAAGCGGAAGAATAGTAACTGCCAAGGACTCCAGGGGTAATGTGCTCGAGTCAAGCTATGAAACTGTTTTCGATGCCACTGACGGTAACGGTGTGGTTCTCACTATTGATGAGAATGTACAGTCTTACCTCGAAAATGCGCTGGATCAGGCTCTCGAAAGCATTAAGCCTGACGGTGTTTACGGTATAGTTATGGATGTTGATACAGGTGCAGTTCTGGCTATGAGCGATAAGCCGGATTTCGACCTTACACAGCCGGGTAAGCTTATCAAATCAGCAGATAAAAGCTTGCTTAAGGAGCTTGAAGAGGGCAGTGAGGAATATAATGCGGAATACAGCCGTCTTCTTTACGACCAGTGGAGCAGCTTCTGTGTAACGGACACCTATGAGCCTGGCTCTACCTTTAAAATTTTTACAGCAGCTGCCGCTCTCGAAGAAGGCACTGCTACGCTGAATTCTACTTACACCTGCCGCAGTTATAATAAAATAGCGGACATTACCTACAGATGTGCTCAGAATAAGGCTCACGGCACACAGACTCTTACACAGATGCTGATGAATTCCTGTAACTGCGGATTTATTCATGTCGGACAGAATCTCGGCAAGGATAATTATTATAAATACTTTGAGGCCTTCGGCTTTACCGAAAGGACCGGTATAGATACGGGAAATGAGGCTTATCCCTATGTTCATAAGCAGGAGACTATGTCGAAGGTTGACCTTGCAAGTACATCCTTTGGTCAGTCGGTCAGAATCAGTCCCTTACAGCTTATCACTGCCACCTGTGCTATTGCTAACGGCGGTAAGCTGATGAAGCCTTATCTCGTAGACAAGATAGTGGACAGTGACGGTAATGTTGTTTCAGAGACAGAGCCTACTGTCAGAAGGACAGTAATTTCCGAATCCACCTGTGCCAAGGTGCGTTCGATGATGGAAGCCGTAGTAGAAAGCGGTACAGGTAAAAACGCTTATATCGCAGGCTACCGTGTGGCTGGCAAGACGGCTACAGCGGAAAAGCTCGATGACGGCTCAGACGAAGATATTTACATCGCATCCTTTGTTTGCTTCGCTCCGGCAAATGACCCGGAAATAGCCATACTTGTGGGCGTCGATAATGCTCCGGGTGCTTACCGTGGCGGTGGTGTTCTGGCTGCTCCTATTGCGAAAGAGGTTATGGAGGCTACACTCGACTATATGAATGTAGAGCCTCAGTACACTGCAGATGAGCTCGCAGCAGTAAGCAGAGTTACGCCGACTCTTGTAGGCAAGACAATGAGCTCAGCTAAGGTGGCTGCAGCGGCGGAAGGTTTCACGGCTAAGGTTATCGGTAAGGGTGACACGGTAGTTTCTCAGGTTCCCGCAGCCGGTCAGAGCATACCTAAAAACGGCGTAATTATTCTCTATACAGAAAAGGATTCAAAATCACAGGAAGTAAAAGTTCCCGATTTCACAGGTCTCACGGCCTCTCAGGTAAACACTCTTGCGACAGAAAACGGTCTCAACGTTATTTTCTCCGGTCCTGCGGAAACAGCAGGTGCACTTTCCTATAATCAGGATATAGCCAAGGAGACGACCGTTGACGCAGGTTCGAACATTACGGTATACTTCCGACAGGAAAATATAGCAGTCGATTGATACCGTGTACTTTTAACGGAGGAACACTATGCTTATTTCCAAATTGCTTTTTCAGTCAGGTATCGAGTATAAAAATGAGGATAAGGATATAAAATATATTACCGACGATTCCCGTAAGGTCAGACAGGACACTCTCTTTGTCTGCCATGAAAAAGGGGAGGAGTATGTCCGTCAGGCTCTTGAAAAGGGTGCAGTGGCGGTAATAGCAGAAAAAAACGTATGTGAAAATACGGTTATCGTAGAGGACAGCAGAAAGGCCTATTCACTTTTATGTGCCGCATTTTTCGGCTTCTGCCATAAAAATCTCCGCCTCATCGGTGTGACGGGTACTAACGGAAAAACCACTGTCAGCACGATGATATATAATATCCTTACCATGGCAGGGCATAAGTGCGCCCTTTTCGGTACTGTCTGCAATAAGCTATGCGGAGAAAACAGCGAAGCTCATCTTACTACTCCCGACAGCTTTTATATGCATAAGAAATTCAGAGAGATGACTGAATGTAACACGGAATACTGTATAATCGAAGCTTCTTCACAGGGTCTCATTCAGCAGAGACTGTACGGACTTGATTTCGAGGTAGGTATTTTCCTTAATCTCACAGAGGATCATCTTGACTACCACGGCGATATGGAAAATTACAAGAATGCTAAAAAGCTGCTCTTTTCTTCTAGTCGTCTTTCTGTAATAAATTATGATGATAAGTACAGAGATGAATTTGTTGTCGCTTCGGCAGGTGAGGTGAAAACCTATTCACTGAAAAGCGATGAGGCGGATTTCACTGCCAAAGCAATAAACTTCAGCGAAGGCGTTACCGATTACGCCATCGTCTCTGACGGACTTATTCACCGCATAAAGCTGAAAATTCCCGGTGCTTATAATGTGTCTAACTCTATGGCGGCGATTATAACCGCACTTTCTTTGGGCGTTTCTCTCGAATCCTGCTCGGCGGCACTTAAAAATTTCTACGGTGTCAGAGGCAGATTTGAGATAGTTCCTACAGACAGGGACTTCAAGGTGATAATCGATTACGCTCACACTCCCGACAGTCTTAAGCAGGTTCTTCTTACTCTCGGTAATTTCCCGAAAAACAGAGTCATAACTGTTTTCGGATGCGGAGGGGACCGTGACAGGGATAAAAGAGGAGAGATGGGTAAAATAGCCGCCGATTATTCGGATATGGTTATCGTTACAAGCGATAATCCGAGAAACGAAGAGCCTATGGATATAATCAGAGACATAGTGGGTGCCGTAAAAGGTACAAAAACTCCTATGTTCATTCATCAGGATAGAAGAAAGGCTATCGAATTTGCCTTGAAAAATGCCAAGGAGAATGATATAATTCTTCTGGCAGGTAAAGGTCACGAAACCAGTCAGTCGGTAAAAGGGGAGGAAATCCCTATGGACGAAAGAAAAATCATCAAGGAACTGTTAGGGTAATTACCCTTAAAGATATTTGAAAGGAATGTTTTAAATGACAAGCACTTTATCACTCGTTATTTCACTTATTATTTCTTTTGCTGTAACGGCACTTTTAGGTTATGTGCTTATTCCCGTGCTTCATAACCTTAAATTCGGTCAGAATATTCTCACGGACATCGGACCTAACTGGCACGCCAAAAAGCAGGGTACTCCCACTATGGGCGGTATTATGTTCATCATCGGTACTATCTTTGCCACGGCTGTTACATTTCTTATCTGTAAAATGGCAGGCCTTCAGATTTTTGCTGAGCTCGACATAACGAGATATCAGCAGTACACGAAGCTTTTCACAGGTATACTTATGGCTGTCTGCTTTGCTCTTGTCGGATTCGCAGATGATTACATTAAGGTAGTAAAAAAGAGAAATTTAGGTCTTACAGAAATTCAGAAAACCATTCCTCAGGTACTTATTATCGGGGCTTATCTTGCTTCTCTTGTTATCAGTGAGAGCACATCCATGTACATTCCCTTCTACGGTAAGGTTAATTTCGACTCGGTAGGCGGAATTATTCTTTTTTGTGTTTTCAGTGTCTGTGTAATTTACGGTGCAATCAATGCCGTTAACTTTACTGACGGTATTGACGGACTCTGCGGTACAGTTACTATTCCCGTAGGTGTTGCCTTTGCCGTAATCGCACTTATGATGAAGACTACATCCGTAGGTATTCTCGGTGCGGCTCTTGCAGGAAGCTGTGCAGGTTATGTGGTATGGAACCGTTATCCTGCCAAGGTGTTTATGGGTGACACGGGATCAATGTTCCTCGGCGGTCTCGTCGTAGCTCTCGCTTATTGTGTCGACTGTCCGATTATTCTTCTTCCCATCGGTATCGTTTATGTTATTGAGGCTCTTTCTGATGTTATCCAGATAGGCTCCATAAAAATCCGCAAAAAGAAGGTATTTAAAATGGCTCCCATCCATCATCATTTTGAGATGTCCGGATGGAGTGAAAATAAAATTGTTGCCGTATTCAGCACCGTAAGCCTTATCGGTTGTATTATCGGTGTAGCTGTTATGTATTTCACAGTATAAAATATATTTTCGGAATTTATGAGGTAGGAGGGAAAGGTATGAAGAAAAAAGCCGTCAAGGCTAATAAAACCAAAAAAACTAAAATAATTGGACCTGTCGCTCTTTACAACAATGCCAAAAGCAAAGTCAGAACGAACTTTATTCAGCAGGGAAGCTTCGATGTGGTGTTTGCCTGTATAGTGCTTCTTCTGTTTACAGTAGGTATCATCGCTATGTATTCGGCATCCTATGCTTATGCGACCTATAACAGAGGTGACGCCAACGAATTCTTCTTTTCACAGTTAAAGAATGCGGTGGTCGGCTTTATCTTTATGGCCGTTTTCAGTAAAATAGACTACAGAGTTTTTAACGGAAGATTTGCTCCCTTTGCTTATGTTACTACTGTGGCAGTTCTCGTGTATACTCTGATATATAACATAGGTAGTGATGCGGAAACGAGCCGCTGGATTTATATCGGAGGTTTTCAGCTTCAGCCTTCTGAATTTGCGAAGTTCACTCTTATTATCGTAATGGCATATATGATATGTGTTATGAAAAATGCTCTCAGAGCACCGAAAAATAAAATCGGCAAATTTACTCCCGACAGGGATACACTCTCCGATTTCGAGAAAAAGATTTTCTCTTTCGCCAAGACTCCCTTCTCAGCCTGTGTTCTTTTGGCTGTGGTAGCAGTGTCTTATTTCGGTCTTGTTCTCCTGGAAAAGCATTATTCAGCAGCTATTCTTCTTATGCTTATGGCTATTGCTATGACATGGCTGAGCGGAACCAAAAAGGTGTACTTTGCCGCAGTTTTCGGAGCTATTGGTGCAGTGGTTGCTCTTGTAATAATCAAGCCTGATATTCTCGATGGCTTCGGTTTTGCTGCCAGCCGAATTATGTGTTGGCTCGATAAGGATAATCCCGCTTACATCGAAAACAGAAGACAGACCGTAAACGGTCTATATGCTATCGGTTCAGGTGGACTTTTCGGAGTCGGTCTCGGTAACTCCAAACAGAAGCAGCTGTATATCCCCGAGCCGCAGAACGACTTTGTTTTCCCTGTTTTCTGTGAAGAATTCGGATTTATCGGTGCGGCATTTGTAATTATTCTTTTTGCTGCACTTATCTGCAGAGGCTTTATGATTGCCGCCAAATGTAAGGATCTTTTCGGTTCTTTGGTGGTAATGGGCATAATGATTCAGGTAGCTCTTCAGGTTATAATTAACATTTCGGTCGTTACAGACCTTATACCGAACACAGGTATGGCGCTTCCGTTCTTCAGCTACGGAGGTACAGCACTTCTGGTATTGCTGATTGAGATGGGTATCATCCTGTCGGTTTCGAGAAATTCAAAAGTTGAAAAGGAATGATTTAAATGAAAATACTGTTTGCCGCAGGCGGAACGGGCGGACACATTAATCCTGCTCTTGCCGTAGCAGGTGAAATAAGAGAAAGATACCCCGATGCGGAAATTCTTTTCGTAGGTGCCAAGGGTAAAATGGAGACGAAGCTGGTGCCGAATGCGGGGTTCAATCTAAAAACTATCCGTATCGCAGGTTTTCAGAGAAAGATTTCTCTCGAAAATATCATAAGAAACATCCTCGCTGTATTTTATCTCCTTACATCCTCTTCAGCAGTAAAGAAGATAATCAAAGGCTTTTCACCCGATGTGGTGGTAGGCTTCGGCGGTTATGTCAGCGGTCCCGTACTGCGTATGGCGGCTAAAATGGGTATTCCCACGGCCATTCACGAGCAGAACGCCTTTCCCGGCGTAACTAATAAAACTCTTGCTAAAACAGTTGACCGTGTAATGCTTACAGCTAAGGATGCGGAAAAATATCTTCAGTGTAAAAATCCACCCGTAGTGACAGGTCTTCCCGTAAGAGGGGAGATGCTTAAGGCTGACAGAGATTTCGCAAGAGCTGAAATGGGTATAAAGGATAGTGAAATTCTCGTGCTTTCCATGGGCGGAAGTCTCGGTGCAGCTACTATTAATAAGGCTATGACCAGACTTATTGCAGACCATCACAAGGATGAAAACATCAGATTCCTTCACGCTATGGGTCAGTATGGTTTATGGGTGCCCGAAAAGCTTAAGGAAATGGGTGTGGACACGGAAAAGACTCCCAATGTGGAAATCCGTGAATACATAAGCGATATGGACAGATGTATGTCTGCCGCCGATGTGGTAATATGCCGTGCAGGCGCATCTACACTTTCGGAGCTTCAGGCTTTAGGTAAAGCATCTATTCTCATTCCTTCACCTAATGTGGCTGAAAATCATCAGTATCATAATGCTATGGCTCTGGTTAACAGAGGTGCAGCTTATGTTATAGAAGAAAAAGATCTTACAGATGAAAAGATGGACTGCCTTTTCTGTTCTCTCGTAAAGAACAAGGCTGAAAGAGAAGAGATGGAACGTAACGCTAAGGCTATGTCTATCTGTGATGCTAAAGAGCAGATAGCGGATATAGTGGTTTCTCTCATAAAAAATTAAGTTTTTTTCTTTTAAATTCACTCTTTTTATCCCTTTTGCATACAATGGGGTGAAAGGTGTGATTTTATGGACAGTTTAATCGTTAATCCGGGAAGATCTCTTACGGGAGAAACGGCGGTGCAGGGATCGAAAAACAGCTCTCTTCCTATTTTAGCGGCTGCTGTTCTTGTGGGCGGTGTCTGTCAGATACATAACTGTCCCGAGCTTACGGACACTAAGGCTGCCATCGCCATTCTCCGACATCTCGGATGTAAAGTAAAAACAGGAAATAATACGGTCACCGTTGATTCTTCCTCTGTTTCGTGCTATAATATACCTGATTCTCTGATGCGAGAAATGCGCTCGTCTATTGTATTTCTTGGCTCTGTTCTCGGAAGAATGGGGAAAGCAGAGCTTTCGGCGCCGGGCGGATGTGAAATAGGGCTCAGACCTATTGACCTGCATCTTAGCTCACTGCGTATTATGGGATATAAGATAGAAGAGGACTACGGCTACATCCGCTGCGAAAAGGTTAAGGATAACAGCTCTTCCGTTATCAGCTTATCTTTTCCGAGTGTGGGAGCTACGGAAAATATTATCCTTGCCGCCGCTCTTTCGAAAGGAAGAACCATAATCCATAATGCAGCCAGAGAACCTGAAATATATGACCTGGTGGCTTTCCTTAATGAATGTGGATGTAAAATCAGCTTCCGTATGCAGGGAACGGTCATAATCGAAGGCGTAAAGAAGCTTCACGGATGCCGTTACACTGTGATGGCAGACAGAATAGTGGCGCTTACTTATATGACAGGTGCAGCGATAACCGGAGGAGATATCACTCTTCACGGAATAAATACCAACCATTTCCGCACGGTAATACCCGTTTTTGAAAGTGCGGGATGCCGTATCGACGACAGAAAAAGCTTTTTAAGATTACGGGCAGACGGCCCTTTGCGTGCTGTCCGTGACATAAGAACCATGCCCTATCCGGGCTTTCCCACCGATGCACAGGCTCCGGTTATGGCGATGCTGACAGTGGCACAGGGAACCAGTGTTATAATCGAAAATATATTTGAAAGTCGGTTCAAGCACGTCAGTGACCTTGTGAGGATGGGTGCAAAAATTAAAATTGAAGGCAAGATTGCTCTTATCGATGGTGTAAAGAAGCTGCACGGAACTGCGGTTACTGCATCGGATTTAAGAGGGGGTGCCGCTCTCGTGGTGGCGGGTCTTGCGGCAAAGGGCAGTACCGAAATAGGTAATGTAAGTCATATTGACAGAGGCTATGAAAAAATAGAGGAAAGTTTTAAAATTTTAGGCGCAGATATAAAGCGTATAAAGCATTGACTCATTTTTCGGCAACTGTCGGCGGCGGTTTAACGCCACTAAGCAGTTGTCTTATTTTTTTGAAAGGAGTGTATTTTATGGCAGACAGTAAAAATCCCTTCGGCGGATATGACGGAAGAAATACGGGAAGAACAGTGCAGAATGTGACTTCTTCGATGTGGGAGCCTATAAGTGGGGGCCCGTCTCTGCAGAAAGATACTCCTGTCAGAAAAAGACCTGAACAGACTAAAAAGTCTTCATCTGAGGGAAAACAGAATGCTGCAGCACAGAAAAAAACTCAGAATAAACGTGCTCAGTCAGCTGATGTAACTGCCGACAGAATTTCCGAAGGCGGAAAAAAAGTGGCTAAGCCGACTCAGAAAAAGAAAACTACTGAAAAAACGAATAAAACAGAAAAGAAAAAGAGAACGTCTGAAGTCAAAAGGCCTGTAGGGAGTAAAAGCCGTGAGCCTAAGGGCAGAGATACGAGAAATATTTCTGAAAGAGAAGAGCAGGCGA
Source organism: Acutalibacteraceae bacterium (assembly GCA_045637365.1). Taxonomy (GTDB): domain Bacteria; phylum Bacillota; class Clostridia; order Oscillospirales; family Acutalibacteraceae; genus UBA6857. The sequence continues at coordinate 38,935 of JAZTZH010000018.1, forward strand.
GACTGCAAAAGGAAAAAAAGAGAGCCCGTGAGCGCGCCAGATCGAGAGAGAAGGCCAAAGAGAAAAGCAGACAGGGTGTTTCTTATGATGAAATGAGAAAGAAAAAAAGCCGGGCCACCAGATTGAGAGCTAAGCTTATAGCCGGTATTACGGTTGTTTCAGTTCTTGCAGCGGTAGCTTGCTTTGTGTGTGTTTATGCCTATCAGAAGGGTGCTCCCGTAGCCGTGATAAACATAAACGGTGAAAGTCCCTATAAAAATAAAAAGATAACTGAAACGGCTAATGTCTATGTGGGTATAAATATGCTCAGCGTAAGAGAAAAGGCTGTGAATGAAGCAGTTACTAAAAATCTTCCCTATATCAAGGCTGTACAGGTGGATTATCAGTTCCCGGATACTCTTAATCTGGACATCACTTCTACGCAGGAAAGACTTCTTATTTCGGGGAATACAGGATATATCTGTGTTGACAGAGACGGAAAGGTTCTGTCGCTTAAAAAGAAAAAGCTCACTGACGGAAGGTATCTTGTGGAGGGTCTCGAAGAGCAGACAGCTGTAGCAGGTGAAAGCTTCGTACCTTCGGAAAATAATAAAGAAAAGTACGAAAAAGCGGTGCAGATTGCGACTGCATTGGAAAACAGCGGTAAATTTCCCAAGGGTGTTATAAATGTGGCAGACCTTAAGGACGTAAGTGTCGTTTATGATTCGAGAATAAATATCTATCTCGGTGACTGCAGCAGACTTGAGGTACAGATTGAGTCCGCAGTAAATGTTATCGAAAAGGATGAAGATATCATTAACGGTCAGACAGGCTATATCGAAACACGTTTCGAGGGACAGACTACCTTTAAGCCGGGAAGTATGAAAAAATAACAGCTGAACTTTCGTAATAAAAAATATGCAGTTTGTTATTGTATTTTTTGAAATACTGTGTTATAATGACTTGAATAATAGGTTGTTGTACCTTTTTGTGTGCAGCATATAAACTTTAAATTATCAGATTAGAATATATTTAGGAGGAAGTAAAATGGGCTTCGTAATGGATAACGAAAACATCGCTTATAACCAGATCAAAGTAGTCGGTGTCGGCGGTGGCGGCGGTAATGCCGTTAACGGAATGGTTGAGTCAGGTATTATCGGTGTAGAATTCCTTTCCATCAATACTGACAGACAGATTCTCGAAAATTCAAAGGCAACACATAAGATTCAGATCGGTGAAAAGGTTACAGGCTGCATGGGCGCAGGCGGTGACCCCGCTGTAGGCAGAAAGGCAGCAGAGGAAAGCCGTGATGTAATCGCTGATGCTTTACGTTCTACAGATATGGTGTTTATCACTGCCGGTATGGGTGGAGGTACAGGTACAGGTGCAGCTCCCGTAGTAGCAGAAATCGCCAGAGAGCTCGGTGCACTTACCGTAGGTATCGTAACCAAACCTTTCAAATTCGAAGGCAAAAAGAGAATGCAGCAGGCGGAAGACGGTATCAGAGAGCTCGAAAAGCATGTGGACAGCCTTATCGTAATTCCTAATGAAAGACTTAAGCTTCTCGGTGACAAGTCTCTTTCAATGAAGGATGCTTTCGGTAAAGCAAACAATGTTTTATGGCAGGGTGTAAAGAGCATTTCAGATACAATCAAGGTTCCCGGTTACATTAACCTTGACTTTGCTGACATCAAGAGTGTAATGAAGGATGCGGGTCTTGCTCATATGGGTATCGGTTCCGGTAAGGGTGCAGACTGCGCTGCCGAAGCTACCAAGCAGGCTATCACCAGTCCTCTTCTCGAAACTGCTATCGACGGTGCAAGCGGTGTTATCATTAACGTTACATGTTCTTCAGATATGTCTCTTGATATGATTGAACAGGCAGGTACTCTTATTTCTGAGGCTACACATCCCGATGCAAACATTATCTTCGGTTCTGTATTCGACGAAGAAATGGGCGACGAGATGCGCATCACCGTTATCGCTACAGGCTTCGGCCTCGAAAACAAGGAAGCTCCTCAGAACACAGCAGATGCACAGCAGAACGCTCAGCCCACACAGCAGGGTGCAGCTCCCGAGTTTATCAGCCAGTCAACAAAGAGCTCTGCAGGTTCTATCTTTACTATGGGTGCAGATGCTGTAGATTTCGCTTCTACTAAATTCGGCCAGGGTTTTGCTTCTATTTTTGAACAGAGCGCAAGACCTGCAGCAGAGAAGGCTCCCGTAGTTGAAGTTCCCGTTCAGGAAGTACCTTCAAATGAAAATACCGCTCCTTCACAGACATTCGATGTAATCGAAACTCCTCCCAAGAAAACAGGTTCAATTTTTGATGAACCCGATGAGGATGAAAGCGATGTTCTTCCTGTTTTCAAGGGCAGAAATATCTTCGGAAATAACTGATGATTTAATTTCGGACAACTGCTTTTTCAGCGGTTGTCCTTTTATTTTTAAAAAAGGTATAAATATTTTTTAAAAATGTAAAATTTCACTTGACCTTTGTCGTGTTTTCTGTTAATCTTATAGTACCTGTAATAGGTTTAAAAATAGATTTCCTTCAGGAGGATTACATAAATATGGATTTAAAAAAGAATAAAATTAACATCTTGATCGTTGTGGCACTTATTGTAGTGTGCGGCGGTTCTTTTCTCGCAGTAAGATCGATGAGCAATAAGATAGAACCGGGTACTACAGTACCACCCGTTTATGAGATTTCTACCACTGCTCCGACGACCACTGCGCCTACCACTACAGCGCCCACAACAACAGCTCCCACTACGGGTGCAGATTCATCTCCCACTCTTAAGATCGAAAGTGTTATCACTACTTTCCCTGTATCTTCTTCCGCAACTACCACCACTAAGGTGACCACAACTGCTCCCACAACCACAAAACCTACTACTGAGCCTACCACAGAAAGAACTACAGCTCCTGTTATTGATAATAATAAAACTACTACAAAGAAGAACAATAACAGCGGCGATAAGAATAACGGCGGTATTTTTGATGAAGGTCTTGCCGGATATCAGTACGATACTAATGGTAACTTCTATTATACAAGCAGTGACCCTTGGCAGAGACAGTTCGGTTATCATGAGGTTTTCGACGTAGCGGCAGGTCTTGTTACCATTTATATGGATACTATGCGCTGTAAGTTCGACTACAAGGATCAGAACTGGATGATTCAGTTCTGGAAGGGTCAGTACGGTCTTGTGTTTGTAGGCCACGAAATCGGTGTTTATACCAAGCCGAAAAACAGACCTAATGAACATTACGATGCTGCAAGCAATGCAGATGCTCTTTATATGGAGCTTACAGGCTACCGTGACGGTAAGGAGATTTACCACAGAGATTACGGCAAATATTGGTGGTGTACAGGCTTTGTCCCCGGCACACTCGATAATCTTACGGACCGCTCAGAGCTTTCGCTCAAATGCCGTATTACTATGAAGGACTACGATATGCTCCTCGGTTTCTGTGATTCTCTCAAGGCTAACGGTATGGTTCTTGGTAAAGATTATGCAACTGACGGACTTGATGTGCTTGTAACTTGGTAATAAGCTATAAAGTTCATCCTTTTGAAAGATTTTTTAGATTTGATATTGATTTTTTATACTATATATTGTATAATATTTTAGATGATTTGTATATTGCGGCATTGCCGTTGATATAAATCTATAGAAAGGAAGATTTTACATGAAAAAGATTTTAGGTATTCTCGTAGTAGCTATGCTTTGTGTATGCATGCTTGTTCCCACTGCATCTGCAGCTCTTTCCGATGTTGAACTTGAGGAAATAGCAGGCGGTGTAGATATTGAGGATTTAGAAGAGATGGAAGCTGCACTTGATAAGTACTTATCAGGCAGTGAAGAAACTGAAAGCACTACAAAGGCTGCAGTTAAAGCTGAACTTCTCGATCTCAGCTGGCTCACAAGCGTACTCAGCACAGATACTTCTGCTTTTACTGATATGCTTAGCGGTTTTGATGCATCAAACCTCGAATCTCTCCTCGCTGTGGTTTCAGAGTCAATGTCAGGCGCAGGTATTGACCTTGCAAATTTTGACCTCAGTGCACTCGGAAGTTTCGATATCACAAGCGTACTCAGCAGCACAGCAGTTCTTTCAGGCGGCGAAACACAGGATCTTGCAGCTACTGTAACCAATCTTACAGCAGGTCTTGCTGAAACTCTTAAGAGCGGCCTTACAGCACTTGGTCTTGATACTGCAACAATCGAAGGCATTCTTGATAACGAAATCGTTAACTTCTTTGCTAATATGTACATCGGCTTCATCGGTGAGGTTGAAGAAGAAACCACAGAAGAAACCACAGAAGAAAAAACGACTAAGAAGCCCGCAGTTGTTACTACCGAAACTCCTAAGACAGGTGACACTTCCGCAGTTGTAGTTGCTATGGCAACTCTTACAATCGCATCAGCTGCAGCAGTTGTATGTCTTAAGAAAAAGGAAGACTGATTCAATTCTAACTTTTTTATAAAAAAGCTATAATTAAAACACTCCTCTGAACGGGGAGTGTTTTTTCTTACGTTTATGAGCGAAAATTACACTGTATATGTTAAAAGTAAACTGATGTCTGATGGAATAGAGTTCAGATATAAGCCATATTATGCTGTTATCGGTGCAAAGTAATAATTTAATTGCCCGATATTTATTGAATAGCTTATTATTTTTTGATATAATAAATAATAATGATTCAATCCTGATGTTGACTTAGTATCAGATGAATGAAAAAATAATTAAATTACCATTTTATGAGGTGTTTGTATGAGCAGTATAAATAATGTGAAAATCTTATCTTCTCTCGAAAAAATTTACGACAGTGATAAAATGCCTGAAGCAGATTACCGAGGTTTTTCTATGCTGAAAAATGAAAAGAAATCTTTTCAGCTTGCGATAGAAACGGATGAGGACTGTGAAGCTGAACTGATGTATGAAAGTACCTTGAAGGAAATGCGCATATATACAGTTGAGCATATCAGATCAGACTTTCCTATGTTTAAAAAAGGCGCTGATAACTATTTCAGATACAGTAAAAGCGGTTATTACCCCGATCTGCTTTTACCTTTTGAGGGGAAATTTAACGTTAAAAAAGGGATAACAGTTCTTTGGTTTGAGGTGGATGCTTCTGTTAACGATGCAGGTAAATACAGAATAGATTTCACCGTGGGTGACAGAAATGCAGGTATTGATATTGAAATTATCGATGCGACATTGGATTTTAAGGATTTCGTTTATACCTGCTGGTTTCATACGGACTGCCTTATGTCTCACTACGGATTCGAGGCTTTCTCTGACGAATACTGGAGAGTAACAGAAAACTTTCTTAAAACTGCGGCAGAGTACGGAATGAACTGTGTTCTTACACCTATATTCACTCCTCCTCTCGATACGCAGAAGGGTAAGGAAAGACCTACAGTTCAGCTCATCGACATAACACTGGACAAAGGTGTTTACTCATTTAACTTTGATAAGCTTACACAGTGGATAGAAATGGCTCAGCGCTGCGGTGTGGAATATTTCGAGCTTGCTCATTTTTATACCCAGTGGGGGGCTAAGCACGCTCCTAAAATTATGGCGACGGTTGACGGCGAATATAAGAAGATTTTCGGCTGGAGGACCAGAGCTAATTCACATAAGTATAAAGAATTCCTGACTGCTCTTTCTGTTGAACTGAAAAAATATCTTGAAGAAAGAAATCTCAGAGATAAGGTGCTCATTCACGTGAGTGATGAGCCTAACAGTTCTATGCTTCGTGCTTATAAAAAAGCATCGATGCACATTCACAGTCTTTATGAAGGTTATAAAATAGTGGATGCTCTCTCGGATTATTCCTTCTATAAAAAGAAAATCGTTTCCAATCCTATTCCTGCAAATGATCATATTGATAAATTTATCGGTAATGTAAAGGAACTCTGGGTTTATTATTGCAGTGCACAGAATAATCATAATGTAGCAAACAGATTTTTCTGTAATGATTCTGTGAGAACGAGAGTAATCGGCTATCAGATGTTCAAATATGACATCAGAGGCTTTTTGCAGTGGGGATATAATTTCTATTTTACCAGACTCTCCAAAGCAACCGTAAATCCCTTTGAGGTTTCCGATGCGGGTAAAGAATTCCCTTCGGGTGACAGCTACATAGTTTATCCTGCGAAGGACGGAACGGCATATCATTCGCTGCGACTTAAGGTTTTTTATGATGCTCTTCAGGATATGGCTGCTCTTAACACTCTTGAAAAGCTTACGGATAAGAAAACATGTATTGATATAATTGAGGAAAAGGGTAAGCATAATCTTTCCTTCCGTGATTATCCTCACAGCGACGAATGGTTGCTCGGAACAAGAGAAGCGGTTAACGCTGCTATAAAGGATGCGATTGTATGATGAAAATAATGTTTGTCTGTCACGGTAATATCTGCCGTTCACCGATGGCAGAGTTTATATTCAGAGATTTAATCAGACAGCAGGGGATAGAGTCGGAGTTTTCCGTCTGCTCTTCAGCCACCAGTACTGAAGAGATATGGGGAAACATCGGTAATCCCGTTTATCCTCCTGCGAGAGAAGAACTGAAAAAGCACGGCATCTCCTGTGAAGGGAAAAGAGCTGTTCAGCTTAAGAAAAGCGACTACGGAAAGTATGACCTTTTCGTTGCTATGGACAGTATGAATATCCGTAATATAGGAAGAATTTTCGGTAAAGATCCCGAAGGTAAGGTGTGCAAGCTGATGGATTATACGGACCGTAAGGGCGATGTGGCAGATCCTTGGTACTCGGGTAGATTTGATGTGGCTTACAGAGATATTTATGAAGGCTGCGAGGGACTGCTGAGAGAGTTGAAGGTGAAGAACGGATAAAATAAGAAATACAAGGTTGACTGCAATCAGTTTTTTTATCGTCAACCTGTCGGTACAGTTTTTATTGATTTTTTCACAGAGATATGTTATATTAATTTTGATATAGCTTATTTACTCTCCGGAGGAGGAAGGAATATGAAAATACTTAATCGCATCATTTCTCTGTTTATGGTGGCGCTGATGATTATTGCCTCTTTACCTTTTATACCGGTAAGTGCTGCCAGGGAAACAGTTAAGAATTACAGCTTCACTGTTGAAGGTGAGTGCGCAGAGTCTTATCTTGCCGAAAACGGGGCTGCAGGTGTTATGCGTTTATTCCGCAGAACAGCGTTTGACGGATGCTACGGAAATCAGCTGGCCGGCGCATCAAGAGAAATTTATGACTCTCTGGTTAAAAACTATGCTGAGGATAAGAATGCAGGGATATATACCTGTATATTTGAAACACCGTTTATCTTTAAAGCTGAAATCCTGAACGGTTCTATTGTCGAAAACAGCGATTTCATTGAAATTAAAAACGAACTCAGCGTTGCCACACAAACAGCTATGGATGCTTTTGTTTATGATTATCCTGAGGTTTTCTGGTTCAGAACGATGCGTATATCTTATTCAGTGTCTGCATCAGGCGGATATATAGGCGATTATGAGGGTGTTATTGAAGAAATAGATATCATCCCGTCCGAGATATACAGCGGGGCTTCGGATAAGATTTCACAGTATGAAAATGCGGTGGATGCTGTTATGAATTCTTTCGGGATAACAGACAGCAGATATGACACTCTGAAAAATATACACGATTATATCTGTGATAATGCATGGTATAACATTTACGCAGGACAGAGAGCACATTCCTCAGAAGGCTTTTTTATCGGTGACGGAGGTATCGTATGTGAAGGCTACGCTAAGACCTTCAAGATTATCTGTGACCGTCTGGATATTCCCTGTGTTCTCGTAAGCGGTGATGCAGGCGGTTCCCATATGTGGAATTATGTTCAGATGGATGACGGTAAATGGTATCTTGTCGATGTTACCTGGGATGATCAGGACACCGGAATTTATGACACGTACTTTCTTGCAGGTTCCGATACTGTCGGATTTGAAGGTGTAGCTATCGCTGACGAACGCACAGAAAAAAATGATTTTTCGGGAAACGGTATGTTCAGCTTTACATATCCGGCTCTTGCAACCGTGAAATACGGTGCGCATATTCACGAGTGGGAGACAGAATATACTGTTGATAAGGAGCCTGACTGCACGGAAAAGGGCAGTAAAAGTATTCACTGTAAAACCTGTGATGAAAGGAAGAATGTTACGGAGATTTCCTCTTTCGGCCATAGTTGGGATGATGGTGTGACTGATTCAGTGTCTACCTGTAGAACTCACGGAATAAAGACTTATACATGTCTGAATGACAGCACTCATCAGTATACCGAGCAGCTGCCGCTGAATAACGGAAATCATGATGGCGGAACATATCTTAAAGATAAGGCAGAGGCTACCTGTACAACAGAAGGCTATACGGGAGATATATACTGTCTGTCCTGCGACAGAAATATTTCTTCAGGACAGATTATTGCTGTCAAGGCTCACACCTTTACAACTTATTCAGCTGACGGTAATGCCACATGTCTTACAGACGGAACCAGAACATCCGTATGTGATGTGTGTAAAAAGGCTACGGATACAGTAGCTGACGATAACAGCAAAGATAACGCAGAGCATAAATATTCTGTCCGCTACGGATACAGTGCCACCTGTACACAGGAAGGCGAGAGAACTTATGTCTGTGACGTTTGTGAAACTGCGGCTTATATGGAGATAATACCTGCTGCAGGTCATAAGGGCGGTAAGGCTACATGTAAAAAAGCTGCAGAATGTATCGTTTGCGGTGAAGAATACGGTTCACCCGATGTTAACGTCCATAAATCATACATTACTCTGGAAGCTTCAGAGGCCACCTGTTCAAAAACAGGGCTTACGGAAGGTAAAAAGTGCGCTGACTGTGGCAAGATTATTCTTGCACAGAAAACTGTAACTAAGAAAGCTCACAAAAATGAAACAGTAACCGTTAAAGCTACTCTCAACGGAAACGGAAAAACAGAAATAAGGTGCAGGGACTGCGGTTATGTGTCTGACACTAAGGTGATTTATGCTCCGAAAAAAGTCAAGCTTTCAGCTTCTTCTTATACCTATAACGGTAAGAAGAAGACTCCCTCAGTAACTGTAAAGGACAGTAAGGGAAAAAAATTAGCGGAAGGTACTGATTATACCGTTAAATACTCTAAGGGAAGGAAGTCGCCGGGTAAATATACTGTTACCGTTACCTTTAAAGGGAATTACAGTGGCACCAAAAAGCTTACCTTTAAAATAATTCCTGCAAAATCAGTTCTTTCCAAGGTTAAAACAGGCACGAAGAGCTTTACAGCATCATGGAAAGCTGTCAGCGGTGTAACCGGCTATGAGGTGCAGTATTCAACCTCTGAGAAATTCACTAAGAAAACCACAAAAACAGCTACAGTAAAGAAAAGCTCTGCTAAAAAATACACCATCAAAAAGCTCAAAAAAGGCAAGAAATATTATGTGAAAGTCAGAGCTTACAAGACCGATTCAGGGAAAAGGCTTTATGGTGCATGGAGTGCGGTAAAGAGCGTAAAAATCAGATGAAGAAAAAAGTCGCCGCTATTTTTACGGTGACTTTTTTTAGGAAAATTTTTCTTTTTTAAAGAAAAAATCAGTGTTAAAATGTAGAAAAAGTATTGAATTTTTATGTCTTATGGTATATAATGAATATATTTGTAAGAGTATTGTTTGTATAATACAATATGTTGATTTCTACCGTGCTTGAAAAGTTGTTTCTTTCTGCGGTAAGACGTCTCTGTACGTATTGTGAAGTTTAAAGTAAAGTACGGATATAATTAAGGATGAAGGAGCTTACAGATGGATAACAATAATATAGCAGAAAAAAAATCCAAAGATTATTATGTGGTTGACCTTGCGCATATAGTCAAGGTTGTGTGGAAGAAAATCTGGTTGGTTGCAATCGCCAGTATTCTGACAGGTGCGATCGGATTTTCTGTAGCCGCTTTTGCGATTACACCTACCTACACATCCTCGATTATGCTTTATGTTAATAACAGCTCGTTTGATGTCGGTGATCTCGGATTCAGTATCAGCTCGTCAGAACTTACCGCAGCACAGAGTCTCGCTAAGACCTACACGGTTCTTCTTAAAAACCGTACGACACTTAACAGACTTATCGATGTTACTGAAATTGATTATACATGGGAAGATCTTTATGACATGATCGAGTCCGCACCTGTTAATGAGACAGAGGTTATGCAGGTTACCGTTACCAGCACTAATCCTTATGAGGCTGAGAAGATCGCAAACGGTATCGCAAAGGTTCTTCCTCAGAGAGTTGCTGAAATTGTAGAGGGTGCTTCAATGGAGGTTGTTGACTCCGCTGTGGCAAATACCGAAAAGGTTGCTCCGAGTATAACGATTTACACGGCCGTAGGCTTCATTCTCGGCATTATCCTTTCGGTAGTAGTGCTCATAATAACAGCGCTTATGGATAACACGGTACATGATGACGAATATGTTATCAAGACATATCAGTATCCCATCCTCGCAAAGATTCCTGATCTTCTTGATGGCGGTACGAAAAAATACGGTTATTATTACAAAAAGAGTACAGGACCGAATACCGGAGCCGGTAACAACACTAATAACAGCAAGTAAAGGAGGAGTTAAGAATGAAAAATAAAAAGAAAAAAAGTTTCTTCTCCATTACGGATAACCAGAAGACCCTTCATAAGAATCTGGAGTTCACCGCAACAGAGCAGTATAAATTGCTCAGAACCAACCTTTCGTTTACTCTCCCTGAGAATAAAGGCTGTAACGTAATAGGTGTTACAAGCTCAATGAGAGGTGAGGGTAAGAGTACTACAGCGGTCAACCTCTCATACGTTCTTGCTGAAACAAATAAAAATGTTCTTCTGATTGACGGTGACCTCAGAATTCCTTCCGTTGCTAAGAAGATGAGAATGAAAAATTCTCCGGGTCTTACAGATCTTCTCAGAAGTTCTGAGGAAATTGACATAGAGGAATACAAATCTCCTTTCCTTCGCAACTGGTACATCATTCCTGCGGGAACACTTCCTCCGAATCCTTCGGAGCTTCTGGGTTCAAAAAGAATGGAGAAAACACTTGCAGAGCTTAGTGAGCATTTCGATTACATCGTTATCGACCTTCCTCCTGTAAACCTTGTTTCAGATGCTTTGGCCGTTTCGAAATACATTAACGGTATGATAGTGGTTATCAGAGAAGAGTACACTGAAAAGAGAGAGCTTGAAACCTGCTTCAGACAGCTTAGACTGTCAAATGTAAATGTTCTCGGATGTGTAATGAACGAGACTAAGAGTGATAAGGGTTATTACAGCAAATACAGATATAAGCGTTATTACAGATATTATAAAACATATATAAATCACGACTGATGATCTGTGTTATAGGAGGTATAAAGGTATGATAGATTTTCATACTCATATCCTTCCTGCAGTTGATGACGGCAGTCACAGCGTTGAAGAGAGTCTTGCGATGATAGAAGAGGCTAAAAAGCAAGGAGTAAAAAAATTTGCTGTGACACCTCACTTTTACGCAAACAACGAGTCTGTTGACAGTTTTCTGAAGCGTCGTAACAGAGCGTATGAGAAACTGATGAATTCTTTATCGGATGAGACAGAAATACGCCTGGGTGCTGAAGTTAAGTTCTATAGCGGAATCAGTCAATTGCAGGACCTGAAGAAGCTTCGTCTCGAAGGAAGCAGATTTCTTCTTCTGGAAATGCCGTTCAGCAAGTGGAGTGAATACGACATAAAAGAGGTTATTAATATTGCAGGGTTAGGTAATGTGACGGTTGTTCTTGCCCACATAGAAAGATATCTTTCGTTTCAGAAAAAGGACACCCTCGAAAAACTTCTCTATAACGGAATTCTCTTCCAATGTAATGCGAGCTTCTTTTCCGGACTATTTACAAAAAGCAAAGCTTTTAAAATGATCAGTAACAATCAGATTCATTTTATAGGTACTGACTGTCATAATATGAAGGACAGAGCGCCGAATATGATGATTGCTTTATCTGCTTTAAAAAAGAAGTACGGTGAAGATTTTGTTGCAGATTTTATAAACTACGGGAATAAATTAATATTTCAAAATAAAATTAATTAATATTGAAAGGATGAATTTATTATGAAAAAATTCGCAGCTATTCTTATGACAATCGTGATGGTTCTTTCACTGAGCCTCACCACATTCGCAGCTTTTGTTTCAAGCCCTTCAAACAATGATGCTCCCACTATTGAGAGCCATGAAACTCCCGAAGGCTGTGACGCAGAGCTCAAGGTCACATCTTATGCAGACAGATACTCACTTTCTGAAGAAGAATGGAAGCTTCTCGAAGACGCTTATAAGCGTATTTCCGGCCAGAAGGATGACGCTAAGCTTGCAGAAGTTCTCAAAAAGATTGCTGAAGAAAAAGGTGTTAATGTAAGCGATCTCTCAATTAGCGATCTTTTCCACATCGGATACGAAGATTGCGAAGAGCATGTATTAGACGGTCATAAGGGCTACAAGATCACCTTAAAGGCTGATACAGTCGCAAATTTAGTAGGTGTATTACATTTTGACGGTGAGAACTGGACCATTATCAAGATTCTCAGCTATGATGCAGAGAACGGTACAGTTACTATTTTCACTGAGGAACTCGGATGCTTTGCTTTTGTTGTTAATAAGTATATCGCTCCTAACACAGGTGATACTTCAATGACATTTGTATGGCTCGTACTTGCAGTTGCTTGTTCAATGGCAGTGTTCTGCGTAGCTGTTCCTAAGAAAAAGAGATCATGAACAAAAAAACTAAAGAAAAAAGAACAACAACTCTGAGAATCGGAGTTGCTGTTCTTGCTGTTCTTCTTCTTTTCTCCTCAGCTTTTCTTTTTATTAAAACCTGGGAGAAAGATTACGGAAAATTTCAGGAGAGTACTGCAAAGGTGCTCGAGGAAGATCTAGTTTATAACGGAAAAGAGTATGAACTCAAGGAAAACCTTGAGTCTATTCTTGTTCTTGGATTAGATAAGTTCAATAACGATGACAGCGGTTATAACAATGATAAACAGGCTGATTTTCTGATGTTGCTTGTTATTGATCATGATGCCGGAGTTTGCACTCCTATACATATTAACCGTGACTCTATGGTTGATATAGATATTTTAGGTGTTGCAGGTGAAAAGGTCGGTACTGTTAAAAAGCAGATTGCTCTTTCGCATACATACGGAAACGGAAGAGAAGTAAGCTGCCGAAATGCAGCAAATGCTGTATCCGGTCTTTTGCTCGGTATGGAAATCGACCACTATGTATCTGTTACCATGGAAGCTGTTCCTGTGTACAATGATTTTGTGGGCGGAGTTACTGTTGAAATTCTTGATGATTTTTCAGATGTAGACGATTCGATGGTTAAAGGTGAAGAGATTAGTTTGACAGGTGAACAGGCTCTTAAATATGTACGTTCACGATACGGTCTTGACGACTCTACAAACAACAGCAGAATGAATCGTCAGAGACAGTACCTTAAGGCTTTGTATGAAAAGTCTTATGCTCTTGCTAAGGCAGATGAAGGATTCCTTCAGCGAGCTGCACTTAAAGTTACCGACTATATCGTTTCTGACTGTTCAGTAAATAAGCTTGAAAGTCTGATGAAGAATATAACGTCTTATGAGCTTGCCGATATTGTAAACATTGAAGGTGAAATCATTGAAGGCGAAGAGTTTATGGAGTTTTATCCTGACGAAGCCTCTGTCGAAAAAACAGTGGTAGACAGCTTTTATAAAGTGAAAAATTAACCGTTTCAATAAAAAAGGATGCAGATGATATGATAGCTATAAGATCAAAGATAATTTTTCTTGTTGCCTGTGTGGTAGAGGCCTTGTTTATTTTGGCTATGCAGATTCTGGGCAGCACACCTTTGCTCTTGGTTTGTCTCGCTATTTTTCTTGCTTTGATTGCATGGTCAGCCATAAAAGGTATGGCAGTGCCTGTTATCCTGTTCTTTTTACCTTTTGCTCCGCTGATCAAGCTTCGTCCGGGAACGATTTCCTTTTTTACGATCGGACTTCTTGTTGTATATGTAATTTACATTTTTATGGGAAGCCGTAACATCAATATATATCACTGGATACCGGGCCTTTGTCTTATAGCGATTGCGCTTGTAGTCAAGACTCTTTACGGATATTCTATAGATAACGGTTTTATTCTTTTTTCTGCATCGATACTACTCATACCTTTTTTAACAAGAGAGTTAGATGTAGAGTACGATTTTTATTGGCTTACGGTTTTCTTTGCATTAGGAATCATAATTGCTGCTATAACAGCAAAATATCTTGCCATTTTTCCGACTATAACAAGATATATCGGTACTAATGTCGGGTTTGGCATAATCAGACGTTCGGGATATTATGGTGATCCTAATTTCTATTCAGCACATATAACAGCAGCATTGAGCGGTGCTTTAGTTTTATTACTCAATAATATCAAAGGCAAAAGAACATCTGTTCTTATTATTCTGTCAGGCTTGCTTGTATATTGCGGATTTTTATCTGTTTCTAAATCATTTATGTTAATAGCCATATGTCTGTTTTTTGCTTGGTTAGTTGAGTTCATGTTTATGAAAGGAAGATTATCAGCCAAGTTGATGATATTTTTTACTTTTCTTGTCGGAGCAGTTTTCCTTTTGTCTACTACAGTGTTTACTGACCTTGCCGGTATGATGCTTTCGAGATTCAGTGGTGTAAATAATTTGTCAGATTTTACAACCGGACGTATTGAGCTTTGGTCGAAATATCTGAATGCTTTTGCTGAGGATCCGCTTCTTTTGTTTTTCGGAAAAGGATTTACATCGGTTCTTATCTTTGAGAAAGCTACGCATAATACAATAATACAGGCAATTTACCAGTTCGGAATAATCGGATGCGCCTTTTTGACAGGCTGGATTGTGTGTTCAATACGTATTCTTTTAAATGAAACAAAAATTTATTTATCTGATATGGCTCAGATATTTATTTTATTGCTTGGTATATTCGGTCCGTGGATGGCATTGGATTTATTGTTCTTTGATGAATTTTTTCTTATGATAGTGTATGTGTGTGTAGCATTGAAGTTTATTGATAAAAGAAAATATCACATTTCGGCACGGATTGAATAAAATATTGGAGTTGAAAAAATGAATGAATTTTTAAAAATTTCATCTGATCCATTCGTATCAGTCATTATGCCTGTGTATAACGGTGAACGGTATATAGAGCAATCTATCCGTTCAGTAATTATGCAAACCTATAGCAATTGGGAACTGATAGTAATTGATGACTTTTCGAGTGATTCTACTGCAGAGATAGTTAAAGCTTTGTGCAAAGAGGATAAAAGAGTCAGATATGTAAAAAATTCACAGAATATAGGTACAGCTAAAACGAGGAACAGAGGTCTTGATTTATGTAAGGGCGACTTTGTAGCTTTGTTAGACAGTGATGACATATGGTATCCTGAAAAACTTGAGAAACAACTTGCTTTAGCTGAATCAACAGAAGCTGATATTGTCTATTGTTCTTATGGAATAATAGATGAATACGGAGAGAAGCTTTGTAATGATTTTATCGTTCCGGAAACTACAACTTATGAAAAAACACTGATAAGATCTGTTATCAGTTGTTCTACAGCTTTATTTACACGTAACATAGTAGATAAATATCGCTTCCGCACAGATTATTACCATGAAGATCTCATTATGTGGATTGAAATGATGAGAGACGGAAATCGGGCATTTGGTGTAACTGAGGTTATTGCAGATTACCGAGTGTCACGAGGCTCACGTACATCGAATAAGTTCAGAACTGTAATAGAAAGATGGAAAATTTACAGAAAGCTTATGAAGGAACCGTTTTTCCGCAGTGTCAAACTTATCACTGATTATGCTTTATTGGCTTTAAAAAAATATAAAAGGGTTTGATTTTATAAGAGGGAGGGGATCTATATGCAGCTTGCAAGTATTTATGACGAAGTTCATATTAAGCATCAGCATTCGTTGCTGGATCTCCTGAATGAATTTGACCGTGTGTGCAAGATTCTTGATATCCCGTACATACTATTTGCGGGAACTATGCTCGGTGCAGTTCGTCATAAGGGCTTCATACCGTGGGATGATGACCTGGATGTGCTGATGCTGAGGGATGATTACGAACGGTTTCTCAAACAGGCACCGGAAGTTTTAGAAGAAGAAAGATTTTTTCTTCAGAAGGAGTTTTCAGAGCATTGGCCTATGTTCTTTTCAAAACTTCGTTTAAACGGAACAACTTGTCTCGAAAAATTTCATCCGAAGGATAATCAGATACATCAGGGAATTTATATAGATATTTTCCCTTGTGATAATGCATTCAAAAGCAGTTTAGGTAAAAAACTTCAGTTTTTTGCATCCAAAGTAATAATTGCTAAATCATTATATAAGCGTGGTTACGAAACCAAAAGTTTTATTAAAAAGATATTTATGAAGGTTTGCAAATTTTTACCTATGCGACCTTTTATGTATATTGTAAGGAGTGGCAGAAAGGACAGTGAGTATGTTCACAGCTTTCTTGCAGCGGCAAAAAGTTATTCAAAAAATATTTATCCGCGCGAATACATAGAAAAAACAATTAATTTAAATTTTGAAAGTCACAGTTTTCCTGTTTCAGCTGAGTATGATAAGTTGCTCAGAATACTGTATGATGACTATATGACTCTGCCACCGCCGGAAGAACGACATGTGAAGCAGCATGCAGTTCTGGTGGATCTGGAACATTCTTATGAGTATTATCAGGATTATCATAATGGTATGAAATTTGATGTGCTTACTGTTAGTATTCGTTAAAAGTTTTTGGGATAAGGTGTTATTATGGAAAATAAGAAAGTTGTTACCGAACAGAATAAACCTGTTAATGATCATAGAAAAGCCATTTTGGAACAGAGAAAGGCTATTCGGGAAAAAAAGCAAAGACAAAAAGTAGTGATTACCGTATTGATTGTCTGTGCGATGACCTTAACAGGTGTTGTTGCCGGCTTCAGTCTGGGTCGCAGTGCTAAACCTAAAGTTTCGGATATAAATATAAATTTTCAGAACACAAACGAAAAAAAAGAAGATACCGGACTCAGCATTACGTCTGTTAAAGAGGACGGAGATTGGATAATTGTCAACACATCCTATATGACACTTCGTTATCCATTTGCTTTTTCAGATATAATCGAAGTTGAAGCCTATAACGACGAGTCGGTTTCGCAGCTTCGTTTTTTTTCAAATCTTGATGACAAGAGAATTCTTAATTATGTAATATACTTCAACTCTGATCAGGGTATTCCTTGCGGAACGCTTAAGTTGAATGGCGAAATTCCTGTTTCCGTTGAGCTTAAGGAGGTTCCGAAGAAGCTGTCCAAGGAATGGATAAGTACCTATTATGCTGTTCAGGAAACATTTAATGATGTACTTAAATCAATGGAAGAAAATAAAAACTACAAAGTAGCTGGTTAAAAGGTGGCTGTTATGAATTTACAGGTTTTAGTTGCCACGATGAAGCAAAAAGATTTTTCTTTAGTTGAGAAAATGAACATTCATTGTAATGCAGTGATAGCCAATCAGGCAGATCATAACGAATTTTCAGAAATAAAAACTGAATACGGTAAAGTTACTATGATAACTACAAATACAAGGGGAGTCGGACTTAACCGTAATATTGCTTTAATGGCTTCTCAGGCAGACATTATTCTTCTTGCGGATGATGATTTGGTATATAACGATGATATGCCTGAAAAAGTGATTGATGCGTTCATGAAAAATCCGGATGCTGATGTTATAATTTTTAGTATAGACATTTTGAAAAACGGTGTAATCACCGAAAGAAGAAATGATTCCGGTGTAAGGTTACATCTTTGGAATTCGATGCGATTCGGCACTTATACTATTGCTGCTAAAAGGAGTTCTATTATTAATAACAACATCACTTTTAATCAATGCTTTGGCGGTGGCTGCGAGTTCAGTGCAGGTGAGGACAGCTTATTTCTCCGAGCGTGCTTTGATAACGGGCTTAAGGTCTATTCGGACAGTTATGTGCTTGGCAGTTGCTGTAAAGATACTTCGTCTTGGTTTACAGGGTTTAACGAAAAGTATTTCTATGATAAAGGTGTTCTTGTTCGTAATTTGTTTCCTAAAACGGCATATATTATGGCTTTATATTTCGGAGCATATTTTAAACGTGAAACAGAAATAGGTTTATTCAAGCGTCTTAAATTAGTGTACCGTGGTGTATGTGCGGGTAAGCAAATGATTCCTTACAGTGAATAAAGATGAAAAAAATAATTATAGTAAACAACAATATGAAAATCGGCGGTGTACAGAAAAGTCTGTACAACTTGCTTTGGTCTATAGATACGGTAAATGAGTATGATGTTACATTATTACTTTTCAGTAATAGCGGAGCTTATACAGAACATTTACCGGAAAGCATTAAAATAAAAGAATGTAAAGGACTTTTTAGATATCTCGGGAAAAGTCAGGGAGAGTACAGAGGTAATTTGCTTGACTTTATACTCAGAGGCTTTTTTGCGGCGCTCAGCCGTATAGCCGGCAGAAGTTTTTCGCTACGTCTTATGCTTTTGGGTGAGCCGATGCTCGAAGAGAATTATGATTGTGCAGTTTCTTTTCTTCATAATGGAAGAAAAGAGGCTTTTTACGGCGGAACTCAGGATTATGTTCTTAAACGGGTGAAGGCGAAGAAGAAGATTGCTTTTATTCATGGTGACTACGTTAATTGCGGAGCAAATCACGGCACAAATAATCAGATGTTAGAGAAATTTGATATGATTGCTGCTTGCTCTGACGGGTGCAGAAAAGTTCTTTTGAAGTCTGTGCCCGAGTTTGAAAAAAAATGCATAACTGTAAGAAACTTTAATCGTTTCGATGAAATAAATAATTTGTCTGCGGACAATCCCGTAGAGTATGACGATTCATTTGTAAACATTGTTATGGTTGCAAGACTGTCCCACGAAAAGGGAATTGACCGTGCGATTAAGGCTCTTGCATTCTGCGCTGAAAAAGAGCTTAAGGCAAGATTACATATAGTCGGCGGCGGTGCTATGCTTGATCAGCTTAGTGCACTTGCAGAGAATCTCGGCGTTAAGGAGCAGACATTATTTTACGGTGAGAAAAGCAATCCGTACAGATACATAAAAAATGCTGATTTGCTGCTTATTGCTTCTTATCATGAAGCGGCTCCTATGGTAATTGATGAAGCACTTTGTCTTTCTGTTCCCGTACTATCAACCAAAACAACATCGACGGATGAGATGATAGCGGAGCCTGGGAACGGTTGGGTCTGTGAAAATTCACAGGAGGCACTGAATGAAGCTCTTTACAGTGTGTTATCCGATAGAAATCAGTTAACCGATATAAAGAGAAAGCTTTCTGTTAGTTCGCCAGATAATGAAAAGGCCCTGTGTCAATTTAGAGAGATTACGGAAAATTGAGGAAATTACAAGAATTCATATTCTTGTTTATATATATAAATCCATTCAAGGAGGACATATTAATGGTAAAAAAAATACCCGGAAAAATTTTATCGCTGATTATGGCAACTGTAATGCTTTTCAGTCTTGTTCCTATGTCAGCGTCTGCAGCGGGCAGTGTAACCAATTATGCAGATTTTCTGGCTGAGTTCAAGCAGCTTGAACAGTATGCTGCGGCTTTTTATGATGCCAATCCTTCCAAGAGCGAAGGCGAGCTTGTTCTTAACTTTGTAAGAACAGGTGTTGAGCGTTATCTTGACGGAAACTGGGCCACTCTTGCAGGCCAGGAAATTACTGAGTTCACAGCTTTTGTTGAAGCTCAGGATGCGTTGAACGGTACTAGTGTAATGAATCTTAGAGATATCGTTATCGATAATTTTACTCTTCCTAACGGAAATCCTGCAGACTTCGGACATATGTTCGGAACTATGAATATTTCATATATCAATAAGTCAAATACCAAGACTCCTGACCTTTCAGGTTGGGCAGGTGACCTTTGCGATCTTCTCTATTACTGTGCAAGAGTCGGAACAGTAGCAGGCAAGACAATCGATGAAAAGGCTGCTTATATTCTTGATAAGTGCTTTGGTGTTGATGCAGACGACGCATTTGGCTGGGATGACTTCTACGGTGATATGGACGGTTATTACTTTGTTAATGAGTACATCAAAGGTAACGGTTCCTTCAGTGAGCTTTTCGAAGCCTATTATACAGCTGAGCTTGACGATTGCGACCGTGCAGCTTATTTCCTTAATAACCGCTTCCCCGGCAAGACCACAAAGCAGGAAGTAAGAGATGCTATTTATGATGCCTACCGTCTTAATGTAGGTATTCAGGTTCTCGAAGCTGACCGCGGAGTTTCTGATTATTCTGATCTTCGTAAGGCCGCCTGCTATGCTTTTGCTGATTATCTTTTCTCTAAGGCTGACGGACGTCTCGTTGGCGGTGATGAGGATGAAGGCGGAGAAGAAGATGTAACTCCCGATAATGGATACTATTCAGTTTTCTCTTCAACCGATTCAATTCTTGCTCCCGGTGTTACACAGCAGATTAACTACGCTATGTCAGCTGACGGTAAGCAGATGGTATATTATATCGCTACTGTCGATGTAAACCGTGATGATCTTACCATTATGGCTAACTACGGTAACAATGATCCTTCAAAGGGTTGGACCATGCAGAGAGTGCAGGATCAGGTAGCTGCAATGGTTAATAATCATTCACATATCGAAAACTTCCGCCCTGTTGTTGCAATCAATGGTGACGGCTTCAATACTTCAACAGGTAAGCCAGGCGGACTTCTTGTTATGGAAGGCGTTGAATGGCATCCTGTAGACGGTGACGGTTTCTTTGCTATTCTCAAAGACGGCACTGCAATGATTGGTACACAGGCTGAATATAATACATATAAATCAGAAATCCAGGAAGCTATCGGTGCATTCGGTGCTACCCTCGTTAAAGACGGCAAGATCGCTGTTAATAAAAACAGCCAGTACTATACATCCCGTGCCAGCCGTACTGCAATCGGTACCAAGGCTGACGGCTCTGTAGTTATGATGGTTCTCGACGGCAGACAGGAGCCCTTCTCATGTGGCGGTTCTATGGAAGAAATCGCACAGATCATGTATGAAGCAGGCTGTGTTCACGCTGTTAACCTTGACGGCGGCGGATCAACTACATATATGTCAAAACCTGAAGGCAGTAACGACATTAAGGTTGTTAACCGCCCCTCCGACGGTTATGCGAGAAGCGTTGCCGCAACTCTTGTAGCTGTTTCCACAGCGAAGGCTTCTGACGAATTTGACCGTGCTATCATCAGCTCAGATTATGACTATCTGACAGTAGGCACCTCACTTGAATTAAATGCAGTAGGTGTTAATAACATCGGTTCATCAGCTGCAATCCCCGCAGGTGCTGTTTGGACAGTTTCAGATGGAAGTGTCGGTACAGTTACACAGGACGGTGTGTTCACTGCAAGCGACGTCGGTGAAGTAGAGGTTTCTCTTGTTCTTGACGGTGCTTCCGTAGGCAGCAAGAAGCTTAATGTTGTCGTTCCCGATACTCTTGAATTTGTTGAAAGTAATCTTGTAGCTATTTATGATCAGAAAACAGAATTAAAGTTTAATGTTCTCTATGACGGAAATTCTGTTGCGTTCAATGAAAACGATGTAGTTTACGCTATGTTCTCTACTGACTTTGAGACAGCATACGAAGAAGATGTATGTGTAATCGACGGATTCAATTACACCGTAAAAGAGAATGCGGGTACCAGAAAGATGATTATTGCAGCACAGCTTAATTCTGATGATGCTGAATTAATCTGGCAGTATCTCACCTTATACAGAAACGACGAAGCAGTGTTTGATTTCGATAATGCGACTGCAGGTAACCGTACACTCGCCTGGAACAGAGAGGTTCTCAATGCCACAACAAAAGATGGCATGAACTATTCTGTTGAAGATCCTGACAAGGATATTGAGTTAGGCTATACTTTCGCTCTTGATATGACTGCTATTGAAATTCCTCAGCAGCTTGCAGACATCGTATTTATGCTTCCCGGTTCTGACAATGAAGAGGTATCAGCATCAGCCTTTAACTATCTTCTTATGCTTGCAGAGCGTGTAAGTGTTCTTACTGAGGTAAGAATTACTGCTCAGTTTGATAAGGATGTTGAGGTTGACGTTTCCGAGCTCAAGATTATCAACGACTATTTTGAAATCAAGGAAGCAACAGTTGATGAAAATAATAAGCTTACATTAGTATGCAAATGGATAGACAGAACAGAGCCTATTCCTGCTGCAACCGCTAATCCCATATGTATTCTTGCCGGTATCAAGGCTAAGCCTGCCGCAGATGCAGACTGGTCCGACGATGAGCTTATCGTTATCAATACAGGTACTGTAAGCTTTGATATTTACCTCAGAGCATCTTCACTTTATTCTTTCGCTAACAGAGTAGAAAATCAGCAGAAGTACGGACTTTATCCCTATTCTTCTAAAGAAACCGGCTGGGAAGGCGGCGAAGAAAAGGGCGCACATTTCGCTGACTCTTACGCAGAATTCGAAGACAGCTTCATTCTTAACAATGCTATCCGTCAGGGCTGGCATAAGCTCAACGGCAAGGACTATTACTTCGTTAATCATAAGGAAGTAACAGGAATTCAGTACATTCCTTCAAAGAATGATGCGAGCAAAAAGCTCTTCTATGAATTTGATGAAAACGGTGTATGTCTCGGCACATGCACAGGCGTAATCGAATATAACGGTGACTTATATTATGCGATTGCAGGTGAAAAGAATACCGGTTGGATTTCTGTAAACGGAGAAAATGGTGAACAGCTTGATTACTTCTTTGACACTAAAACAGGTAAGGCTGTTGACGGAAAGCAGAAAATCGGTGATTACAATTTTACCTTTAAAGATCATATCCTTGTCCGCGGCGATCTTGTAACTGATTCAAAGGGTACTCGTTACAGATGGGGTGCTGCATGGGTACAGGGCAAATGGTTTGAGGTTGACGGTAAAACATATCACACTAAGAAATATCAGTATTATGTAACTACAGGATACGCTAACATCGTAGGTAAAGATCTCGAATATGAATATCATCTCTTCGATGAAAAAGGTGTATTCCAGGAGGATTATACAGGTCTCTGGCATATAGGTTCAGATACTTATTTTCTTGAAAACGGTCGCAGAAACAACAATGCCGGTCTTATTTATCTTGACGGTTACTATTATTACATTGCAGCAAATGCTAAGGCAGTTAAAAACAGAACTTACTGGCCCACAAAAACAAACGGACTTCTTCCTGTTGCTGCCTATCAGTTTGACGAGCAGGGCAGAATAGTTAATCCTCCCGTTGAAAATCCGGATACTCCTGATGCTCCCGGTGGCTCTGAATCTCCCTCTCTTCTCAACGGTATCATAGAGAAGGACGGCAAGTATTTCTATTATGAAAACGGTGTACTAAAAGCCGGTGCCGGTCTTAAAAAGTTTACTGACAGTGAAGGAAAAGACTTTTATATTTATGTCCGTTCAAACGGTGAGCTAGCAACAGGGCTTTACTGGCCGACTACTTCAAACGGATTACTGCCCGTAACATCTTATGATTTCGGAACAGACGGAAAGTATTATCCTCCCGTCGAGGATGACGAACCTGATACTCCTGATATACCCGATGAACCCGAAAAGCCTGAGGAGCCGGAAAAGCCCACTCCCGAATTAAAGAACGGTATTTACTATGAAAACGGAAAATATCGTTATTATAAGGACGGCAAGGTAGATTGGAGTGCAGGCGTGGTTAAGCTCCTGGATGAAACAGGCAGAGAATTTTATATCTATGTCCGTTCTTCTACAGGTACTCTTGCTACAGGTGTGTACTGGCCTTCAAACACCAACGGTCTTCTTTCTCCTGGCTCTTACGATTTCGGTACGGACGGCAGATACTATGCACCTATCGTAAATCCCGAACCCGAGCAGCCTGAAGAACCCGAAACACCTGACACTCCTGATACACCTGAAGAGCCCGAAAAGCCTGAGGTTAAAAACGGCATCTATTACGAAAACGGTCAGTACCGTTATTATAAAGACGGTGTTAATGACTGGGCAGCAGGTCTTGTGAAGCTTACTGATGAAAACGGAAAAGATTTCTACATCTATGTCCGTTCTTCTACAGGTACTCTCGCAACGGGCGTTTACTGGCCTTCAATTACTAACGGTCTCTTACCCACCAAGGGTTACGACTTCGGTACAAACGGCAGATATTATCCTGCCTGATTAATCGGTAAAACATACTCCGGCTCACTTTCAGTGAGCCGGGATGTAAAAATATATGTTCAGAAAGGAAAATTTTATGAAAACAAGATTAAACAAACGTATTTTTGCATGTTTTCTCTCGGTGCTTATGCTCCTGAGCATTATGCCTGTTAATGTTTTCGCAGCTGATGCCACAGGCTCCTTATCTGTAAGCGGTCTCTCTGTTACTTATGAGAAGCTCGCAGGTAATGCTTCTACCTGTGTTTTAAGCGGAACAACAATCACTGCAACTGCAAAGAGTAATTCCGGTGTTAAAGATAAAACTGCAGGCCAGACTGAAGTGACTTTAACAAACACCGGCAGTACAAATGTTTCGCTTTCATTTTCTTATACCAGTTCAGGTATCGAAAGCCTTACAATTGATAATGAAAATATTCTTGACAGTGACTTAGGTAGTTTAACAAAGGGCTTAGCCGCAGGTGAATCAGTAGTTATTGTATTTGCTTCTGCACCCGGTACTTTAACAGCAAAAAAGAATGCAACATTAACAATTACAGGTGTTTCTCTTGCAACTGAAAAGAATGTAGATGTAACCTTCAAAAATGTAGATAACGGTTCTTATACTCTTGACGGATCTGCCATTAATGCAGATGTTACATTAACAAAGAAATCGACAGAAAGCTTTGCTGTTTCAGCTAAAGCTGCATCTAACTACGAATTCTATGCATGGTACAACGAAACAGCAGGCAAATATATTTCTTACGAAGCAAATACAGCTCTTACTTTAACTGATGATGCAGTAATTTATCCTGTATTTGTTTCAAATGATGCTGCAAGATTCGGTGTAGGATCCACAACATTTATCAGTCTTACTGATGCTTGTGAATTCGCAAAAACATCAACAATCAAAACTGTTGTACTTCTTAACAACGGTACAGTAAGTGGCAGCCACACTATCCCGGCAGGTATTACATTACTCGTTCCCTTTGACAATGCTAATACCCTTTACACAAATAAACCCGAATGTACAAGTAAAGATTTTAGTAATGCTGACTGGGTTAAGCCTACAGCATACAGAACTCTTACCCTCACTTCCGATGCGAAGATTACCGTTAACGGTGCTATCTCAATCAGCGGTAAGCATGCTGCATCAAACGGCTCCAAGCCCTATTGCGGTGCTCCTACAGGTCCCGTGGGCTGGGTTAAGATGCTTGAAGGCTCTGAGATTACAGTAAATAACGGTGCAAGCCTTTATGTCTGGGGCTTTATCCAGGGTGCAGGTACTGTTACTGCAAAGAACGGTGCACATGTATATGAAAACTTCCAGTTCACTGATATGCGTGGCGGATCTAATCTGATGCAGATGGTTGCAGATTCTTTAGTTTTCCCCATAAATCAGTACTATGTTCAGAATATTGAGGTTCCTACCATTTTCGAGGCAGGAGCTAAAGAAACTCTCTACACATCTGCTTATGCAAGCGCACTGTGTGTAGGTGGTGCTGCTCCCTTCATCGGTGAAGGCGGTATGTTTATTGTTAATGACGGATATATTATTAAGGATTATATCGAAGGTAAAGACCGTCTTCAGGTTGACATTTACGGCGACATTACTATGAGTAGTATGACCGTTGATGTAAGTGTTGAGGTTGACTCTTCAGCTTTCATTCTTCCTATCACAAATAATATTACCATTAATATGAATTCCGGTACAACCAATATCGGTCAGAGCATGGCTCTTCTTCCCGGCGTTGAGATGACAGTCGGAAAGGACGCTACATTAATCGTAGGTGCAAATTCAGAAGAAATGCTCAACGATTTCAACACCGGCGGCTACCATCTTATCGTATACGACAGAGATGAATGGTTCTACGGCTATGATTACGAAAAGGATGAAATCGTAGAGAATCTTAAATTTGTATTCGGTGACGGTGCAAAAGATGGTTTTAACCCCTTACGCTTTGCTCCCGGCAGAACCTATGACCGTACTGCTGCTGATATAAAGGATGCGGTTCTTGATGTTAACGGTACCATCGTTTTAGACGGTGCTCTTTACACTACTATGAGCGGCGCTGCTATTAAGTCCTCCGAAGAAACCGGCAAAATTGTAATGCAGAGCGGTTCAGGTTTAGACCTTCTTACCTTCCAGGCAGTAGGCGGTAAATCATACGGTGTTCTTATGAACTCCGCTTCACTTATGAACGGTGACGGCTCTTATCTTGCTACAGGTCCTTCATTAATGGACGACACCATTCCTTACACCGAACCCGGTACAACATTCAACTACTGTGCAAAGTGTAATGAGTGGACAACAGACGAGCCTTGCAGAACCTCATCATACACTGTTACATGGATGAACGGTGATGAGTTACTCGGCAGTGCAGAAGTCGAAGAGGGTACTGTGCCTTCATATCCCGGTATAAGTAAGCCCTCTAAGGATAGAGACGATAATGCACACTATATCTTTGCAGGCTGGGAAACAGCTGACGGCAACGAGCCTGAAGCAGTAACAGGTGATGTTACATATTATGCAGTATTCACCCGTGAAGCTCACGTTGACACAGATAAAGCTGCAGAAGATGGCAAGCACTACTGCGACGAGTGTAGCTTCCTTATGTACAGCTGTACAGACAGAGCTAATGACGGTAATCATAAATGTGATTATGATTGCGGAAGAGTTTTAAGTGAGTGCTCAGGCGGTACTGCTACCTGTAAAGTACAGGCTAAATGTATCGAATGCGGTGAGTATTACGGTAAAACACTTGCTCATAACTACAACGCAGTGGTAACCGAGCCTACATGTGGTGATGAAGGTTATACCACTCATACATGTACAGGCTGCGGTGACAGTTATGTAGACAGCAAGGTTGATGCTCTCGGTCACGATGTTATCACCGATAAGGCAGTAGATCCCACATGTCATTCTACAGGTCTTACAGCAGGTGAACACTGCTCACGATGTGACTACAGAGTAGTACAGACAGTAGTTCCTGCTCTCGAGCATGAATGGGATAAAGGTGTAATAAATCCTGAACCCACATGTAACGATGAAGGTACAAAGACATTTACCTGCGGTCTCTGCGGTGACACAAAAACAGAAGTAGTTTCCGCTAAGGGTCACGACAGTGCTATCGACGTACCTGCTGTGGATCCCACCTGTGAAGAAACAGGTCTTACAGCAGGTAAGAAGTGTTCAGTTTGCGGTGAGTTTACAGTAGCACAGACAGTAGTTTCTGCTCTCGGACATAAATATAATGCAGTAGTAACTGAACCCACATGTACAAAAGACGGTTACACGACCTACACCTGTTCAACTTGCGGTGACTCTTATGTAGCTGATGAAGTTAAAGCAGAAGGTCACAAATACAGCACAGTAGTAACAGCACCCACATGTACAGAAGACGGTTACACAACCTATACCTGTTCAGTTTGCGGTGATAACTATACTGATGATGTAGTTAAAACAGAAGGCCATAAATATAATGCAGTAGTAACTGAACCCACATGTACAGAAGACGGTTACACAACCTATACCTGTTCAGTTTGCGGTGATAACTATACAGATGATGTAGTCAAAACAGAAGGCCACAAATATGAATCAGTGGTAACTGAACCCACATGTTATAAAGATGGTTACACAACCTACACTTGTTCAGTTTGCGGCGATAACTATACAGATGATGTAGTTAAAACAGAAGGTCACAAATATGAAACAGTAGTAACAGAACCCACATGTACAGAAGATGGTTACACAACCTACACCTGTACAGTCTGCGATGATGAATATGTAGGTGACGAAGTTAAAACAGAAGGCCACAAATATAATGCAGTAGTAACAGAACCCACATGTACAGAAGACGGTTACACAACTTATACCTGTACAGTCTGTGATGATGAATATGTAGGTGATGAAGTTAAAACTGAAGGTCACAAATACAATGCAGTAGTGACAGCACCCACATGTGATAAAGACGGCTTTACAACTTATACATGTACAGTCTGCGATGATGAATATGTAGGTGATGAAGTTAAAACAGAAGGCCACAAATATAATGCAGTAGTAACAGAACCCACATGTACAGAAGACGGTTACACAACCTACACCTGTTCAGCTTGCGGTGATTCTTATGTAGCTGACGAAGTTAAAACAGAAGGTCACAGCTATGATGACGGTGTTATTGATCCCGAACCCACATGTAACGATGAAGGTATTAAGACCTTTACCTGCGAAGCTTGCGGTGATACATATACAGAGGCTGTTTCAGCTAAGGGCCACACAGCGGTAATTGACGAGGCTAAGGCTCCCGACTGTGAAAACACAGGTCTTACAGAAGGTTCTCATTGTAAAGATTGCGGCGTTGTCATCAATGCACAGCAGGAGATTCTTGCTCTTGGCCATGGTCAGGATAAGGGCTTCACCTACACTGACATTAAAAACGGTATGCACACAGTTACATGTAAGGTTTGTGACAAGACTATCGAAGAAGTAGCTCACAGCTTCGATGAAATCGAGCATAAGTGTGTATGCGGTGCTGTTGAAATGTTCAAGCTTTATATTAAATATATCGTTGTATATGAAGATGGAACCTTTGGTTTTGAAACTATTGAAACAGAAGCTCCCTTCGGTGCTAAGCTTTATGATATAGTTGCTCAGTTCCCGGAAATTTACGAAGTCGGCACTGTTGTAGAGGTTAATGATCCTACATACTTAACAGGTAAACTCGCGATGGATGGTTGGCACTTATATGATGAAGAATCAACAATGCCTGCTGAAGAATTGACTATCGAGCAGAGCTATAACAATTCCGGCTGGGAATACCATGAAGGCCTCGGCTATGCTTACTATAACGGCAGCAAATATCTTCTCGGATGGAACTATATCGAAGAGGATTATGATGATGTAGAAGGCGGAGCATGGTACTATTTCGATATTAAGACAGATAGTTACGGTTTTGAATACGGATACCGTGTAGACGGAATCACCCGTGTACCTTATCCTACAGAAAAGATTGACGGCATTAAGTATGAAGCAGATAAAGAAACTCTTGACTACAGTGCTTCCACAGGTGAGGCTTATCCTGATGCTTTCACAGGCTTCTTCCTCTTCGACGAAGCAGGTAAGTTCGTAAATGACTTCACAGGCATCAAGGAATTCATGGATGCAGACCGTTACTTTGAAAACGGCTTCATCAAATGGCATCCCGGTGTTGTTGAGGTTGAAGGCGAGATTTACTACTTCATCGGTGATGTTGAGAATGGTGGTAACCTTCCCGCAAACGGTGATACTTATATCATCAGAAATAACGGTGCAGATGAGTTTAGCAAGGGCGACATTTACAACTTCGAAAACGGTAAACTCAGCGGTGCTGACGGTATCGTAAACGGTAAGTATTACGAAAACTCTCAGCTTATGGTATGTAACGGTCTTACAAAGATCAATGATAAGTACATTTATGTTCGTTACGACGGTACAATTGTTATTGATGCAAAATACTGGGTTGGCGTTAACGATGAGGGTATCGTTCCCGGACTTTATGCTTTCGATGCAGACGGTTATATGCTCGATATCAAGACAACCGATAAAGACGGTATTTACTACGAAGACGGCGCTTATTACTTCTATGAAAAGGGCGTTCTTGCTTACAAGGGTCTCATCAAGTACTCAGGTAAAGCTGACAACGGCACAGTTTACGAAAACGATTGGATTTATGTCCGTTCAAACGGTCAGCTTGCAACCGGTTCATACTGGACTACAAAGAATGAAAGCGGAGAGCTTAAGACTCAGACCTACATCTTCGATGAAACAGGTGCTATGGTTATGACTAACGGTATCGTCGAAGAAAACGGTAATCTCTATTACTATGTAAACGGTGTTAAGCAGCAGTGCTTAGGTCTTATCGAACTTGAAGGTAAGTTCTACTATATAAGAACAGCCGGTGAGCTTGTAAGAGGCAGAGAATACTGGATTACCAACGTTAATGATACAGGAGTAGTTGCCCGTAATTACCACTTCGATAATGACGGTGTAATGCAGAATCCTGTTTATGACAAGGGTGAAGAAGCAAACGGCGTAATAGACGGTTATTATTACGAAAACGGAAAGATCGCTTACGGTGCAGGCCTTGTTGAGCTTGAGGACGGAAGCATCATTTATGTCCGTTCAAACGGTCAGCTTGCGACCGGAATTTATTGGCCTACCACACTTAACGGTGTTCTTCCTGCCGGAAAATATAATTTCGGTACTGACGGAAGACTTGTGGTTGCATAAAATTCATAGGTAAATAAAATTAAAGGCACTCTATGCCTAATGACATAGAGTGCCTTTTCTGAGAAAAACCCTGAAAGAAAGCGGGTAAATACTTACCTGTTTTCTTTTGTGATTTTTAACAAAGGATTTAAACTATTGATATAATGTCGTGTTATGAATAGTTTTAGGGGTGATGAATAGTTTGAAAATAAAGAGTAGTTTACTGAAGAGTACATCCGGCGATGCATTTCTTTTGACTTTTGTAAAGTTTATAACAATGGCGGTAAGTCTTCTTATTACACGTTTATTATCTGAGCATCTCTCTGTTTATGATTATGGTACTTATTCACAAGTTTTGCTTATTGTTTCGACTGTTTCATCGATTACTATTTTAGGTATGATGGATGGTGTGAATTTCTTTTTCAGCAGTGAATCGGATTTCAAAAAAAGGGAAGCTTACGTTGTAACCATATTCACACTACAATTTGTCGTGAGTACGCTTACAGGATGTGCAGTATTATTATCAAACTCATTGATTATAAAATATTTTGATAATCCTGATATAAAGAGACTTCTGGTATTTGCTGCTCTTTTACCTCTTATGCAAAATCTTCTTGCTATGTCACAGGTTTTATTGGTTTCTGTAGGAAAAGCAAGACTTCTTGCTATAAGAAATTTTGTTGTTTCCGTTGTAAAGCTTATAGCAGTGCTTATTGTTATTACTATTGTAAATAATGTTTCAGTTGTATTATTTGCTTCACTTATTCTTGATATTGCGCAGATAGCGTTTTTTTGGATGATAATCAGAAAAAATGGTTGTAAATTCAGCCTTTCTGCTTTAGATATAAGACTAACAGGTAAAATTTTATCTTACTGTGTGCCTATGGCTGTATTTGTTACTGTTAATAGTATTAACCGTGATATTGATAAATATCTTATATCAGCAATGACGGATACAGAAACACTTGCTATATATTCCAATGCTTCGAAGCCTTTACCGTTTGATATAATTATGCTCTCATTCTGCACGGTGCTTGTTCCTAAATTAACAAAGATGGTATCAGCTAAAAATAATGATTCGGTCGTTGATTTATATAAAAAGTTTTTGGAAATTACATATGTTTCTAATGGGATAATCTACTGTGCTGCTATAGTTGTAGCTCCCCAACTTATGGAATTTTTTTATTCTGATAAATATACTTCAGGCTTGTCTGTATTTGTTATATATATTTTTGTTGACCTTTTCAGATTTACCAATATCACACTGATATTGAGTGCAGCAGGAAAAACAAAGTGGCTTATGTCAACAGGAATTGTATCATTGGTATTCAATGCTTTGACTAATATAGCATTCTATAATTTGTTTGGAATTATCGGTCCTGCTATTGCAACAGTACTCACAATCGTACTGCTTGGTGTTTTGATGTTTATTATGAACGCTAAAGTTCTTAATGTTAAAATCAAGGATTTCTTTTCGATTAAATATCTTATTGCTTTTTCTCTTGAAAGCATAATATTTACGATTCTATTTACTTTGATTTCATCTAAACTCGCAAGTATGAATTTACACTATTTTATAATTATATTAATTTCAGCAGGTGCTTACGGTGTTGTGATGGCTGTTCTTAACGGTAAACATTTTATTTATAATATAAAACAGATTAACAAGCTTTCTAATGAAGTATAAAATACGGAGGATTAAAAAATGAAAAAGCTTTCCAGAAAAATAGGTGCGATTATTTATTATTTTTTTGCACAGCATCTTCCGGAATCTTCATCGGGAATCAATATAGGTCAGAGGGCACTTCGTGCTTTTTGCGGTAAATTGATGCTCAAAAGCTGCGGTAAGAAGGTAAATATAGAACACGGCGCTGTTTTTTCGGCAAAAGCTTCTTTAGGGGATTATTCGGGAATAGGCATAAACGCCCGTATAAATGGAGAATGTACAATAGGTGATCATGTAATGATGGGGCCGAATGTTGTTATTATAACCAAAAATCATTCTTTTGACAGAACGGATATTCCGATGATGTTTCAAGGCTTTGAAGAAGAGCGTCCTGTTGTTATCGGAAATGATGTCTGGATAGGAGAACGAGTAATCATCCTTCCCGGAGTTCACGTAGGGGATGGTGCTATACTTGCAGCCGGTGCTGTAGTTACCAAAGATGTACCTGCGCATGCTATAGTTGCCGGAGTACCTGCCAAGATAATAAAAATGAGAAAATAACAGTTGAAGTTTAATATTTAATACCACGAGGTGTGTTTAATGGAAAATAAAGATATAGAAAATAAAAGTCAGTCGGTGAGTAACGTTCAGAAAGAACATAGTAATTATGATAGTGCCCATCATTCACACAGTTCACATCACAGCCATCATCACGGGCATCATAGCCATCACAGTCACGGACATCATCACCGCAGTTCTTCCCACAGGAAGGGAAATGACAGAAAAAAACGTGACCGAAAAGAAAAGTTAGAACGATTCATCAGACATAATAAAAAATACATCATTTACTGTATTGTTGCAGTTTCTGTATTTATATGTATGATTTTTCTCGGTGGTTATCTTGATGGAATTAACAGAGTAGATCCTCAGGATGAAAATATCGGTGAGCAGTATCAGGAAGAAAAGTTATCTGTTTCACATCTTAAGGTGGATATTCCGTTCTTTTCAGAGAAGGTAGTTATTGTCAGCCCAGCAGTAGAAGTATTTATGAAGGCGGATCAGAGTCTTTCTGTAAATGATGTGTACAAAATGTATTCTATCGGCTCTGCACGTCTGGATGTAGGATTGCCTGTAGAGCTTTCTTTTGAAATATCTGAGGTTCCCGATGGTTATAATGTGAAAAAGACTGAAATTCTGGTTGCTGAAAACAAGGATTTTTCAGATCCGAAAGTATTTACTCTTGAGGGTTATGAAACAGAGGTAGATATTTATAATCTTAAAACCGGAACCAAGTATTATTATCTGATAAAGATTTTCTTCGTAAATGATGTGGAAACATCTGTAAGCGGCAGTTTCACGACTGCTGAAGGTCCCCGTATTATGAATGTTGACGGTGTTTATAATATGAGAGACATCGGTGGCTGGAAGACTACTTCAGGGAAAAGGGTAAAACAGGGGCTTCTTTACAGAGGCTGTGAAATTGACGGAGCGGTTGAGCCGAAATATACGATTACGGACAGTGGAATCAATACGATGCTCAAAGAGCTCGGAATAAAAACTGACATGGATCTCAGAGCTGAATCGGATAATATTTACGGAACTGATGTGTTAGGTGCAGCTGTAAAGCATAACTATTACAGCACAAAGCTTTATTCGTCAATATTCAATGATGATACGAGCAACGAAAGTATCAGAAGAGTTTTCTCTGATCTTGCAGACAAGAAAAACTATCCGGTTTATCTTCACTGTACCTACGGTCAGGACAGAACGGGTACTGTATGTTATCTTCTCGAGGCATTACTTGGTGTCAGCGAAGAAAATATGATGAAAGATTATAATTTATCAGGACTTCATCACGGTGATGTTTATGGTGGAGATGAATCGATGACAGAATTCATCAATGAGCTTAAGAAGCTACCCGGTGTTTCAATGAGTGAAAAGGTAGAATACTACCTTACTTCAATTGGTGTAACGTCCAAGGAAATAAGCAGTATA
Source organism: Acutalibacteraceae bacterium (assembly GCA_045637365.1). Lineage (GTDB taxonomy): Bacteria > Bacillota > Clostridia > Oscillospirales > Acutalibacteraceae > UBA6857. Next base: position 73,081 of record JAZTZH010000018.1, read on the forward strand.
AGAAATATTTTTCTTGCCGATTGATTAAAATCAAGACAGCTTGTATTTATGTACAGGTTGTCTTTTTTATTGAAAAAGTTTTAAGCTTATGGTATAATTAACAGGTAATTACTGTGGCGGGAGTGATATGATTGACTTTAAAGCTATTCCTTCAGGCGTTAGTCAAGTTCTTTTTTGGCCTGATTCTGGTTGTTTTATTGGTGTTTCTTCCGGCGGGAACGATGAATTATTTTAACGGTATACTGTTTACCGGTATTCTTTTTATTCCTATGTTTCTGGCCGGTATCGTTATGATGATAAAAAATCCGTCTCTTCTGAAGAGTAGACTTAATGCCAAGGAAAAAGAGAGTGAACAGAGTTTGGTAGTAAGATTCAGCGGGCTTATGTTTCTTGCGGGATTCATCGTAGCAGGTCTCGACTTCCGCTTCGGATGGAGTTATGTGTCTAAGGCAGTGTCTATAGGCTTTGCTGTACTGTTTCTTGTTGCTTATATGCTTTATGCCGAGGTGCTTCGTGAGAACACCTATCTTTCACGTACCATCGAGGTGCAGGAGGGACAGAAGGTTATCGACACAGGGCTTTACGGTATAGTCAGACATCCTATGTACAGTGCCACTCTTCTGCTGTTTCTTTCTATGCCTTTGGTTTTGGGCTCTGTGTATTCATTTATTATTTTTCTTACATATCCTTTTATTATAGCCGTAAGAATAAAAAACGAAGAGAAGCTTCTTGAAAGAGAACTTGTAGGCTACAGCGAATATAAGAAAAAAGTAAAATATCGCCTTATACCCTTTATATGGTGATAAAATAGATTTTAAAAGGAGAAAAATTATGACGAAAGCAAAAACGGAAAAAAATACTTCGGGTCTTACCCTGAAGCATAAAATCGGTTACGGTCTGGGTGATGCGGGCGGATGTATGACCTTCGCTATTATGGGAAGCACCTTCGCGATGTACTGTACGGATGCACTGAAGGTTGACACGGATTTACTTGCTGTTTTGCTCGTAATCTGGAATGTATGGGATTTTATAAATGACCCGCTTATGGGTGCGTTTATGGATAAGGCTTTCGCTAAAAAGAATAACCCTAAGGGTAAATTCCGTCCGTGGCTGCTCAGAAGTACACCTCTTATCTGTGTGAGCTTTATTGCACTCTGGTCTGTGCCTTCACTTTTCGAGGGTCTTTCTCTTGTCTGTGTTCTTTTCGGACTCAAGATACTTTACGAAGGCACGTATACTATGTTCAATATTCCTATGGGCTCACTGCTTTCTGCTATGGCTGACAATGACAAAGACAGAGCTACTCTTTCTTCTGCACGCGGATTCGGTTCTGCAGTAGGTAATGCCATTCCTGTTATGCTTATGCCTCTGCTTATCGAAAAGTTCGGTCAGACAAATTCAAAAGGCTACGCTATAGGTGCGGCTGTCTGTGCCGTTATCGGTTTAGCTATGTGTCTCGGTCATTATGCTATGACTGAGGAAAGAACTGCTTCCGTCAGTGAAAAGCAGGAACAGCAAAATATAAAGGTTACGGATATTCTTAATGTTTTCCGTGTGAACAGACCCTTCCTTGCTCTTTGTATTCACGGCCTTTGCATCTGCACAATGCAGTATGTAAGCAATACTCTTACTAATTATCTTTTCTCTGTAGTTTACGGTGATCTTACACTTGTCTCAAAGGGTATGATAATTTCAGCTCCCTTTATGACAGTTACACTTTTGGGCGGTCCCTTCTTTGCTAAAAAGTTCGGATTGGAAAAATTTATACGTTTCGGTCTTATTTCGGGTTCAGTGCTTTACATAGCTCTCTTTGCTCTTCATATGGTTACTGATGTTAATCCTTATGTTCACATTATTCTCAGTAACAGTGCTATGGGTCTTGCGAGTGTGTCCATTTATATGCAGTGGGGTCTGGTCAGTGAGGCCATCGACTATAACGAAATGATTACAGGCAAAAGAACTGAAGGCTCCATCTACGGCACCTTTAATCTTTCCCGTCGTGTAGGTCAGACCATCGGTAACTCCTCGGCTGTTCTTATGCTCGGATGGATAGGTTATAACGCTGACCTTACAGTGCAGTCAGCTGTCACTGTTTCGGGAATCAAGATTATAGCAGTGCTTCTGCCGGGTATTTTCGTCCTCGGCTCATGGGCAGCGTTCAAATTCATGTGGAGAATGGATGCAGAAACCCGAAAGAAAATCGACGAATTTAAAAAAGCACAGAAGGAACAGTAATTATGCAGAAAATTATCTTAACTCCCTGCGGAGAAATTAAAGGAACAGTTACAGATAGTGTGATTGATTTTAAGGGTATCCGTTATGCCACGAGTAAAAGGTGGACCTATCCTGAGATAGTGACAGGGTGGGAGGGTGTCTATGATGCCACAGCCTACGGAAGCTGCTCTTATCAGCCCAGAGCATTTTATAATGAAGAGGAAAACCCCGGTAAGATTTTCTACTATAATGAATTCCGAAAGGGCGAAACCTACAGCTACGATGAGGACTGTCTTTTTCTGAATATCCGCACTCCCGAGGATGTGACACCTGACAGCAAACTCCCTGTTTTAGTGTATATCCACGGTGGTGGATTTACAGGCGGATGCGGTCACGAAAAGCACTTCGACGGCCCTGTATGGGCGAAAAAAGGCGTTATCTCTGTAACCGTTAATTACCGTCTCGGACCTATGGGCTTCCTTTGCCTTCCCGAGCTTAAAGAGGAAGCGGGTCATACGGGAAACTACGGCCTTTACGATCAGATTACCGCCATTAAATGGGTGAAGGCTAACATTTCAGCCTTTGGCGGTGACGGTAAAAAAATAACAATTATGGGGCAGAGTGCAGGTGCTATGAGTGTACAGCATCTCTGTCAGAGTGACCTTACCGACGGACTTTTCCGTGCAGCCGTTATGTCAAGCGGCGTGGCTATGGGCTCATTTATGACAGGTACACCCGAAAAGAAGTATGACTTCTGGAAAGAGGTTATGAAAAACACAGGAGCAAAGACTTTAGAAGAGTTCAGAAAAGTCTCTCCCGAAGCTCTTTTCCGTGAATGGAAAAAGATGAAAGGCTCAGGCTTTTCAGCCACACCTGTCAGAGACGGTATACTCATTAAGGATAAGCCAGAGGTAAAAAATATCCCCTATATGGTCGGCTCTACCAGTCACGATATGGCTCCCGCAGTTCTTTATCTGATGACGAAAAGCTGGGCGAAGAAAAACGGCGCATATATGTGGCATTTCTCACGTATGCTTCCCGGTGACAGTGAGGGTGCCTGGCACAGCAGTGACCTGTGGTATTGGTTCGGTACACTGAAAAACTGCTGGAGACCGATGGAGGAGAAGGACTATACTCTCAGTGATGAAATGTCTTCCTATCTCTGTAGCTTCGTGAAAAACGGAAAGCCTGACGGTGACGGTCTTCCTTTATGGGAGAAATGTTCGGGCGGTAAAAATGTTATGTGCTTCGGTGACGGAAATACGGCACAGGGTAAGGTTAATATGAAAAAACTCGTTATCACCACTCTTACAAACAAGCCTGTAGGGGAATAAAGACAGGAGAAGATTCTCTGGTTATAGATGTTGCGTTCTTGACTTTGGTGCGGTGTTAATGTTATAATCACAGAAACTACAAAATTATTTTAAATTTGGTGATGTTATGAAAAAAATTATTTCTGCTGTTTTAGTTGTTATTATGGTGTTTACGCTTGTTTTACCGGCAGGCGCTGTAAACGAAAAAACACCGATATCTATTACGGGTAGTCAGATACCCATAGTAAGTATTTATGGCGACGGTGAGCCCTTGTATGATACTGAAGGTAACAAGGTTTTTCACTTTTCTGAAATGCTTAGTATGTTCTCAGGCATGGAAGGAGAAGGTTTGGGAGAATCACTGATTAACATTCTTATGCCGTTTTTGATGGAAGGCGTTATTGAAGATAAATGGGATAACTATTATGATGCCTTAGAAAAGGAAATAGGGGAAATATTTGAAAAATGCCGCCTTGATAACAATGGTGAAAACTATAACGGTGTGGGAATTTCGCAGGCAAGAAAAGATCAGATGGCAGACTTGCTCTCGAAGGATGCCAAAGAAATAAACGGATTTTACGCTTTTGAGGACTATATATTCTATTATGATTGGCGTTTAGATCCGCTTGAAACTGCTGACCTTTTTCATGAACATATTCAGAAGGTTAAAGAGATAACGAAGTCTGATAAAGTTGCAATTATAATAAGATGTCTCGGTTCATCAGTTGTGATGGCATATATTTCCAAATACGGTTTAGATGATATTCACGGTATATCAATGGATGCCAGTGTTTCAAACGGAGCTGAGATTATAAGTGAGCCCATAAGCGGCAAGTTTAAAATTGATGCTAATGCCATTAACAGAATGATTAAAGATTTTGATGCACTTGGCACACTGAATATTGATTCTTTCATCACATCAAGCATAGATCTTCTTTCAAAAAGCGGTGCTATTGATTCAGCACTCGATATCGTAAGAGAAGAGCTTTACGGAAAAATGGTTAAGGGCGTTACATCCGCACTTGCGCTGTCAACATTTTTCACCTGGCCCAGTTATTGGTCTTGTGTGGCAGAAGAAGACTACGAGGATGCACTTTTATATGTTTTCGGACCGGAAGGCAGTGAAAAGCGAGAAAAATATAAAGGTCTTATCGAAAAACTTGAAAATTATAATACCGAAGTAAGAGGACAGATGGATGAAATAATGGCAAGCATAAAAGAAAAAGGTTGCAATTTGTGCATTATTTCTAAATACGGTTTACAGATTGCTCCTGTCACAGAGTCAAGAAATGAACTCGGTGATCAGTTCGTTACAGCAAAGCGTTCCTCATACGGTGCAACAACAGGAAATGTATACAATCCGCTTTCAGATGAATATATTGAACAAAAAGTGTTTGAAGGTAAAGGGAAATATATTTCTTCGGATAAGCAAATAGATGCATCGACTTGTATGTACCCCGATTATACATGGTTTATAAAAGGCAGCAGTCATTCTGCCTGGAATGATTTTGAAAACTCTTTGCTTTATACCGTAGCCACAGCAGACAGACAGCTTACGATAGAAGATTTTGATTTTTCTCAGTTTGTTGTTTATGATAACAAAACTGGAATCACTTCATCTATGACCCAAGAAAACTGCCACTCTGAAGCATGGAAAGCAGACGAAAAGCTGGAGAGACCTGTAACTAAAAAGGAAAAGCTGATTTCGTTTTTACAGTCACTGCTTGTTTGGTTTACAAATCTTTTAAAATTTGTAACAGCCCGTTTAAACAGCGTCAATTAAGGGATGCTCTCTGTCTTAACTTAAAACATAAACTGCTCACATCTTTTTAGGTGTGAGCAGTTTTTACATCCCTGCATATAATGAACGAGGGGTGATATTATGACTTTAATTCCTTATGACAGAAGAGCGGCAATTGCTTATGCCCGGGAGTGGGCGTTCAGAAGAAATCCCCGTTTTCTCGATTTCAGCGAACTGGGCGGTGACTGCACCAACTTCGTCTCTCAGTGCCTTTACGCAGGAAGCGGTGTGATGAATTTTACGCCTGTTTTCGGATGGTACTATCTTTCCGCCTCCAACCGTACCGCATCCTGGACAGGCGTAGAGTACCTTTATGATTTTCTTACCTCTAATGAGGGCATAGGTCCCTTCGGCAGAGAGGTAGGGGAGGATGAAGCGCAAATCGGTGATGTGATTCAGCTTGGGGATGCTGACGGCGATTTTTACCATACGATAATTATAACCTCACTCTATCCCGAAATACTCGTGGCATCCCATTCGAATGATGCTTTTAACCGCCCTCTTTCGTCCTATGACTTTGATGTAGCACGATTTATTCACATCGACGGGGTGAGAATTGAATAATAAAAGCCTCCCTTGCTTTTTTAGCAGGGGAGGTGTCGTACAAAGTGTGACGGAGGGGTTATCAGTCGCCTCTGACTATTCTGTAGGTCTGACGGAAATCTTCCTTACCCCAGCCTCTTTCCATAGCCTTGTCTATGGTAGATTTGGCGGCTCTCATACCGGGCATATCGAAATCCATCCCTTCACTGATGCGTGAGCAGATGGTAATGTCCTTACACATGTTTTCCAGGGAAAAGGCTGTGGTCCAGTCTTCGTTTTTGAGTTTATCCCTCTGTGCATTCATATAAAAATTCTGTGCACCGCCAGCAGCTACGGCGTCGGCAAAATTATCGATGGAAATACCGAGCTTCTGTGCGAGAAGAAGAGTTTCATTAACACCGTTCTGTATCTGTGCAACGAGCGTGTTGTGGCATATCTTGGCGGCGAGACCTTTACCGTTTTCACCCATATAAATTACTTTGCTTCCCATATAGGAAAGAATGGGCTCGATAACGTCGAATACTTTCTTTTCACATCCTGCGAGAACACCGAGAGTGCCTGCGATAGCATCCGCTTTTGAGCGAACTACGGGGCAGTCTGCAAACTGAGCACCCGTTGTCTTGACCATATCAGCGACCTCTACAGAAGCATCAGGCTCGATGGTACTCATATCGATGCAGATTTTTCCTTCTTTAAGGTAAGGGAGCATTTCAGTATAAGCCTCTTTAACATGCTTTGAGGTGGGTATCATCGTAATGATGATGTTCGCCTTTTCTGCTACCTCGGTATTTGTGGCACAGCCTACTGCACCGAAGGATGCGAGTTTGTCTATCTGACTTTGCTTGTGGTCGTTACAGTAAACGGTATCACTGTGCTTTTTTACGATGTTTTCGCACATTGATTCACCCATAATTCCTAAACCGATAAATCCTATTTTCATTTGAGTTACCTCCGAAGTTTAATAAAATAATTATAGTTTTCTTCTTAAAATATGTCAAGAAAAAACTTTACTTAAAGGAATAATCGTGATAAAATATCTCAGAAAGAAGGGATTCAAATGGCAAAATCCTTACAGGGCAAATATTCAATAGATATGTGCAGTGGTTCCGTTTACGGAAAGATGCTCCGCTTTGCGCTGCCGCTTATGCTGTCGGGTATTCTGCAGCTTTTGTTTAATGCCGCTGATATCATCGTAGTAGGTAATTTCGCAGGTGATGAATCACTCGCCGCAGTGGGAGCTACGACCACCATTATTAATCTTACCGTCACACTGTTTATCGGGCTTTCCGTAGGTGTAAATGTGCTTACTGCTAACTATTTCGGCGCAGGAATGGCAGATGAAGTAAAATCTACAGTACATACAGCTATGGCTGTAAGTGTAGTTAGCGGTATTTTTCTGACATTTATCGGTATAATCTTCGCTCCGCAGATACTTCATCTTATGAAGGTCCCTGACGATGTAATCGACCTTTCGGTTATTTATCTGCGCACCTATTTTTCGGGTATGATAGCCGTTATGGTTTATAACTTCGGAAGTGCCGTTCTGCGTGCAGTGGGAGATACACAGCGTTCTCTCTATTTCCTTACTGCTTCGGGTATAATCAATGTAGGTCTGAATCTTATTTTTGTTATCGTTTTTCATTGGGGTGTTTTCGGTGTCGGTCTGGCTACGGTGATTTCACAGGTTGTTTCTGCGGTGCTGGTCGTAATCACCCTTATGAAGGAAAAAAGTGCCATAAAGCTTTCTCTTAAGGAGCTGAAAATAGACAGGCATAAGCTTATCAGAATAATTCAGATAGGACTTCCCGCAGGGCTTCAGGGAATGCTCTTTTCCATTTCTAATCTTCTCATTCAGTCCTCGGTAAATTCCTTCGGTAAAATAGTAATCGCAGGTAATTCCGCTTCAGCTAATGTAGAGGGCTTTGCCTTCACGGCTATGAATGCTTTTCATCAGGGAGCTGTAGCCTTCACGGGTCAGAATAAGGGTGCAGGCAGATATGACCGTATCGGTAAAATTCTTACTACATCTCTTGTTTATGTTTTTGTGACAGGCCTTGTTTTCGGCATTATTTATAATGTATTCTCTTATGAGCTTATCGATCTTTACACGAACAGTGCCGATGTTATTACGGCAGGCGTGACAAGACTTACCATTATCGCTACTGCATATTTTCTTGCGGGTATGATGGATGTGGTGGTAGGCGCCATAAGAGGTCTGGGATATTCGGTGGTACCGATGATAGTGTCTGTTTTCGGTATATGTATTTTCCGTGTGTTCTGGATTTTCTGTATTTTCTCACAGGAGCAATATCACACCATCGAGTCTATTTATTTCTCTTATCCCGTAAGCTGGATACTGACATTATCCGTTCAGCTTATCTGCTATTTTGTTATAAAAGTAAAGGTTATTGACAAAAAACGGAAGCAGAGTCCATAATTTACTATTGCAATATCCCTTAAAATATGCTATAATCAGTTCGTTATTATTCAGAAAATACTCTAATTAAGTTTAGAGTATTTTTTCTGATTTATCACTTTAACAGGTTAATTTAATAATATGATGACACAGAAAGGCAGTTTTTATGATTGATAAAAACATTGACGCACTGTTCACACAGTGGCTTGAAACGAATAAAGATGAAATAGTCGAAAAGTGGATTGAGCTTGCTAAAATTCCTTCCATAAAGTCTGAAAAAGCAGAAAAAGCACCTTACGGTATCGAATGTGCCAGGGCGCTTAATTACGCCGCTTCTCTTTTTTCTTCTGAAGGAATCGAAAGTAAGGTTTATGACGAGGGTGGTTATGCGCTCGCTCATTACGGCGAAGGAAAAAAGACTATCGGACTTTTCAGTCACAGTGACGTTGTACCTGTAGGCGACGGATGGATTTTTACGGAGCCATTTAACCCCGTGATTAAAGAGGGAAGTCTTATAGGCAGGGGAGTAGAGGATAATAAATCGGGCATTATTGCATCTCTCTGTCTTATGAAATTTTTAAAGGACAGCGGTATCAGACTTGGCAGCCGCATCGAAGCTTTTATTGGTTCAGATGAGGAATGTGGTATGGATGATATGAAGGCTTATCTTTCTCAGCAGAAAATACCCGACATCTCATTCGTTCCCGATGCTGATTTTCCTTGCAGTACAGGCGAAAAGGGAATTTGTCACATCTGGGCGAAGAATAAGACAGCCTTTAAGGACATAAAGAATATAAAAGCGGGCGAAGCCTTTAACATCGTTCTTGACAAGATAGAAACCGAAATCATATACAGCGAAAGTCTCTATAATGAAATCACTAAAAAGCTCATCGGAAATGAAAAAATTACTCTCTCTTCAGAAAACGGTATGATAAAGCTCCTCGCTAAGGGTGTATCAAAGCATGCAAGTATTCCCGAAGGCTCAGAAAACGCAGCACTTACTCTGTTTACACTTCTGAGCGAATGCGAAAATCTCTGCGAAAATGACCGTATGATTCTTAAAAATGCCGTGGAGGTACTTTCGTGCTATTACGGAAAAGGTCTTAATATCCTTCACGAGGACGTTAATTTCGGAAAGACAACCTGTACCAACGGTATGGTGAAAATCGAGGACGGAAAGCTTATGCTTTCTTTCGATATCCGCTACGGCGATACTCAGGATGCAGTTTTACTTGAAAGGAATTTCACAGAAGCTCTTGAAAATCTCGGATATGAGGTAGTTTACAAGGATAACAGTCCCGGTTTTTCTATCGACAAGGACAGTAAAGTTCCCGAGCTTCTCGAAAACATTTATGCTGAAATAACGGGAGAATACCATAAGTCAGTTCTTATGTCAGGAGGTACTTATGCCCGTAAGCTTAAAAATGCTTTCTCTCTCGGTACGAGTGTGATTCTTCCCGACCGAAAGGATAAGGTGCTTCAGATGCCTGAGGGTCACGGCGGACCTCATCAGCGTGATGAAAGAATAGACATAGAAGGATTTTTCACTGCTGTCAGAATACTTCTTCACTATGTAGTCGAATGTGACAAGATAATCTGCGGTTGATTTTACTGCACAGTTACCGGATTTAATATTTAGTTAAATTGACGAAAAAATAGCTTTAGGTATTGAATTACGATTGAATTTATAGTATAATAAAACGAATATAAGCAGATGAAGTTATGAAATCGGTGTGTGAAATTTCATTAAAAAACACAAATCTGGAATAAAAAAATAAGGTGGGTTATTACTGTGAACACAAAAACATTGGTCTATGTTTTAAAAAGAGTGGCTCTTGCAGTTCTTACAGTCTGGGTTGTAATTACAGTCACATTCTTTGTTATGAGAGCTGTTCCCGGCGGTCCTTTCGCCAGTGAAAAAGCTATCACACCTGCTGCACAGGCAGCACTTGAGGCTAAGTACGGTCTCGACAAACCTGTTATGGAGCAATATTTCACTTATCTTAAGGATATTGTTACCAAATTCGAATTCGGTCCTTCACTTAAACAGCGAGGCCGTGATGTTATCGACATCATTACCGACGGTATGAAAACATCCTCAAAGTTAGGTGTTGCCGCCGCTTTTATCGCTCTTATTTCGGGTATCATTCTCGGTTCTGCAGCAGCTCTGAGAAGAAATAAGATTATCGATAAGATTATTATGGTTGTTACTACAGCCTTCGTTTCTATGCCTTCTTTCATTATAGGCTCACTTCTGCTGATACTCTTCGCCATTACTTTACACATCCTTCCTGCTAACGGTAATGCGGACGGCGGTATGATTTTACCTGTTATCACTCTTTCTCTTTATCCTATGGCTTATATCACCCGTCTTACCCGTTCATCCATGCTCGATGTTCTCGGTCAGGACTATATTCGTACAGCCAGAGCAAAGGGTGTTTCAGGCAACAAGATTATTTTCAAGCACGCACTTAAGAATTCTCTCATTCCTGTTATTACCTATTTCGGTCCCATGCTTGCTTATATCGTTACGGGCTCTCTCGTTGTTGAACAGATTTTCGCTGTTCCCGGCATCGGCAGAAGCTTCGTTAACTCCATTACTAACCGCGACTACACACTCATTATGGGTACAACCATCGTTCTTGCAACTCTTATCGTTGTAATGAACCTTATAACCGATATTCTCTATAAGGTCGTTGACCCGAGAATCAATCTTGAATAAGGAGGTAAGAGAAAAATGAATAAAAAAACTTTAAGCCTCCACGTTGACGTTGAAAAGCTCATTCCTGCTACTGAGGAAGAAAAAGAATACATCGTCAAAATGAGACCGTCTACCACCTTCTTCAGAGACGGTGCGAAAAGATTCCTTAAAAACAAGGTAGCAACTGTTTCTCTTATAGTTGTCCTTTTAATCACTCTCACATCTATCTTCCTTCCTATGTTCTGGCCCTATTCTTATGACCAGCAGTTAGGTATTGAGCCCGGTAAGGCAGTTGACTCTACCTATAATAACCTCGCTCCCTTCGAATACGGCGCTACAGAGCAGGCTAAAATCGATGCAGGGGAGAAGGTATTTCCTCACATTTTCGGTACTGACTCTCAGGGCAGAGACTACTTTATCCGTGTCGTTTACGGTACGAGAATTTCTCTTGCTGTCGGATTCTTCGCCAGTCTTATCGTTCTCGTTATCGGTCTTACCATCGGCTCTCTGGCAGGTTATCTCGGCGGTAAGGTTGACCTTATCATAATGAGAATTATCGATATTATCTATTCACTTCCCGATACTCTCATGGTTATTCTTCTCGCTTCAGTTCTCAGCACTGTTCTCGAGGCTGTTATCCAGGGTACGGTTCTCGCCAAGCTCGGCACAAATATGATAAGTCTCTTTATCGTTTTCGCCGTTCTTTACTGGGTATCTATGGCAAGACTTATCAGAGGTCAGATTCTTTCACTTCGTGAACAGGAATATGTTTTAGCTTCACAGGCTACGGGTGCTAAGGGCAGTTGGATTATCAGAAAGCATCTTATCCCGAACTGTATCAGCGTTATCATCATTTCCACAGCCCTTCAGATTCCTAACGCTATCTTCACCGAAAGCTATCTTTCCTTCCTCGGACTCGGTGTTAACGCTCCCATGCCTTCTCTCGGCTCTCTTGCCTCTGAAGCACTTAACGGTATTAATTCCTATCCCTTCCGTCTCGTTTTCCCTGCCATCGTTATTTCACTGGTAGTTCTGTCACTTAATCTTTTCGGTGACGGTCTTCGTGACGCTTTCGACCCCAAACTCAACAGCTAAGAAAGGAGATTTATAATGGCTTTATTAGAAGTAAAAGATTTACAGACCTCCTTTTTTACAGATGCAGGTGAAGTCAAGGCAGTTAACGGCGTAAGCTTCAACCTTGAAAGAGGTAAGGTTTTAGGCATAGTAGGTGAGTCAGGTTCGGGTAAATCCGTTACAGCCTACTCCATTATGCAGATTCTTGCAGGTACAGGTAAGATTGTCGGCGGCTCCATAAAGCTTGACGGTCAGGAACTTGTAAATGCAGGCGAAAAAGTAATGAAGGATGTCAGAGGTAATAAGGTTTCCATTATTTTCCAGGACCCGATGACCTCTCTTAATCCCACATATACCATCGGTTCACAGCTTAAGGAGGCTATTCTCCTTCACACAGACAGAGATAAGAAGCAGGCTTATGACCGTGCTGTAGAAATGCTCCGTCTCGTTAACGTAAATGAGCCGGAAAAGAGAATGAAGCAGTATCCTCATGAGCTTTCGGGCGGTATGAGACAGAGAGTTATGATCGCTATGGCTCTGGCATGTGAGCCTGACATTCTCATCGCCGACGAGCCCACCACAGCTCTCGACGTTACCATTCAGGCACAGATTCTCGAGCTTATGAAGGATTTACAGGAAGAGCTCGGTATGGCTATCATTATGATTACCCACGACCTTGGCGTAGTAGCACAGATGTGTGACGAGGTAGTGGTTATGTATGCAGGCTCTATCTGTGAGCAGGGTACAGCTGACGAAATCTTCTATAACCCTCAGCACGAATACACCAAAGGTCTTATCCGCTCCCTTCCTTCTGCTAACACAGCAGGTCAGAAGCTTAAGCCTATCACAGGTACACCAATTGACCTTCTCAATATGCCTAAGGGCTGTGCATTCGCTCCGAGATGTGAAGCTGCTATGAAAATCTGCATCGATACAAAGCCTGAAAAAATCCTCGTAAATGAGGATCATGCGGCAACTTGTTGGATGTGTATAAAAAAAGCTATTGACAACGGCAGCATAATTGTGGATAATAATAGTAAAGGCGGTGACGCCCAATGAGTGAAAACAACAATCAGAACCTTTTAGAGGTTAACGGACTTAAAAAGTATTTCAACATCAATGTGGGAATGTTCAAGTCCAAGCCTCTCAAAGCAGTAGACGATGTTTCCTTCGCTATCAAAAGAGGTGAAACCCTCGGTCTTGTAGGTGAATCCGGCTGCGGTAAAACTACCGTCGGCAGAACTATTCTTAATCTCTACAAGCCTACCGCAGGTGAAATCAAATTTGACGGTAAGGTTATCAAATCAAAATCAGACCTCAATGAGTTCAGAAAAAAGGCGACTATGGTTTTCCAGGATCCTTATTCTTCTCTTAATCCCCGTATGACAGTTTCCGACATTATCGGCGAGCCTCTGGATGTACACAAGCTTTGTGCCAATAAAAAGGAACGTGAGGAAAGAATCCTCGAGCTTATGGGTCACGTAGGTCTTAACAGTGAACACGCATCCAGATATGCTCACGAATTTTCAGGCGGCCAGAGACAGAGAATCGGTATTGCACGTGCTCTTGCCGTTAACCCCGAATTTATCGTGTGTGACGAGCCTGTTTCAGCTCTGGACGTTTCCATTCAGGCACAGGTTATCAATATGTTCGGTGAGCTTCAGGATAAGCTCGGTCTTACCTATCTTTTCATAGCTCATGACCTTCTCGTAGTCCGTCACATCAGTGACAGAATCGCCGTAATGTATCTCGGCAGAATGGTTGAGCTCGCCGATGCAGCTGAAATCTACGACCATCCTCTTCATCCTTATTCGAAATCTCTTCTCTCTGCAGTTCCGGTACCCGATCCGAAGATTGCCAGAGCGAACAAGAGAATCGTTTTAAGCGGTGACATTCCCAGTCCTCTCAATGCTCCCTCAGGCTGTCCCTTCAGAACACGCTGTCAGTATGCTACTGAAAAATGTGCTCTTTCGATGCCTGAATTCAGAGAGGTTTCATCAGGTCATTTCGTTGCCTGTCACAGAGTAGACGAAATAGGCTGATGATAAAAAAGGTTACGGTAATATTTCCGTAACCGCATACATACGGTTTTAAATGCAGGAGAAGCATTTGAAATAAAAAAATTATTTTTCAGAAAGGAAAGAAAGAAAATGAAAAAAATTCTCGCTTTACTCATGGCTGTTGTAATGTTATTTACATTAGCCGCATGTGGTGGTAACACAGATGAAGAAAAGGCACAGTCACTTGCTGTTTGTCTCGCTTCCGAGCCCGACACTCTTGACCCTGCTCTTAACTCAGCTGTTGACGGCGCTACACTCGTTGCACACCTTTTCTCAGGTCTTGCTAAGTGGGCTCAGGACGAAAGCGGTAAACTCGTTATCGTAGCTGACGCTGCTGAAGAACTCGTTGAAGGTGTTGAAAACGAAGACGGTACTGTTACCTACACATACACACTTAAGGAAGGTCTCACATGGTCTGACGGTCAGCCCCTCAAGGCTTCTGACTTCGTATTCGCATGGAACCGCGCAGCATCTCCCGCTCTTGCAGCTGACTACAACTATATGTTAGACGTAGTTAAGGGTTATGCTGAAATGTGGGAAACAGACGAATCCGGTGAAGTATTCCTCAATCCCGATGCTAAGCTTGCTGTAGAAGCAACAGACGACAGAACTCTCGTTGTTACTATCAACAATGCAGTTGCATACTGGAACGAACTTCTCGCATTCCCCACATACTATCCCGTACGTGAAGACGTAGTTGCTTCTGAAAACTGGGCAACAGATCCCGCTACATACGTATGTAACGGTGCTTACACAATGACAGGTTGGGAACACAACAGTGTTATCACTCTTACAAAGAACGATAACTATCACGATGCAGCAAAGGTTACAATGCCTGAAATCAAGTTCTATCTTTCAGACGATGCTAACAACATGCTCACCAACTATAAGAACGGCGACTGGCTTCTTATCGACGATGTTCCCACAAACGACATCGCTACACTCAAGACAGAATATCCTGAAGAGTTCGTAGTTGCAGGTCAGATCGGTACATACTATGTATCCTGGAACGTAAACGAATCCATTCTTCCCGCTTCTTCTACTCTTACAGGCGTAGAAGCTGAAGCTGCTGAAGCAGAAATCAGAAACGCACTTGCTCTTGTTATCGACCGTAACTACATCGTTAACAACATTTCTCAGGCAGGTGAAGTCCCCGCTTCTTCCTTCGTTGCTATGGGTATGACAGACGCTGACGGTTCTGAATTCTATAAGAATGCGGG
>JAZTZH010000019.1:0-10819 GCA_045637365.1 Acutalibacteraceae bacterium
GATAAGGATGAATACCTTGAGTATTTGAAATCATTTATATTTGAAAGAAAATACTATAATGAGTTTCAGTTTTATAAACCTGTAATACAACAATCAAAAATTAAAATATATTTACAAAATCTGATAAACAAAATAAAATTATGGAAAGGAAGATAACTATGTTAGAAATCAGCGGAAAGTTTTGTACCGCAAAGGTTTTTATTGATACAGTTGAAGATACCGCCAAGGAGCAGATTAAAACACTCTGCGACCAGAGCTTTGCCGAAGGGTGTAAAATCCGCATTATGCCTGACGTTCACGCAGGTGCAGGCTGTGTAATCGGCTTTACAGCTAACCTTGGAGCAAGGGTTATTCCTAACATTGTCGGTGTTGACATCGGATGTGGTATGCTTACGGTTGACCTTGGTTTTAACGATGTGGATTTTGAAAAGCTCGACCGAATCATAAGAGATAAAATCCCTTCAGGTATGGAGGTTCAGCCTGGCAGACTTATCCGTTTGCCCGAAATACAAAATCTTCATTGCTACAGAGAACTTAAAGATGCCAAAAGACTTGAAAGAAGTGTCGGTTCGCTCGGCGGTGGTAATCATTTTATTGAGATTGATGTTGACGATGAGGGAAGAAGATACCTTGTTATTCACTCGGGTAGCCGTAATTTAGGAAAACAGGTTGCTGATATTTATCAAAAAATGGCTATTGAGATTCACCGTGGTATTGAGGAATATTGGGCGGAGCGTGACAGAGTAATCACTGAATACAAGGCTCAGGGCAGAAGAAAAGAAATAGAATCGACCTTAAAGGAAATGAAGAAAGCCTTTCAGTTAAAGGTTACGGAAGTTCCTGAAGAGCTTTGTTACCTTGAGGGCAAATACCGTGATATGTATCTTCACGATATGCAGTTCTGTCAGCAGTTTGCTCACCTTAACCGTTTTATGATGGCTAAGCTTATACTTAATAACCTTTTTGGCAAAGAGGTAGAGGATTTTGAGCATTTTGAGACTGTACACAATTATATTGATATGGATTCAAACATAATCCGTAAGGGTGCAGTATCTGCTAAGAACGGCGAAAAGCTTCTTATCCCTATCAATATGCGTGACGGAAGCCTTATTTGTGTCGGTAAGGGTAATGAAGATTGGAACTGTTCGGCTCCTCACGGCGCAGGCAGACTTTTTAGTAGACATACCGCAAAGGATAAGTTTACAGTTGAAGAGTTTCAGAAGAGCATGGAAGGTATTTTCAGCACTTGTATCAGTGACAGAACCCTTGACGAAAGCCCTATGGCATATAAGAATATGGACGATATAGTTAACAACATTACTCCTACGGCAGATATTATTAAGGTTATCAAGCCGGTGTATAACTTTAAGGCGGAATAAGAAAAAGAGCAGAGAGTCAAATCTCTGCTCTTAATTGTTATATCAGATGTAGATTAATTCGTTGCAAACTTTCTCTTGTGCCCGTTGCTGAATATTGCCCATTCTCTGCACCCACTCAAGTTGGTCTTCCTGTTTCAGTTGGTCTGTAACGCCTTTTGCCTCTTTCATCTGCTCAATGAGAGTATCATACATTTCATTTGCCTGGCGGTCAATATCTGCAAGATAAGGCCAAAGTGTGCATTTGGTTACCATTAGCATAAACAAACCTCGTTTGTTGTGCTCAATGTAATTCTTATGCATCATACCCCATTTGCCTACAGTGATATTCGCTTGTTCAGGCGGCAAGATAATGTTAGGAATGAGATAGCCATTTACTTGGCGATAAGTTATTTTTGTTTTCTCACTCATTTTACATACCTCCTTTTGAATTCACAACAAAAGTATCGTATGTAAATCTTGCACCGAATCTAAACCCTGAAATGAAACTGTCAGAATTACTTATACTTGAAAATTCATTGTAAGCACAAGTATAGTTTGAAAACAGTTCTTTTTCTTCTTTAGAAAGCTTTGAGGTCAGTTCCTCCTCTTTCTTTACAAGTTCTCTTAATTTCTTTTTAAGTCTTGGTGTGAGTTCTGTGGTAAGCTCTTGCGGTTCAAGGTTTCCGTAAAATAATTCTTCAATTATATTTGACATTATGTAATCCTCCGTATAGATTGATTTATACCTACAATTCAATCTTTTGGCTGATTACAAAAGCCGAAGGGGACAACTTCCTTACGGAGTGTCCCCTTCGGTAGCCTTTTTTTATTGCAGATAGTGAATTATCAATTCTTTCAGGCTGTCTGCGAAATAATAAACGCTCGCTACGGGTGTCAGCATAATATAGTCTTCATACTCCTTCATTTTATCGCCTATACTTATCTCGAAATTATATTTTTCTTCACCCATATTTATTTCTACGCTTTTTCCGATGTTTTTTATGCTCATTACGGCATAGGCTCTGTCGAAAGCGTTCTTTGCACTTTTCTGTGAGGCAGTGATACTGCCCGAGGCCAGAATACCGAGACAGCAGATGAGAACACTCACGAAAAGAAAGCGTGAAAGTATTTTTTTCATTTCATCATTCATAATCATTCCTCGTATTTCTCTAAAATTTTACTTACGGCCTTGCCGAGACATCTGCCTGTGTAGACAGCTTCGTCGAGGGTGTTCGCATCGGAGCCGATCTCTACTAAAAGTGAGCAGGTGGTAAGGTCCATATTATATTTTCTCGGACTGAAATAAAGAGGTCTCGTTATACCTGCGAAAAGCTCCTCTAAGGTGTTCTGAAGCTCTACGGCAAAGACTAAATTTTTCTTCCATTCAGGGAATCCTTCTATGGGACCGCCCTCCTCCTGACAGCCTGATATAATCATAATCTGTGCCGCTTTTTTTCCGTCGATAGTGGCTGTAGGTTTTATCTTGGTGCCGTCAGAACGCTGGATGGCATCACGGTGAAGGTCAAGAACAATCTTAATCGAGGGATATTTCTTAAGGTAGCTTTCCACGCTCTTTCTCGAATGAGCGTATGCACCGTTATAGCTGCTGTCATGGATTTCCTTGTCATGGATTACTTTGTAGCCGGCTGCTTCGATTTCTCTGACGGTTTCTTCACCTACTCTGACCATATTCACTCCGCTGTCGTTGCTTCGTGTTTTGTGCCCCACAGCATAAAAGGCTCTGTCTAAGATTTCGTAGGTTTCCGTGGTGTGGGTATGAAAGATAAGAACTGAAGGCTCTTCCTTATTAACCTTAAGGTCTGCTTTCGTTTCCAGAAGCTTTTTTATGTTTATGTCGGTTTTACTGTTTACATTTTTTACCCGTACGAGGCCGTATTTGTCGGTAACACCGTCATTTTTGTAGGTGTATTCGGAAATCTTTCCGTCTTTCTTATCTTTAGCCGATTTCTTTTCTGTGGCTGCTATGAGTTCGAGAATGTCTTTATCCGTGCGATTAAATTTCTCTTCTGCTGTCACAGACGGAGCTTTACCTGTGGCAGCAACCTCTTTTTCGTATGCGGTAGTCTCTTTATCGGTGGTCGTGGCAGCGGTGGTTTCAGTGACAGGGGGCAGAGTGGTGGCAGGTACGGTATCTGTGGTGGGGGTGTTGAGCCTCAGACCTTTTTCGGGAAGATAGGTCCTGGCACTTTCCAGTGCTACCTCGGCCGCCAGAGCGATTACCGCATCACTGAAAAAGAAAAGCATAACTCCTGAAAAGCAGAGAGAAAGAATACACAGGGTATATTTAATTAATCTGTTCTTGTTTATTTTCATAAGCTTCCTCCGTAATTAATCTGTATATAATTATATTCGGAGAAACTGCTGTTTAAGACACTACGGCGAGAATATCTTCCTCGCTTATGTCAGGATGAAGTGCAGTGTTTATGGCCATGGCTATGAGCCGTGATGCTCTTTCGATGAGTGCGTCTATCTCCTTCGGGGTTACCATCATAGTGTCTTTTATATCGGCTTTATTTATCTGTTTCTCTGTTAATCCCGACTTTTCCAGAATATCGTAGGCGAGAGTTCTTCCGTCTACCACTGTGGGTACTCCGACAGCTATCACAGGCACTCCTAAGGTCTTTTCACTTATAGTCTGCCTGTGGTTTCCTACACCTGAGCCGGGAGAAATGCCTGAGTCCGAAAGCTGTACCGTTCTGCCGAGTCTTTCGGTGCTTCGTGAGGCCAAAGCATCGATGACTATAACCGCACAGGGTTTTATCTTTTTTACGATACCGCTGATTATCTCCGAGCTTTCCATTCCTGTTTTGCCCAGAACACCGGGAACGATACCTGCCACAGGTCTGAGAGAAGAGAAGCCTATCTCCCGTGCGAAATCTTCAGGTATGTGTCTGGTGGCGAAGAGAAGTGAGATGCACCTCGGGCCGAGAGCGTCGGGAGTTATTTCTTCGTTACCGAGACCTGCTACGAGGACACAGCCTTTTTCTTCGGGGAGAAGACCTTTAAGTTCATCACGCAGAACATAAAGGGAAGGGGAGAACAGGTCGGAATTTCTGGTGAAAGGCACGGTTTCTACGGTGATATAGGTGCCTATGGGCTTTCCGAGAGACCTTTCGCCTGTCTCATTCGTGACGGTGATGGTGTCCACCGTGATGCCGTCAACAGTTTTTTTATGGCTGATTATGCCGTCGATGTCGTGTCTGTCGAGGTATTCCTTTCTTTCAAGGGCTAAATCTGTACGAAAGTTCATATTATTTTCTCCTAAACTATTGCTTTTTTCACGATTATGTAGTATTATTGTTGTCGCTTTGAAAAAAGTATATCCAAATTTGCAAAAATATCTTGAAATTTCTTTTAAAAGATGCTATGATATACGATGCATATTGATGTAAATTAAGAGGAGGTGTAATGTTATGCCAAACATTAAATCAGCAAAGAAGCGTGTTCTTGTTAATGCAACAAAGCAGGCTCGTAACAAGTCAGCAAACTCAGCACTCAAAACTGCTCTCAAAAAGGCTAACGCAGCTATCGAAGCAAACGCTGAAGATAAGGACGTTGCAGTTAAGTTCGCAGTTAAGAAAATCGACCAGGCAGTTGCTAAGGGTCTTCTTCACAAAAATAACGCTGCAAGAAAGAAGTCTGCTCTTGTAAGCAAGCTCAATGCAAGCAAATAATTTTAACTGAAGATTATGAGATGGGTTATGCCCGTCTCTTTTTCTTTTTTCTGCGGAAAAAGAAATGCCCAATTCGCAATGCGGAATGCGAAATGCGGAATTGAAGGTCGCTACGCTCCGATTATATCCGTGTAAGGTTGTTCGTTAATTTTACCGTTATACCGCCAAAGCAAAAGGATTTATCGTAGGGGCGGCTATTCGCCTCTTATATATCTGCGTATTTCAGTGCAGTAAAATCTGTCAGTTTGACGGTAGCCCTGCTTTGCCGTTCTCCCTGAATTAATTATCTTGATAAAAGTGGTGGAATATAATTGCTTGTTTTCTGAAAGTTTGCCCGCGATTCCGCATTCCGAATTTCGCATTCCGCATTGAAATGCCTTGTCATTTTGCATTAAAACTCCTTTTGTTTCTTGTTAAAATCGCCAAAAAAACTTTTAGTGTCTATAAACTGTGGAAAAGAGGAGGGGGTTGTGATATAATTAACGGGTTAATAAGGTGGAGAAATCTGCCTGTAAAAAGAAAGAAGAGGAGGAGTTAATTTTGCTCTCTAAAATCAAGCCATTACTTTCAGACGTTAAAACTTATTGGAAAATTCCGCTTCCCGGCCGCTATATGACATTCAAGGAAATAGTAGCCTATGCAGGTGGCGGTATCGGTGCCTACTTTGTTATTACCATGGCATCACGCCTTATCGTAAGCACTACCAATCTTCTTGTCAGTGGTGCAGTAGGTATTTCGCTTACCGATATGTATGTTCTTTATCTTATATCCACCTTCGCCAATATTCCTCTTACGGCAGTAAGAGCCAATATGGTCGATAACTCACGTAACAGAGCAGGTAAGTACAGACCTTATCTTCTTTCCATGGGTATTCCCACGGCTATCATCAGTTTAGCTTATGTATGGTTCCCTTATGAATCACTTTATGAATGGTTCCCGAATCCGATTTTCGGTATGGAGGGCGGATATTTTGTAAAGCTCGTGCTGGTGCTTATTTTCAATCTTCTGCTCCAGTTCTTCTTTAACTTCTTTAACGATGCATACACAAACCTTATCCACGTTCTTTCTCCCAATACTCAGGAAAGAACAGACGTACTTGCTGTTAAAGCAGTTGTTTATTCTCTGGCGCCCTCTATTATGAACATCATTACTCCTATCGTTGCCAAGCGTATTGCAAACAACAACGTATACGATATTTCTGTTTTACGTTTTACCTATCCGTTCTTTGCAATCTTTGGTATTGCTCTTACTATTTTCATTTTTGCCAATACCAGTGAAAAAATCATCCAGGCAAGAAGCCGTGTTGTTCAGGTTCGCTTCATTGATGCTTTCAAGGAAGTAGCGAAGAATAAATATTTCTGGATTATTGCTCTTGCCGGCTGGCTCGGCTTCCTTGAAGGTGCATATTCAAGCATCCTTGAGTGGTCAGTAACCTTCGGTCATGCCGGTGACGGTGATCAGCTTGCACTCATTTACACCATCACGGGTAACGCATCCCTGTGGGGTATGCTTCTGGCTCCTATAGCAGTAAGAAAATACGGTAAAAAGAAGGTTCTCGTCGGCATAAACCTTATGAACGTTATCTGCATTCTTGCCATGGGCATAAGAAAAGAAAGCCTTATCTGGCTTACCGTATGTATTTACATAAACTACCTCTTCGGTGCTTTTGAGCAGATTCTTTCTCCTGCCATCCAGGCTGATATCCGTGACTACCATCAGTATAAAACAGGCGTCCGTGTTGACGGTATGTTTGCCACAGTTGCCACCATCGGCGGTATGGTAACTATGGTTACTTCATCTGTTCTTCCCTTCGTATACGAAAGCTACGGTATCTTCGAGGGTAACGGTTACGGAACAGGCGGTCTTGAAATTCTTGACATAGAAACAGGCGTACCCGGTCTTCTTCCCAAGGTTATGAATGCACTTATCCTTATGGCTGCTGTGGGCGCATTCCTTAATGTTGTTCCCTACTTCTTCTATGACCTTCACGAGAAACAGCAGAAGGGTATCGTCCGTGCTCTTAAAATCCGTGCTATGTTTGAGGACTACGGTAACGGTGTCACAAACAATAAAACTATTATCGAGGCCATTGATATCATCAGAGATGCCCGTGAAAAGGTAAATAATGAGCTTGTTGCCATTGATAAGTCCATGAACAAAAAAGACCGCAGAAAAGCTAAGGAAGAAAACGAAGAAATCGAAATCTCCCGCTTTGTATGTCAGGAGCTTGAAAAGTTCGAAAAGGGCATCGAAAAGAGAAAGTACGAAGAAAGCCTCAAATTCTATCAGACAGGTCTTATGGGTCTTTTTGAACTTAAGAAGGAAGATGTTCTTAAGGAACTTGCAGCTGTAAGAGAATTACCCAAGGCAACTGCAGAGGAAAAAGAATACCGCAAGTTCAGACTCGAAATCGCTAAAAATAAGCTTTCTGCACGCAAGGCTATAGACAAGTATTATAAGACTCCCGAAAGCTTTGTACAGCCCGGTTATGAAGAGCTTGACAGACTCTTTGACAGAGAAGATGATATCAATACCGAACTCAAGTCCCTTTATGAAGCTAAGGCTGCTGCTAAAAAAGCAAAGGATTCTTATGCTCTTAAGGAAATCGGCGAAAAGATTAAATCTCTCGAAAACGAAAAGAAGGATATCCAGAAGGCTTCTAAGGCCGAAATGGATAAGCACGCATTCTTTGCACGTGCTGCCAAGCCCTATCTTGATGCAGAGCGTATCGTAAAAGAAAAGGAAAACAGCACTCATTTCGAAGAAATTGCTGCCAAGTACGACGAAGCCAAGGCTTCAGAGGAAGCAGCACTTCAGGCACAGCTCGACGAGCAGAAGAGACTTGATGCTGAAAAGGCAGAAAAGGCTGCAGCCATCAAGGCTGAAAAAGCTGCTGCAAAGGCAGAAAAGAAAAACAAATAATTTAAATGTGACGGTGACCGCTATGGTTACCGTCACATTTGCAGTAGGATAATTAATTTTAATAATCGGAAAAAAGAAGGTAAAATAAAATGAAGGTTTTAGTTATTAACGGAAGCCCTAAAGGCAAATACAGTGTAACACTTCAGTCTACGGAATATCTTAAAATAAAGTTCCCTTGGATTGATTTCGATGTAATTCATGCAGGTCAGCAGATTAAAAAAATAGAAAAGGATTTTTCCGAGTCTGCCGAAAAAATAGCAGAGGCTGATTTTATCATTTTCTCCTATCCTGTTTACACCTTCATCGCTCCCTGTCAGCTGCACCGCTTTATCGAGCTTATGAAGGAGCATAAGGCGGATGTAAAGGATAAATTCGTTTCACAGATAAGCACCTCCAAGCACTTTTATGACATTACTGCACATAACTACATCAGAGATAACTGTCTTGATATGGAAATGAAGTATGTCAAGGGTCTTTCAGCGGATATGGACGATCTGACTACGGAAAAGGGTCAGAAGGAGCTTACGGCATTTTTCAGATATCTTATGTGGTGCTTTGATAATGACCATTATGAGCCTGTTATTCCGAAGGCAAAGGCAAAGAAGCCTGTAAAGGTAACCGAAGGTGAAAACAGAGAAAAAACAGAGTCAGGCGAAATCGCCATTGTAGCTGATTTCGATGATGATGACAAGCAGCTCATTTCTATGATTGAGCGCTTCCGTAATTCTCTTACTATGAAGAGCAAGGTTATAAACATCGCAGAATATCCCTTTAAGGGCGGATGCCTCGGCTGCTTCAACTGTGCAGTCAGCGGTAAGTGCATTTATAAGGACGGCTTCGACGATTATCTGCGTAATGAGATTCAGGCTTCTACTGCTATAGTTTACGCATTTAAGATTAAGGACCACTCTATGGGGGCAAGATTTAAGATGTACGATGACAGACAGTTCTGTAACGGTCACCGTACCGTAACTATGGGCAAGCCTGTGGGCTATCTTGTTTCCGGTGAGTACAGTAAAGAAGCTAACCTTCAGATGATTTTAGAGGGCAGAAGCGAGGTAGGCGGTAACTTCCTTGCGGGTGTGGCTACGGATGAAGTAAATCCTGATAAGGAAATCGACCGTCTTGCCGATACGCTCGTCTATTCCCTCGTTAATAATCATACACAGCCTGCCAACTTCTACGGTGTAGGCGGTATGAAGATTTTCCGTGACCTTATTTTCCAGATGCAGGGTCTTATGAAGGCTGACCATAAATTCTACAAGGCACACGGTCAGTATGACTTCCCGCAGAAAAAGATGGGCAGAGTTCTGGCTATGTATCTTGTCGGCGGACTTATGGCTTCTCCGAAGTTAAAAGGCAAAATGGGCAATATGATGAATGAGGGTATGCTTATGCCTTATAAGGGCGCTCTGGACAAGGTGAGAGCCGAAAAAGGTGAAAAGGTAGAGAAAACCGACTTCAAAGCCCTTATCGGTAAGAAATAATCAACACCATTTCACCTTTCACCCTGTAAGATTTTGTTAAGAATAGCAAAAGTTTACCTTGCAGAAAAAATCTTTTGAAAAAAGGTTGAAAAATATTGATAAATCGGTTAATATATTAAAGGTAAAATTATATTATTCAATGAAACATTGGAGGTATTTATTATGTCAGTAAAAGTTGCTATTAACGGTTTCGGTCGTATCGGTCGTCTTGCATTCCGTCAGATGTTCGGTGCAGAAGGTTATGAAGTTGTTGCTATCAACGACCTCACAAGCCCCAAGATGCTTGCTCACCTTCTCAAGTACGACACTGCTCAGGGCAGATACGACGGTCACACTGTAGAAGCAGGTGAAAACTCAATCACAGTTGACGGTAAAGAAATCATCATCTATGCTAACCCCAACCCCGCAGAACTTCCCTGGGGCGAAATCGGTGTAGACGTAGTTCTCGAATGCACAGGTTTCTTCTGCTCAAAGGCTAAGGCTCAGGCTCACATCGATGCAGGTGCTAAGAAAGTAGTTATCTCTGCTCCCGCAGGTAACGACCTTCCCACTATCGTTTACTCTGTTAACGAAAACACTCTTACAGCTGAAGATACCATCATCTCTGCTGCTTCCTGCACCACAAACTGCCTTGCTCCCATGGCTAAGGCTCTCAACGATTACGCTGCTATCCAGAGCGGTATTATGACAACTGTTCACGCTTACACAGGTGATCAGATGGTTCTCGACGGTCCTCACAGAAAGGGTGACCTCAGAAGAGCTCGTGCTGCAGCTGCTAACATCGTTCCCAACTCAACAGGTGCTGCTAAGGCTATCGGCCTTGTAATTCCCGAACTCAACGGCAAGCTCATCGGTTCTGCTCAGAGAGTTCCCACTCCCACAGGCTCCACAACTATCCTTGTTGCTGTAGTTAAGGGCGACGACGTAACTAAGGAAGGCATCAACGCTGCTATGAAGGCTGCTGCTTCCGAATCCTTCGGTTACACAGAAGAAGAACTCGTTTCTTCCGACATCGTTGGTATCAGATACGGCTCACTCTTCGATGCTACTCAGACAATGGTAACAAAGATCGAAGACGGTCTCTATCAGGTACAGGTTGTTGCATGGTACGACAACGAAAACTCATACACAAGCCAGATGGTTCGTACAATCAAGTACTTCGCAGAGCTTGCATAAGTTAAAAGTTAATTTTAAAGAGGTTGCAGAAATGCAGCCTCTTTTAAATTTTAAAAGAGCGATGTGGAAAACTCCATATCGCTCGCTTTTCTTATGTGGAAAACTCCTTTTTTCCACATTTCATTTGCATGCATTTGCATAGTGCTTTATAGTTTTCTATAGATGTCTACAGATATCTATA
>JAZTZH010000020.1:0-12056 GCA_045637365.1 Acutalibacteraceae bacterium
TGCCAAGTTCACCCGTCTTCATAATGATGCGAATGCTCTCTGTCTCGGAGGCAGAGTAGTAGGAGCGGGTCTGGCTCTTGAAATGGTTGATGTTTTTCTTGACACAGAGTTCGAGGGCGGCAGACATCAGAGAAGAGTAGACCAGATTATGGCTATTCAGGACGGAATTTTTGAAGTATAAATCTGAAAAGGGGTTGTTATGATGGTTGCATTTTTTGAAAGAGTAGTCGCTTTTCTTACTGCTCTGACAGGACTTATTTCAGGTGTGTTCGGACTCGGTAACTGTGCGGCGGAAAAGGTAGAAAGCTTTAAGGTTACGACCTATATAAGATGCGATTATGTGCAGAATGAAAACAGTCTTTTCGCTGAGGATTTTGACATTGTAACTGATGCGATTCTTTTTGAGGCGGCCTCCTTTGACAGTGACGGTAACATTATTTATAATGAAGAAAAGCTGGAAAACGCTCTTTCTAATATCCGTAAAGCTGTAGGCGACAGAGATGTTCATCTAACCGTAAATCTTCTCGGCCCTGGCGGACACACTGATTCTGATGTGTGGGAAGAACAGATGGAGGCACAGAGCGACGAGCATAATAAAGCCTTTGAAAGCGGTGTTCTGGAGGATAACATAATTCTCTTCCTTGACAAATATGGCTTTGACGGGGTGCATTTTGATTATGAATATCCTTTATCAGCGAAGGCTTGGAGATATTATAATAAATTTCTCGTTTCTCTCGATAAAAAGCTCGGTGATTACACTCTCGGTGTCGCAGGAAATGACTGGAATCTTAAGTTTACCACTGCATCGGTTAAGGCTGTGGATACTTTTGAAATAATGCTTTACGATTTCAATGATGCTCAGGGAAGGCACGCTACCTATGAGGGAACCGTTGACCTTGCGAAAAAGATCGGCCTTTACGGAATACCGTCGGAAAAGGTGAATATAGGCTTACCTTTTTATTCCAGACCTACGGATATGTCAGCTTACTGGTACGGCTATAACGGTTGCTATGAGCTGATTGACGAGAACGGTTGGTATCACTGTCAGAACACAGGTAAGGACTTCTGGTTCAATACTCCTGATGTAATAGCGCAGAAAACCGAATACGCTGTTAAGAACGGTTTCGGCGGTGTTATGATATGGCATTATAACTGTGACCTTCCTTCTTCTCACGAGGGTTCACTTTTAAAGGCTGTGGGAGACACTGTCAGTAAAAACTATTGATATAAACTCTTGACAATTACTTTTGTCAGTGTTAAAATAAGCATTAATGAAAAACAAATATCCCATATAAATCGTTGACGGAGAGGGCTGTTTAGGGAACATTCAGAGAGCCGTGCATTTGCTGTGAGCACGGTATGTTCTGTGAACGAAGTCTACCACTCCCGAGTGTGTACCGAAATAAGGTATGCCGTTTGCCGCGTTAAGGCTTAAGAGTGCCACCTTTTAAGGTGGAATACGGGTGGAACCGTGGAGTTTGAATTATGACTTCATCCTGTGCAAAAGAAGCATGGGATGGAGTTTTTCTTTTTATGATGAAAGGAAGTAGAGAAAAATGATTAATGTAACACTCAAAGACGGCGTAGTCCGTGAGTACGAAGAAGGTTCGAGCCTCATTACTGTGGCAAAGAGCCTCGGTGCAGGTCTTTACAAGGCCGCATGTCTGGGTAAAATCGACGGAGAAATCTGCGATTTAAGAACAGTTCTTAAGTCTGACTGTCAGGTTGAAATCCTCACCTTTGACGATGAGGAAGCTAAAAAGACCTTCTGGCACACCTGCTCACACATTCTCGCTCAGGCAGTAAAAAGACTTTATCCCGATGTAAAGCTCGCCATCGGTCCTGCAGTAGATAACGGCTTCTACTATGATTTTGACAGCGAAGTAAACTTCACTCCCGAAATTCTTGAAAAGATTGAAGCTGAAATGAAAAAGATAGTCAAGGAAGGTCTCTTCCTTGAAAAATTCGAGCTTTCTCCCGAAGAAGCAATCGCTCTTATGGAAGAGAGAGGTGAAATTTATAAGGTAGAGCTTATCAAAGAGCACGCTGATAAGGGTGAACCTATTTCCTTCTACCGTCAGGGTGAATTCGAAGAGCTCTGCGCAGGTCCTCACATCCCCGACACCTCCAGAGTAAAGGCATTCAAGCTTACCTCCTGTACAGGTGCTTACTGGAGAGGCGACAGTAAAAATAAAATGCTTCAGAGAATTTACGGTACAGCATTCACTAAGGCAGCTGACCTTGAAGCACATCTCGCACAGATTGAAGAAGCTAAAAAGCGTGACCATAATAAGCTCGGCAGAGAGCTTGAAATCTTCACCACCGTTGACTATATCGGTCAGGGTCTTCCCATTATGCTTCCTAAGGGTACACACATCGTTCAGACTCTTCAGCGCTTCGTGGAAGATGAAGAAAAGAGAAGAGGATGGCTCCGTACAAAAACTCCTCTTATGGCTAAGAGCGACCTTTACAAAATCTCAGGTCACTGGGATCATTATAAGGACGGTATGTTCGTAATGGGTGACGAGGAAACAGACGATGAAGTATTCGCACTCCGTCCCATGACCTGTCCCTTCCAGTATCAGGCTTATCTCAACAGAGCACGTTCCTACCGTGACCTTCCCATGCGTCTGGGCGAAACCTCCACTCTTTTCAGAAATGAGGCTTCCGGTGAAATGCACG
The DNA here is from genome assembly GCA_045637365.1 of Acutalibacteraceae bacterium. Classification (GTDB taxonomy): domain Bacteria; phylum Bacillota; class Clostridia; order Oscillospirales; family Acutalibacteraceae; genus UBA6857. Next base: position 2,683 of record JAZTZH010000020.1, read on the forward strand.
GTCTTATCCGTGTCCGTCAGTTTACCATTTCCGAGGGTCACCTTATGTGTACCCCCGAACAGTTAGAGGACGAATTCAAATCCTGTCTTGAGCTGGCTATTTATATGGTTAAAACTCTCGGTCTTTACGAGGATGTTTCCTATCGCTTCTCACAGTGGGATCCCGCAGATACGGAAAAGTACATCGGTACAGCAGAGCAGTGGGATGAGGCTCAGGGTATGATGGGCAGAATTCTCGATAAGCTCGGTATTGACTACAAAATCGGTATCGGTGAGGCTGCCTTCTACGGTCCTAAGCTCGACATTCAGATTAAGAATGTTCACGGTAAGGAAGACACTCTCATCACCATTCAGATTGACCAGATGCTTGCTGAGAAGTTCGGTATGGAATATGTAGCTCCCGACGGAAGCAAGAAAAATCCCTACATCATCCACAGAACATCTATCGGCTGTTATGAAAGAACACTTGCCCTTCTTATCGAAAAATATGCAGGTGCATTCCCTGTATGGCTTGCTCCCGAAAAGGTTCGTATCCTTCCCATCGCAGATCGTCATCAGGATGCCGCTTATGCAGTAAAGGAAGCTCTTATGGCCGCAGGCATTGACGATGTAGATATTGATACAAGAAGCGAAAAGCTCGGCTATAAGCTTCGTGAGGCACAGCTCGAAAAGATTCCTTATATGCTCGTTATCGGCGACAAGGAAGCTGAAGAGGGCACAGTATCCGTAAGAAAGCGCGGTCACGGTGACCAGGGCTCAATGTCAACAGAAGACTTCGTAGCACTTATCAAAGAAGACATCGCAACCAGAGTTATCTGGTAATATAATCCCTACTGTAAAGGGCAGATCGTAAAAAGTCTGTCCTTTTATTCTTTTACCCTTGACAAACGGAAAATAATGGCTATAATAAATTTAGCACTCTGATGGTGCGAGTGCTAAAATATTACTTTGAGAATGGAGTTAAATATAAAATGGCAAAGAAACAGTTCAAAGCAGAATCAAAAAAGCTTATGGATATGATGATTAATTCCATCTATACCCATAAAGATATTTTCCTTCGTGAGCTTATCTCTAATGCGAGTGATGCTCTCGATAAAAGATATTACCGCAGTCTTTCACAGGGAGAAAGCGGCAGTGCGAGAGAGGACTATAAGATTAATCTTGCCGTGGATAAGGAAAGCCGTACACTTACGATTTCTGATAACGGATGCGGTATGAACGAAAATGATCTGGAAACTAATCTCGGTACCATCGCTAAAAGCGGATCTCTTGATTTTAAGAGCGACCTCGAAAAGGACAGCGATGTAGAGATTATCGGTCAGTTCGGTGTAGGCTTCTACTCTGCCTTTATGGTAGCTGACAGGGTTACGGTAGTAAGTAAGGCTCTCGGTGAGGATAAAGCCTACAGATGGGAATCCTCAGGTGTGGACGGATACACTGTCGGCGAGGCTGAAAAGGACAGTGAGGGAACGGTTATCACCCTTAAAATCAAGGAAAACACCGAAAACGAAAACTATGATAAATATCTTGACCAGTACGGAGTGCAGGACATCGTTACTAAATATTCTGACTATATCCGTTATCCCATTATGCTTGATATGAGTCACACACAGCTCAAGGAAGGCACCGAGGACGAATATGAAACAGTAACCGAGCCCACACAGCTTAACAGTATGGTTCCCCTCTGGAGAAAGAATAAAAATGAAATCACAGCCGACGACTATAATAATTTCTATATGTCGAAGTTCTACGATTTCGAAGCTCCTCTTAAGACCATCCACTCAAAAACCGAAGGTCAGATTTCCTATGATGCGCTGATGTACATTCCTGCTCACGCACCTTTTGATTTTTACTCCAAGGACTACGAAAAGGGTCTTCAGCTTTACTCAAACGGCGTACTTATTATGGATAAATGCGCTGACCTTCTTCCCGATTATTTCAGCTTTGTAAAGGGTCTCGTTGACTCAGCTGACCTCTCTCTTAACATTTCCAGAGAGCTTTTACAGCAGGACCACATCCTTAAGGTTATCGCTAAAAATGTGGAAAAGAAAATCAAGTCAGAGCTTTCAAAAATGCTCACATCCGACAGAGAAGCTTATGAGAAATTCTTCTCAGCCTTCGGAATTCAGCTTAAATACGGTCTTTACACCGACTACGGTATGAATAAGGAAACTCTCAAAGACCTGGTTATGTTCTGCTCCTCAAACGAAAAGAAGCTCACCACTCTCAAGGAATACACTGAAAGAATGAGAGAAGAGCAGAAGACTATCTACTACGCTTCGGGAGAGACTATGGACAAGATAGACCTTCTTCCTCAGGCTGATGCAGTAAAGAGCAAGGGCTACGAGATTCTCTATTTCACCGACGACATCGACGAGTTCGCCATTCAGATGCTCCGTGAATACGACGGCAAGACCTTTACCAACATCTGTGCCGCAGGTCTTGACCTTCAGAGTGACGAAGAGAAAGAGGCAGTAAGCAAAAAGAACGAGGACGAAAAAGAGCTTCTTGCCTTCCTTAAGGAGAGCATCGGTGACAGTGTAAACGAGGTAAGATTTACTTCTTCTCTTAAAAATCATCCTGTATGTCTCACTACAGAGGGTATGCTCTCTCTGGAAATGGAAAAGGTGCTTTCTGCTATGCCCGGTGCAAACGGCGGTGCGAAGGCTACACTTATCCTCGAAATCAGCACAGAGCATCCCATCGCAGAAAAGCTCGTAAGCCTTTATGCAGAAGATAAGGAAAAGACTGCAAAATATGCGAAACTTCTCTATGCACAGAGCTGTCTTATCGCAGGCAGAACTATTGATAATCCTGCTGAATTCAGTGAGATGATTTGTGAATTGATGTAAAAAGAATATCTTTTTAAGGGAGTGGGAAACCGCTCCTTTTTTATTATAGTTTTACGAGCGGACACGATGGTCACCCCTACAATATGTTACGATTGACAGTCAATAGAAATATTGATATAATCGGATTAAGGAGATGATGAAATGAAGAGAAAGGTTTTAGTTGCTATTTGTCCCGTTTTAATCATTATCATAATTTTTTTAATCATAGGGTGCATCACCTTCGCACCCGAAGGAGCGTTTTTATCTAATCCGAATGCGAGTGAAGCTACTGTAGAACTATATGATTACATAGCAAGTGTAGAAGGCGATGCAGTTATCTCCGGTCAGCAGGAGTCTACATGGATGGGAAGTCCCGATTATGAGACAGACTACATATATTCATCTTCGGGTAAATTACCCATAATCAAAGGCTTTGACTATATGAACGATGATTTCGACGGAGTTAATCAGAGAGCAACCGAATGGCACGAAAAGGGCGGTATCGTTACTATCTGCTGGCACTGCGGAAGCGATTTCAGCGGTGAATGGACTGACTGTAAGGAAACGGACATAGCCGACTGGGAAAAGGCTCTTACTCCCGGCACCGAGGAATACGAAAAGCTTATCACAGGAATGGATAAGGGCGCAAAGGCGCTCAAAGAATTAGAGTGGCTCGGTATACCCGTTTTATGGAGACCCTTCCACGAATTCGACGGCGACTGGTTCTGGTGGAGCAGGGGAGGAAGCGAAGCCTTTAAAAAGCTGTGGCGCTTGATGTATGACCGATACACGAACTATCACGGCCTTGATAACCTTATATGGGTGCTCGGTTACTCGCATAAAATGGAAAAGGTAAAGGACTGGTATCCCGGTGATGAATACTGCGACATTATCGGTGCAGACACCTACGACATCGGAATAGTACATAAGCTTTACAGAAAGATGAAAAGTGTCACCTCAGCACCGAAGCCGCTCTGCCTTCACGAGTGTGGCGAAAATCCTACGGTAAAAGACCTTAAGCTATCCCCGTGGAATTACTTTATGACATGGCATACGGAGTATCTGACGGACACGAACAGTCCTGAGGAGATAAAGGCACTTTATAACAGTGAGCTTGTGGTAACGCTGGAGGAATAAAAAAATATTAAGGGAACGGCTGAGCCGTTCCCTTGTTGTTTAATAATGTGCTATGCCGCAAGCGCAGGTTTTATTCATACCGAACATTTTATAGAAGAAGTTGAGAATCTTCCAGATGAAGCCCATGATACCTGATTTGTGGCACATACACGAACAATTATCACCATCATTATCTGTTTCAAGTTCGATACCGCAACCATCACAAACTCCGTCTGTGTTATTATCACAATGACCCGTTGCTACTACATAATCTGTGGTATAACTATCACCGCATTCACAAGTATAGGTTGTGTAGCCTAGTGTGGTACAAGTGGGTGTTATAACAACTGCTTTGTGAGTATGACATTCAAGTTTTGCAATAGGCTTTGTATAATTATCTCCGCAAGCGGGGCAAGTATAAGCAAGAACACCATCTTTAAGGTGCGTTGCAGGTGTAATTACAGACGAAGTATAGATATGAGTTTTATACTTATCGCCAGGTATAGTATTTGAATTTCCGCAATTATAATCGCAATAGGCTGTTTTTGTTCCGTAAGAACTACATGTCTCATCGCCGTTCGGAATATAATTTGTATAACTGTGATCTAACATAGGAACAGAAACCGGAGAATCTATAATATTTTTATTTGAATCATAAAAATAATAATATACATCTTTTTTATCGAACTGATAATATGTTTCCGTTCCTTCCTGCGTACAAGTAGGTGAAACAGAACAATCAACAAGGAAATGAATATTCATATCCGGGAGGTTGGGGTTGCATATCTCCTCCGAATTTTTAATTGCTTTCCACTCTTCTTCTGTTCCTTTAAAATACAAATCCGTCATAGAGTAACAACTATTAATACTAGTATATCCAAAAACCTCTATTGAGCCAGGCAACATAAGATTTTTGAGATTATGACAATCATTTACTGCATTTGTGCACAAATATTTCAGAGTATCAGGCAATTCAATTGTTTCAACATTTGTACAATATTCAAATACATAACTTTCAATTCTTGATATGCCTTCTCCTACTTCGATACTTAATATTTCCGGACTGAAACCATACCATGGCATCAGCACACCGGAATCCCTGTAAAATATATTGCCGCTACCGGAAATAGTGAGTAATTTTTCTTCCGAATCATAACTCCAACTGGCATTTGGTGCACAAGGACCATGGTTCGCCTCTTTCCAGGTCAATGTGCCACCATAATTATTGTTCTTCATAGAATCATTTTTAAGCGCAGCTGACGGATATACAACATCTGCAACAACGCCGGTGAAGCTTGTTTCCTTAACTTCAAAATCATAGTAATTTACTTCACCGCACAAATATACATTTTTCAAATTAGAACAATCCATAAATGAGTAATCTGCAATATACACAACACCGGGAAAAGATATTTCTGTCATAGAAGAGCAATATGCAAAAGCCGAATGACCAATATATGTTCCTACATATCTACCACCTAAAATAAACATAGATTTAAGAGAACTACAATTATAAAACGCATAATCATATATATTTAAATTCGACATATAAGGAGAAAACGATACGCTTTCCAATGCAGTACAATTATAAAACGCATACTTCCCGATTCCTTCATAACAACCTTTGAAAACTACTTTCTTTATAATATCGCGATAATCATGCCACGGATAAGATTCGGGAGTAGAATAGTCATTCATATCTTCATAATAACCCTCCCGACAACTGGTAAGATAAAGAGTACCATCATTGTAAAGGCAATATTTAGAAAATGTACCCAGTTTTCCTGATAATATTGTTTCACCACTGTCTGAAAAATGTATCTCAGCATTCATAAGATGGAAATTTTCATAATGTATGTCTATAGAGTTCCATTCGCTTTCTTTACCGTCATAATAAATATAAAGCATTTCGCATTCGTAAAATGCGTTTTCAGCTATGTGGTTAACACTATCAGGGATATGAATCTCTATTGTATTTCTGCTGCTGTGAAATACTTTTTCACCAATACTTGTAACTGGAAATCCGCCTAATGTTGAAGGTATATTTACGACTCCCAGGTGTGAGCCATAGAATTCAATGATTGTTGCGTTGCCGTCTTCAACAGTGTAAACATATTTATCTTGATAATAAGTTGTTTCCGCACTTGCCGTCATAGCCATAGCCAAAAATAAAACAGCCATTACCATAACAAGCATTAAGTTTTTAATCACCTTTTTACTCATAAAATTCATCCTTTTAGTTTTATGTATTGAATACAGTTTATCACTATTGTTCTGAAAAATCAATTGTTTATCGCATTTTTTCATCAGCTCACGAAATAGGGTTTGAACGCATTATGAGAGTTCATCCTTTCATTAAATTTTGTAAAAAAGTATGTAGTTAGATAAAATTATCAGAAACAAAGAAAAGCCCTTGAAACCTGAAGTTTCAAGGGCTTGGAGCTGATAACCGGATTTGAACCGGTGACCTCATCCTTACCAAGGATGCACTCTACCGACTGAGCTATATCAGCACGCTTTATTTCTGAAAGCCTGTTGATTATACCCTATTTTATCCCTCTTGTCAACCTTTATCAGTAAACTTTTTTGTTTTTTCTCACTTTTTTTCTGCGTATGTATCCTTGGTAAGGATGTGCTCTTCAGAATATATATGCCTTGAATGACGATTTTTTAATTAATCTTAAGAATTTTAGTGAAAACCGATGACAAATGAAAAAATATATGTTATAATTTCTTGGATTTTGAATTTTACGGAGGAAGACAATGAAAAAGTATATTTCCCGTCTTAAAGACGGTTGCAAATTACATACTTTTATATATTGGTCTTTGCTGAGAGTGCTGATGCTTTTCGGCTTTGTGTGGCACTCCTTTATCGGCAGTATGGAAGGGGACGTTACTTACCTTTCGGGACAGATACATATTCTTATCTGTTTTCTTGCCTCATTTCTCTGGGAATTCTCACAGGCGATGCCGAAAAAGAACTTTTTCCGTTTTATGCCGTCGTCTATACATACAGCACTGAATACGGGACTTTTCGTCTCTGCTTTCTTCGGTGTTTATCTTGATTGGTATTATGAAGTGAAGCTTTTCGACCCGCTGATGACGGCTGTTTTTGCCTTCTGGTCTGTGCTTTACGGATATGAGATAGGCTATAGTATGGTTAAAAAGTATCATTTCGCCGCTACCAAGGCTATGATTTTCTATGCCGCCTTCGGTATCAGTTTTATTTTCTTTGATGTCTGTGAGCTCGGTGAGTTTTTCTGTGACCAGATAATCGGTTTTGCTACGGGTGAAGCAGGAAACTCTCAGTTCTGGTCGGTTGCTCTTTCTCAGGGTACAGGCAGGGAAGGCAGTCTTATTGATGCTATTAATCCCGAGCGTGTGCCTCTTATGGATATTATGGCCGATATTATTATTCATTCATGCAGTGCTTTTGCGGCTCTGATTTTCATTAATCTTTGCCCTTACCGATTAAGAGGAAGGTTTAAGTACGATATCGATTACGGAAATAACAGAACAAAAACTGCAGATATTGCAGAATAATGAGGTTAGTTATAAATGAAAGATTATCTTAAACGTCTTAAGGGCAACTGTCCCCGAAATACATATATTTTATGGTGGATAATAAGACTGGCTATGTTTGGTATGTTTATCAAATCTCTCTTTGATGAACCCTTCTCACCGGTTATTTCAGTGGAAATACTGATGAATATGGCAGTTATGTTCACCTGGGAAGTATGTATGGCGATGCCTAAGTGGACTGTTTTCCGTTATGTGGAGCCGATTATGCAGACGGCTATTACTGTAGCGGATTTTATAGCGGTGGTTACAGCTTATCTTCTTAACTTCTATTTCGAGGTAAGACTGTGGGATTCCTTCCTGCACTTCACCTGCAGTGTGGGTATAGTCTTTTTCGGCTATGAATTTGCCTGTGCTCTTATCAGAAAGGAAAAGAAGACAGCACCCCTTCCGCTTATTCTTCTTTGTGCCGTGGGCTTCAGCTTTATGTGTACGACATTATGGGAAATTTTTGAGTTCACGGGTGATCAGGCTATAGGACTGACTACGGGAACTGTGGGAAGATCTCAGTTCTGGTCCTACACTAATCTTATGGGAACAGCCAAGCATCAGACATTGTTCGAATATTTTGATGTGAACCGTTATCCTATTATGGACACGATGGGTGATATGTTCCTTAATGCTGCAGGTGCAGTTTTAGGTGCGCTGGCGCTGAAGATTTATCCCTATCGCCATAAAGGGAAACTCAAGCTTGATTATGTAATGCCCGAAACAGAGGAAATTTAATCCTCTGTTTTCTTTTTGTTCATTTGACATTTAGCTTTTATGAGTGTACAATGGTAAAAACAAAGGAGGAATAAAAATATGAAAAAAAGTAAAATTATTATCATCGTTCTTGTTGTTATTGCGGTAATTGCTGCAGCAGCGGTCATAGGTGTGTCTGTCAGTAAAAAGGCTGACCTTATCGATTTCGGCGAAATCGTTCTCGATGGTGTACCCGAAAAGAGTGAAGAAGCTACCCGTGTAATGTCCTTTAATGTCCGCTGTAAGGATGACCCTGAGGGCAGTATTGACAACCGTTCACAGATTTCCGTAGAGGTTATTAATCAGTATGCACCCGATTCCTTCGGAGTTCAGGAAGCTACACCGAAATGGCTTCGAATCTTCGATGAGGAAGTAGGCGACAGATATGCCCGTGTAGGTCAGGCAAGAGATTTCTTCGGCCCCTTCAGCGAGTATAACTGTGTTTATTATCTTAAGGACAAGTATAATCTTCTCGACAGCGGTACCTTCTGGCTTTCAGAAACACCCTATAAGAAGTATTCTGTGGATTATGACAGTGCCTGCAGAAGAATTGCATCCTGGGCAGTTCTGGAGGACAAGGAAACAGGAAAAGTCTATACTCATATCAACACTCATCTTGACCATGTTCTTGAAAGCACAAGAGATGCTCAGTGTAAGGTGCTTTTAGCTGAAATGGCTAAATTACAGACACAGGGAACAGTTGTAATCACAGGCGACTTCAACACCTACAGCGACGGTGATGTATATGCTTCTATGATTAAGGGTGCCGACGATGCGGCTGTAACTGCAGATATCGCTGTTGAAAAGGGTATAACCTTCCATAATTACGGTAAAAAGGCAGATGAAGGACAGGGTGCTATCGACTTTATTTTTATTACTAAAGGTACTCCTGTTGACACATATAAGGTAATCAAAGATACTGTACAGGGAATGTATCCCTCTGACCATTATCCCATCGTGGCAGATATACATATCTGAGGGCCGATAGACAAGGGCCAAGTGACAAATGGCCAAGACTTCATACTCAATCAAAACCACCGGTGTGAACCGGTGGTTTGCTCTGCCCCTATAAGGGGCTATTACTGGCTTAACCCCTAAAAGGGGT
>JAZTZH010000021.1:0-6178 GCA_045637365.1 Acutalibacteraceae bacterium
CTTTTGGCAAGGACAAAAGTAACTCTGCGAAGCTATGACGACTAAATGTTTCATTGAAACTAAGAAAATAAACCGCACCGCAGAAGCGGACGACCGGTGGTCGCCACTACCGAAACAGCTGATTTATCAAACCGGCTGTGAATCACTTTCATCCTTCCGGAAGCCTAACAGAGAATTACTTCAGCATCTCTTCAAGTATCTCTGCCGCATCCTCTACGACTCTGAGACAGGGTCTGTTTTTATAATACTCTGCCGTTCTGTCGTCGGGCCTGGCGGTGTTTTCCATTTTTACACCTAATTTCAGTATTTCACGGCAGACAACCGAGGGCTGTCTCTGAAGAAACTGTTCGGAAAATTCTCTAACCAGCTCGTAATTTCTCATTTTATTTTCGTTGTCGCTTCCGTCCGTGGGTGCGCAGACACTGCCTAATACCATAGCCGAGGCAGACACTGCACCGCAGACCTCTCTCATTCTGCCCACACCTCCGCCAAGACCGGCTGATATTTTTTTAGCAGTCTCTTCGTCTATACCGAATCGGTCTGCGAAGGCACAGAACACTGACTGTGAGCAGTTAAAGCCTTCGAGAAAGTAGTTTTTTGCTTTTTCTTTAGGTGTCATCGTGTTTCTCCTTTCAGAAAAGAAATGAGTGCTTCTGCCGAATTTTCGGGCAGATCTACCGTGAATTCCGCATCTCTCATATTCTGCAGATAATGTGCATCGGAAGAACGGATAAGTATTTTATCCTTCAGTACAGGATAATTCTCCCGCCACTCCTCTTCATCTGCTTTAGGTGTCAGTTCGAATGCATTAACCTTAAGTGTGTCGGGAAAATCACCGAGAGCACTTACTACACTGTAAGACTCTCTGTCAATGTGAGCAGGATAGCATACTCCCCCGTATTCTTTTATAAGGTCAGGTAATTCGTCGATGCTTACAGATGAAGCGACGGTGAGAAGAATTTCTTCCTTACCGAGAATACCGTCCTCAGTGTCCATAATCAGCTGCTGACCGAAAATTTCTTCCTTGTTTTTAACAGTCGGCATAGTCGTTTTAATGAAACGGCTGAACTCCACCGCCTTTTCCACTGTGGGAAAAAGACAGACATTATGTATTTCTTCACTCGTGCATAGCTCCATTCCCGGCACTACCGTAAGACCGATTTCCCTGCCGATTTTCACGGCACTTTCACAGTTTTCGGCACTGTTATGGTCGGTCAGTGCGATTATATCATAACCCAGAAGCTTCGCCATATTGACGAGATTGTAGGGTGACATATCATCATCTCCGCAGGGTGAAAGACAGGAGTGAAGATGTAAATCATAATAAAGCTTCATATCAGTTTCGATATTTCCACAGAAAGCTCGTAGGCATTTCTGTCACCTGAAAGAAAGGTTACACCCTGCTGTAAAGCCTTTTCCTTCGCTGCGTCGTCAAGAGGTGAATTTTCCGTAAGCACGATACAGGCACAGTCGGAAAGCACTGCCACCGCCACGGCATTTACATTACCCATTACAGTAAGCCATACATCGCCCTCTCTCGCCCGTGACATAACCCAGGAAAGAAGGTCTCCGCTGTAGCAACCCGTCACCTCTTTGGAAAGGTCACCCTCTGTGAGAATTTTTAAGTTTAATTTTTCACTTAATTCTTTAACGGTCATTTTTTTCTTCACCCGACTCCTCTGTAATAATCTTATCTCTGAAGGGAAGCGGAAGCCAGTCATCACCCTCGCTGTGGCTCTCACTTTTGAATCTTTTTATCATACAGTCGTTTTCTGTTGCATATCCTCTTACGATGTCATCCGCCAGTGCTCTGCAGGAGGGTGCACCGCATATACCGCAGTCAAGACCCGGCAGTGAGGCTTCGATTTCACGGAGCTTTGACATCATTCTCATAGCCTTGATTACATTATCTGCCAGCTTCATGGCAGGAGAAGGAGTCAGCTCCTTAGTCCACGCCAGGGATTCGATGTCGAAATCATTCTCGATACTGTTACAGGAAACGGGCATAAACTTTCTCAGTCTCTGTATTCTTGCCTTGGCGACATAAGGATTTTCCACGGTTAGGACACCGCCCACACAGCCGCCCGTACAGCAGTTAAGCTCAATAAAGTCCAGGTCATTTAATTTTTCGTCCTCCAGCTCCTCTAAAACCTTGATGACATTTTCGATTCCGTCGGCGGCAAGATAACGCTCCTTAAGAAGGCCTGCCGCTTCACCGCCGCTGCTTGCCCAGCTTACACCGATGATTCCCGAGTCGTTGAGAGGCTCTATTTCCTCGGGATGTAATTTTTCCATAGTCTGTAAAAGAACGGGATAAATGTCCTTTATGCCGAATGCTCCGTTCAGTCCCGAGCCGTCATAGCACAGCGGAGAACGGATAGCTGTTCTTTTGGCGGGACAGGGAGAAATGAAAAATACACCGATATCCTCATCGGAAAGTCCTGTTTTTTCTCTTGCCTCTTCTCTGGCCTTTTTAGCGGCGATGTCGATGGGTGCACATAAGGGAAGAAGATTAGGAATAAGGTTAGGGAAACGGGTTCTGATGAGTCTTACCACAGCAGGGCAGGCTACGGAAATGGCAGGCTTTTTCAGCTCACCCGTGTCGAACATCATTCTCGTGGCACTGCTGATAAACTCAGCGCCCTTGCTTACCTCTGTAACCTGATCGAAGCCCATCTTTTTAAGCCCCGTCAGTACATAATCCACATTTTCCAGATTATTGAACTGACCGTAAAGGGCAGGTGCAGGCAGAGCTATCCTGTATTTGTATTTTACTATTTCGTTGAAATGCTCCGTGACCGCATATTTGGCGTGATGGGGACATACCCTGATACATTCGCCGCAGTCGATACAGCGGTCGGAGATTATGTATGCTTTTTTATTTCTTACTCTTATTGCCTCAGTAGGGCAACGCTTTATGCAGTTGGTACAGCCCTGACACTTATCCGCATCAAGACGTACTGAATGGAATGTTATAGACATAGGAGTTCTCCTTCTGGTTTTAATGCAAAATGCAAAGTGCAAAATGCAAAACGCAAAATTACGGTCGCGAGTTTACCGCTATATAATATTTTTAAGTTGTCTCCGCAGAGAAAAGTGGGTAGTAAAAAGTAAAGAGTAGATTATAATTAATTATACTTTTTAGTTGTACAAAGCAGTTTGGCGGTGTAAGGGTATATTTTAAAATAACCTTACACGGATATAATCCGGAACGAAGTGACCCTTTATTTTGCATTTTGCATTCTGCATTTTGCATTTAAGTTACCCTTTATTCCGAATTTCGCATTCCGCATTCCGAATTTATTTCACTGTATCTTCACCTTCAGATTCAGTGTGGTACCCACACCAACCTCTGTGTCGATAGAAAATTCGTCAGTATACTTCTTTATATTAGGAAGACCCATACCTGCACCGAAGCCGAGAGTGCGGATATTATCGGGAGCAGTTGAATAGCCTTCCTTCATGGCCAGCTCCACATTTTCGATACCGGGACCTTCATCCTTAAGGGTCATAATGATTTCTTCTTCGGTGATTTCCACGTCGATTTCTCCGCCGTTGGCGTGAATCACCATATTTATTTCGCCTTCATACATAGCGATGGAAACATTTCTGATAACAGATGGTGAGATACCTAATTCCTTCAGTGTGCGCTTCACGTCTCCCGAGGCCGCACCCGCTCTGGTAAAATCGTCACCGGGGACTATGTAATGGAGTCTGATGCTTTCTTCCATTATCTTCCGCTGCCCCCTCTCAGACCTGCCGAATATAGCTTACCGCAGGAGGTGAACATTTCCATATCGGTGCATATCATCACCATATCTCTGTCCTCTGCCATTTCTATCATCTGAAGAGTAGGTCTTTTACCTCTGACAAAGATAATGCAGTGCATATCCATCATTTCTGCCGTACGCACTACCTGGGGATTTACCAGACCTGTAAGAAGGGTAGCCTGTTCCTTAACGAAACCTAAAACATCACTCATCATATCGCTTCCGCACGCAGCATAAACATCCGTATCCGTAAGGTCACCCCTACAGATAATTTCTCCCTCTAAAATGTCACATATTTCGCTGATTTTCATATTTTTTCCTCCTGTTATAAAACATACAGGCATAGGAATACCCTCTGCCTGTAAAAACTTTAAATATTTTCGAAATCTGCTTTTTCGATTTCTTTTGAGATAATGTCAACTGCCAGATTCCACACAGTTTTACCCGCAGTTACGAAGCCTTCCTTGTTCTTTACCGAACAGAGCATAGCGAAGGCCTCACCGATGTGACTGCTTAAGTCTCCGCCCTTCTGGATGGCAAGATAATAGAAGGTAAAAGCAGCACCGTTTGAAATATTCGAATAAAATCCGGGAGATTTCTCCTGAATAACCTCGTACATAGAAGCGATGGCAGTGGTGGAAACCACCTCACAGGGACATTCTATCTGCAGAAGTGTTTCACAGGCAAAAACCAGAAGCACCTTAATCTGATAAAGAATATCCTGAGCGAAATATTTCGGTGCAAGATGCTCCTTTACAGCCACAACAAGACCCTCCTCACCCGTGGGAGTTATGGTGCCGAGAATTTTACCCAGCGCCTTGGCTTTGTCTATGTTACCGTTTGCACGGTGGGCTATGACATTATTAAAGGTGTTAGAAAGGTCAGCTGCTTTGTTCAGCTCCTTTTTACTCACATAAATCTTTACATCGCTTTCGCTCATAAATTATCTCCCTTTCTGCGAAGGACGGTTATTTTGCTGCCTCCGCTTCGAGTTTCTTCTGTTTTCTTTTCTTCTTTGCCTTGTATGAAAGAAGTGCGGCTACGGCATCCTCATCGGGACCGTATTCACCGAGCTTTATGGGATAAGCATTGAATGCACCGTGGAAATCACTGCCGCCTGTCATAACCAGACCGTGCTTATGTGCTGTCTTTATAAGCATTTCCTGCTGTTCGGGAGTGTTTTCCGGATGCCATACCTCCACACCGTCAAGGCCGAAAGGAATAAGCTCCTCTAAAAGCTCGAAGTTATCGTAGAAGCCGGGATGAGCCAGAACAGCGATACCGCCTGCTTCGTGAATGGCTTCGATAATTTCGGTAGGCTCGGGGTATTTTGATTCCATCAGAACATTCATCTTTGACTCTTTGCTGAAGAGCATTTTATAAAGGTCTCCGAAAATGGAAGTGGTATAACCGCATTCCATAAGAGCCTGCATAATGTGCTGCTTGTAGATGTTTGTGGAGCCCTGACAGCACTTGGCGATAAATTCGGGAGTTACGGGGAATTTGTTACAGACCTTCATCACCATCAGCTGAGCTGCTCTCTTTCTTTTCAGAGAGTTACTCTTACACAGACCTTCCAGACGCTCAGGTCTGTCGGGAAGATAGCAGAGAATATGAGCCTTTGCATTTCTTTTGGCATCTGTAGCGGAAAATTCCACGGCAGGAATAACATTTATACCGTGTCTTTTACCGATAAGCTCCGCTCTTACGGTACCTGCCAGACAGTCGTGGTCCGTGATGGCAAGAGTGGTAACACCGCTGTTTTTGGCTAAAACGATTATGTCGTCAATACCCATAGTGCCGTCAGATAATTTGGTGTGACAGTGTAAATCTGCTTTCATTTTTTTACGCCCCGTTTCTTTTTTTGCCTGTTTTTTCCTCTCCAAAGGGTAATCTCCCAAAAAAAGGTAAAACTACCTCTATGTTACAATACACTACTAATTATACTCCCCCGAAAAATCTTTTTCAAGACCTTCGGGGTATTTTTTTTGCACATTTTCAGGCTGTAAGTGTTAAAAAACCTTGAAAGCTCAGCTTTTCATTTATATTACATCACTTATAGCAGTGTATGTTCAGAACTTTTTTCACAGCTCGTAGTCGAAGTGATAAACAGTAATGCTCGGTTTTTATTATCTTCGTTTCAATGAAGCATTCAGTGGATATAGCTTAGCAGAGTTGCTTTTGTCCTTGCCAAAAGTAACCAAAAGCGCTTTAGATAATGTAACAATAAGATATATTTTTATTGTTTTCGTTTCAATAAAACATTCAGTCGTCATCGCTCGAGCCGCTTGGGCTTTTCCTTTGCCCCGGTCGGCAAAGGAAACAAAGCTCCCTTGTCGGAAAGAATCCGAACACGATAACGGAATAAGAGACTGCTTTCTTTTACAGCTCACCCTTAGTCTGCCGTA
>JAZTZH010000022.1:0-5550 GCA_045637365.1 Acutalibacteraceae bacterium
TAAGTGCAGTGATGCATTCAGCTAGGCAATACTAATAGGTCGAGGGCTTGACCATAAGATCTTGGTTCAAACTACAATAACCTCTCTTTTACTTCCTTTGTTTAGTTTTGAAGGTACATTAGACAGTCTGCGAAAGTAGGCTGTTTTATTTTTGAACATAAAAAATTTAAGCCGGGCATAATGCTCGGCTTTTGTGATTATTTATATGGTTGAGGATTGTTTGTTCTGTCCATAAGATAGTCTACGCTGACACCGTAAAAGTCCGCAAGCTTTAAAAGAATTTGGTCGGTAAAAGCAATAACTCCCGTTTCGTATTGTGAATATGTGTTTTGAGACACACCTAAATAATTTGCGATTTCACGCTGCTTTAAATCTTTGTCTTCACGCAAAGCACGAACGTTTTTAAAAATCATATCATCACCCATAAATATTATGTAATATCTTGAATGCAGATATTGATATTTATCTGTAAAACAGATAAAGTTTGTGTGCATAATTCACAAACTTTTTTCTTTCCGGTTGATTTCTTTTACGAATTGTGTTAGTGTGTTATTGTGAGGAGATAACCATACTGTTTTACAGATAATGATTTTCTTTCGCAAATAATGAGTTATGCTGTGAACTCATCTTGATTTTTTTTATAATAAAAGGAGGAAAAGTTATGAAGAAAAAAAGTTTTATTATGTTTACAATGTGCATTTTTACCTTTTTATGTATGTTTGCAGTTCAGTCTTACGCAGTGGAAGAGACGGAGTATTCAAAGGGTTCTTTGAACTACATCATTTTAGATGATAACACATTAAAAATTACCAAGTATCACGGTGAAGAGAAAAACTATACTATTCCGTCTGAAATTAATGGCAAACCTGTAACGGTAATTGGTAGGTATGCTTTTTTACAAGCTGATAAATTACAAAAGCTTGTAATACCCGGCAGTATCAAGGAAATTGAAGACCAAGGTATTGACGAATGTTACGCCTTAAAAACTGTTATTATTAATAAAGGTAAATTAAAGAATATAAGCAATACAAGTATCGAAAATTGCCATAAATTACAATCAGTAAGCATACCTAATAATGTTGAAAGTGTAGGATCATTACTCGGATGCCGGGAACTGAAGGAATTTTCTGTTGACGCAAGCAATCCCTATATTTGTAGCATAGACGGAGTAGTTTTCAGTAAAGACAAAACAACCTTGATTAAATACCCACAAGGAAAAATAGTAGACGAATATGTAATACCGTCTACTGTAAGAATTGTTTCAGACTGGGCTTTTTATGATGCTGATTTACCGAAGGTATTTGTGCCGAAGACCGTGGAAACATTAAAGGAAACCGCATTTGGTTATTGTTCGGCTGACATTTACACGGATGCTTCCAAAGCTCCGTCAAAATGGAAAGATGCGCTTGTAGGCAGAGTAGTTCATTATAAACAGTCAGCTAAAGCTGAAATTACAGTCGGAACTGTCAAAAAGCTTTCAGCTACACAAACTACAACAACTATTACACTGAAATGGAATAAAGTAGCCGATGCGGAAGGTTACAGAGTATATAAGTACAATTCAAAGACAAAGAAGTATGAAAAGCTTAAGGATGTAACAAAGACAAGCCTTAAGATCAGTAAGCTTAAAGCAGGTATGGCTTATAAGTTCAAAGTCAGAGCGTTTAAAAAGAACGGTAAAAAAACAGTATGGGGTAAATACTCTGCTGCATTGGAAACAGCCACAAAAACCAAAGCTCCTGTATTATCCAAACTCACTGCAGGCTCAAAGCAAATGACCGCCACATGGAAAACAGTAAGCGGTGCTACAGGCTATGAGGTAGTATATTCTACCTCAAAGAAATTCACCAAAAAGACCACCAAAACCGTTACAATCAAAAAGGCAAAGACAAAGAAAACCACAATCAAAAAGCTCAATAAGGGCAAAAAGTATTATGTAAAGGTCAGAGCCTATAAGACAGTAAGCGGTAAGAAAATCTACGGTTCATACAGCTCGGTGAAGAATGTAAAGGTTAAATAATTTTCGGTAGGGGCGGATATTATCCGCCTCGACTTTTTTTGTAAAATTTAAATATAAACTGTAGGGCGGGATGACCCTATTTCGTCGCAGACACTCTGCCGTGACGGATGGGTTTCACATTTATTAAAATTTATACTATAATCTTGACAATGTCGAAAACAGTAGTATAATTTTTATGTTTTATTTTTATTGCCGAAAAGGAAAACATCTATGAAAAAACATCGTGTCGATATGCTCACGGGAAGCCCTCTAAAAAGCGTTATCCGCTTCGCATTACCCATTATGGCTTCCTCGATGCTACAGTATAATTACAGCCTCGTAGACAATATAATAGTGGGCAGATATGTTTCCTCCGACGCACTGGCGGCGGTAGGCTCTGTGGGGCCTATCGGTTCTTTTATCGTCGGTGCGGCACTGGGTCTTACCAGCGGATTTTCTATCCCCGTGGCGCACGCTTTCGGCGAGGGAGACAAGAAAAAGCTTTCACATTATGCGGGCGGAAGCATCAGTCTTGCCTTTATTATCGGTCTCGTTTTAGTGGTGACCTCGCATATTCTTTCGGGTCCTCTGCTTCGTCTGATAGGTACACCCGAGGAGATTATCGGTCTGGCCTCGGCGTATGTGAACATTCTTTACTACGGGATACCCTTTCAGATGCTCTCGAATAATTTTACCGCCATTTCCCGAAGCGTGGGCGAGAGTAAAAAGCCCCTCTATTTCTTCTGTGTCAGTGTGGTGGTGAATTTCATTCTTGACCTGCTTTTCGTCAAAGAGTTTCAGTGGGGCGTAGAGGGCGCAGCTGTGGCGACGCTCATTTCTCACATAGTTGCATGTACGCTGAACGGTATTTATGTTCTGCGCTTTAACCGACAGGTCAGCATCACGGGGCAAGATTTACGGATAAACAGGCGCACTGCCTGGAGGCAGATTAAGCTGGGCATACCTGTTTCACTGCAGTTTACGGTTACCTCCATCGGCTCTATGTGTCTGCAGAGCGTGGTAAACTCCTTCGGCACATCTGTTATTGCGGGATTTACCGCTGCAGGCAGAGTGGAGCAGCTTACAAATATACCTATGTCGGGTCTCGGCGTGGCTAATCAGACCTTTGTCGGACAGAATTACGGTGCAAAAAATTATGAGAGAATACTTACCTCGGTCAAGAAAATTTTTATGCTCGATGTCTGCATTTCAGTGGCGATGAGTCTCATTCTTTTCACTATCGGCGAGCCTGTGGTTTCTCTCTTTCTCACAGAAGAAAACCCTGAAATTATGGCGGCGGCATCAAGATATATTCTTGCCATAGCACAGTGTTACAGCCTGGTGGCTATTCTTTTTGTAATGAGAAATACTCTTCAGGGTCTCGGCTTCACCTACGCCAATTCCGTGGCGGGTATCGGCGAATTTTTCGGCAGACTTTCTATAGCATTTATTCTTACGCCTGCACTCGGTTTCGATGCTGTCTGTTATGCAGGACCTGCCGCCTGGCTTTTAGCAGACATACCTTTGATTATCATTTATCTTCATAAGGCGGGACGGTTCCGAAAGCTTTTGTCTGAAAAAGATAAAATGGGGGCAGCTTGCATAGAAAAACAGAAAAATGTTAACAGTTAACATTTTTTTAATAAAACATCTCCCTTTTTGTGCTAAAATTATCAAGAAAAAAGCTATAAAAGGAGAACAAATTATGAACTTACAAAGCATTATTGACAAAAAAGACAGATATGCGCAGTTTATGGTTGACGAAATCACCCATATCTGCACCAAGCTTCCGAAACGTGCGCCCGGTTCTGAGGGTGAAAAGCTCTCATGCGAGTATATGGGACAGGTTATGAAGGATCTCGGTTGCGAAAAGGTTGAAGTTGAAGCTTTCAAGGAAAATCCGGACTCGTTCTACGGTTGGATTTATTTAACCATCAGCTGCTGCTTCCTTGCACTCGCATCATATTTCTTTATGCCTGTGCTTTCCATCCTGTTCATCGCTATCGGTCTTATTCTTTGCGTACTTCAGTTCGGTCTTTACAAAAAGACAGTAGATAAGCTTTTCAAGGAAGAAACAGGCCACAATGTTCATGGCTTCAAAAAGCCCACAGGCGAAGTAAAGCGTCGTATCATTTTTAACGGTCACCCCGATGCTACCTGGGAATGGCCCTTCAAGTATAAGTTTACATACCTCGGTTTTGACATTCATATGATGGTTTGCTTTGCCGGTGCTTTCTATACTCTCGGTATTGCTATCGCAAAGCTTGCAGGCGCATTTGAATCTAACCCCGATCTTGCTAAAACACTCGGTCTTATCGCTCTCATTTTCACTCCCTTCTGGTTCGGTCTCTACTTTATGTGGAATAAAAAGAGAGTAGTCGACGGTGCTAACGATAACCTTACAGGCTGTTATATCGGTCTTGCTATTCTTAAAGCTCTCAAGGATGAGGGTATTGAGCTCGAAAACACAGAAATCGGTGTAGTTTGCACAGGCTCTGAGGAAGCAGGTCTTCGCGGTGCCAAGGCATGGGCTGCAAAGCATAAGGATGAAATGGATGACGTTCCCACCTTCGTTTATTCCTATGACACCATCACACAGAGTGAGCAACTTATGGTAAACTACCGTGATCTTAACTCCACTGTCAAAACAGACAAGGATGTAGGTGACCTCTTTATAGAAGCCTGTGAAGAACTGGGTATTCCCTGTAAGAAAGGCTTCGTTCCTCCTCTCGGCGGTGCTACAGACTCTGCTGCATTCGCACAGGAAGGTATGCGTGCTACAGGTATTACCGCTCTCAACCACGCACTTCCCGACTTCTATCACACCAGACTTGACACTCCCGAAGCACTTAATCCCAAGTGTCTCGCAGACTGCTTCGCTGCAAGTGTAAGAGTGCTTGAGAAGTTTGATAAGGGTGCTAAGCAGTAATTTTCAGACAAGAATAAAAAGAACCTCCTTGTGATGAGCAGGGAGGTTATCATATATAAAGAAAAATCCGAAACCGTCGCCGATTGGCAATAGTTTCGGATTTTTTTCATTTGGTGGAACAATGTCCGAGGTGTTCGAACATTGCTCCATAGCTGATTTTTCGCCGTTGAAGGTTGCTTCAATATCATCAAGCGGGATGTCATCTATGGTGACGGGCTTATTGCTTGCATTGATAATAAGTGTCAGATGGTCATCATAAAGATAAACCGAATGAACAAAGATATTTATGATTGCTCTGCGTTTTGCCGTATCATCGCCGGGCATCTCGCAGACATAATTGAGAAAGGCTAAAATCTGCGCTTCGCTGAGAATCACTTTCTTGTTCTGTTCAATGGCAAGCTGTTCCTCAAACTCTTCTTTTTCTGCCTGACGGCGATTTATTCGTTCTGTAAGTGCAACTGCATCTCCGCCTTTTTCAATGGACAACCACATATTTTCAATGGCTTCATCAATTTCCTTGATTGAGTATTTTAGATTTTTGATAGAGAGATTGTCAGGATTTCTGTTGCACTCTTCCGAAATCTTTTTGGCTATATACTGCATCTTTTCATCCGTCAGCATT
>JAZTZH010000023.1:0-55346 GCA_045637365.1 Acutalibacteraceae bacterium
CATTGTATCCTAATTTGTGTTCTCGCATATCCATTATAACAGATATTTTGAATTCCGCACTATACCTTTTTTGCTTTTGTCCCTTTTTTGACATAAAAATATGCACCTCCAAAAGTGTCTAACTTTTGGGGTGCATATCAATCGGTACTGCTGAAAATTTTTATTCGATAATGAATACCTTTACGCCGTGACTTTCGGTAACGGTATTTATAACACGTGTATCCTCTGTAACCTTTTCATCCCATACATCTGTGACTCTGTAGCCATCCTTGACAGGAAGATTAATAAATCCGAGATTAGCAATCTTTTTGAGATCTATTCTCGTACAGGAGGACTTTCCGCCCTTATTAAGTACACAAACAGCCGCCTTAGAATCCTTAAGCGGTTTAACGAGAATGTCAGTGAGTCCTGTCTTGATTCGCTGACACTGAACACCGAGAGGGTCCTGATTAATGGAAATCATAGTCTTATTGGTAAGAATCTGATAAACCTTGCTTTCTGTGTCTATCTTTCCGTCGACAATGAACTTACGCACATCGTTACCCAGAATGAGCGGTGCATTCATCATACACCAGAGGCTGAAGTGAGCCTTGTTTTCTTCATAGGTAAGATCACCGTTGCCTACCTCGAGCATATCGGGATCGTTCCATGCACCGGGTACAGAATACTTATTAAGACGGACGGTAAACTCGTAAATACCCATAACAGAAATCCATTTAGCCTGAATGTCACCTGTGGTTCTCCAAAGATTACCTGCCTCAGCACCCCATTTCCAGGGTCTGTTAAAGCCCCATTCGCAGATAGAGTAAATAATAGGCTTTTCTTCTGTTCCGTTCTTTTCAGCATAAAGCTTCGTAGCTCGCTTAAGCTCACGGCCCATAAGCTTATACTGGATGGCGGCACTGTCCATTTTCGATGCTACGGGATTAATAAACTCGACAGTATTCACACCTTCATCAAGATAAACTGTAGTCTGAAGCTTACCCTCGGGAGTCCAGTTTTTACGGCTGACACAGTAGATGTGGTATTCCTCCTTACCGTTTACCACAGCCATAATGAACTTCTCTTTTCTTGCATCCTTTCTTATGTCGATGTTGAGGATGTATTCCCCTGCCTTTTCTGCTTCAACCTCTACGGTGAAGCTACCGTTTTTAGCATCAAGACCGTCTACATAGCTCCTCGTATCAATAGCATCATCGGGTACTATACGGGCAAGACCTTTGAGCTTCATCTCTGCAGAAGTAAAATATGCAAAGGGTTCGCCTGCGCCTTC
Source organism: Acutalibacteraceae bacterium (assembly GCA_045637365.1). Taxonomy (GTDB): domain Bacteria; phylum Bacillota; class Clostridia; order Oscillospirales; family Acutalibacteraceae; genus UBA6857. The sequence goes on from JAZTZH010000023.1 coordinate 1,274, forward strand.
TTCTGCGAATGAAACAGCGATAATGCGGGGTGCAAGAGAAGGAATCGCTACATTATGACAGAAGTCATACTTAAAGTATTCTATACCCCACTCTGCGAAGGTCTCTGCATCAGTTCTTTCGTTTCTTAAGGAAGCAGGATAATCCTCACAGGTATGAGTTCCGTTCGAGGAATAGATACCCAGCTTTACTCCCCTTTCGTTTACATATTCGGCAAGTGATTTAATACCGCTTGGGAAGGTTATCCTGTCACACTGCAGTTTGCCGTCAGCATCTCTTTCGGAAGCCTGCCAGCAGTCATCGATATTAACATAGCAGTAGCCTGCATCTACCAGTCCGCTGTCCTTCATAGCGTCGGCTATTTCCTTGATAAGCTTTTCGCTTATCTTATGTCTGAAAAGGTTCCAGCTTGACCATCCCATAGGAGGTGTAAGAGCCACTCCGTTATTATAATTTCCGTCAGCAGTCTGTGTAAGACGGAAGTTATTAACGAGCTTTTTTGCCGTGCAGATAGGACAGAATGTTTTGTCTGCGACCTTTTTAGCGGCTATACCTGTAGCTACACCCGTTACAGCGGCAGAAGCACCGAGAACTGTTTTTTTGATATCCATATTCATTCTCCTTTTTATTTATCAGATAAGCATTAATGCTCTCATTACGAAAATTATCAGGAACATAGTAAACATCGATAGTATACTCGTCCATACCACGAGCTGACCTGCCAGCTGTTCATCTCCGCCTATTTCACCCACCATTACTGCACTCGATACAGCCACAGGCGAGGCAAAAAGCGAAATAAAAGCAGGATATTCTACTGAAGTGAGATTGAGAAGTCCTGTATATTCTGACAGAAGCACCGCTACAGTAATCGCAGCTACGGGTGTTATGACTGTTTTAAAAAGCGTGCCCCACACTATCTGCTTAAACAGAAAAGACACCTTGGAAATGTCAAATCTTGCACCTAAAACAATAAGTGCCAAAGGTGACGCAATCTTTCCCATATTATTTATCGCCGTGTAAAGATAAGGTATGTTTTCTTTTATAGTAAAGTCAAAAGGTAAAATATTCCTTAAAAACACTACGGCAACACCTGAAAGAACACCGATGATAAGCGGGTTCTTTGCAGTTTTTATTAGCGTCTTTTTTACCGAAGCCTCTTTTTCGTCATCGGCATAATGCGAAAGGATTATTACTGCCAGAACATTGAAAAGAGGAATAGCCACAGCAGAAAGCACCGATGCGAAGGCTACAGCCGATGCACCGCCGAGGCTTTCAGCCAGAGGTATACCTATAATGGCGTAATTCGAACGGAAGGCACACTGTGTAAGCACACCCTTCTGATTTCTGTGACGGGCAAAAACACCCGATGTAAGATATGCGATAATGCAGATTATAAGAACGGCAACAACACAGAAAATAAGTGCATCCCATCTTATATAAGAAAGACTTTCGATAGCATAGACATTATTAAAAAGCAGAACAGGCAGAAACACCTTGAAAACCATCGTGTTCGCTTTTTTAAAGAAGGCATCGTCTGCGAAATGAATCTCTCTGAGAAAATATCCGACGAGTATCAGGATAAGTATGGGCATTACCGCATTAAAGGAAAACAGAAATATTTCTTTCAAATGTAGCACTACCTTTCTTAACGACCCGGACTTATAAGCGATCTTATTTTTTCAGTGAGCATCTCAGCTGCACAGAGATTAGATAAGGCTCCCGGATGTCCGTCGATTACGATGTCATTTTCGCCCATTCTGAAAGCTACGGAAAATGCTTCCACACGACTGTCTCCGGTCTGCTTAGAATACTCAGCCACTGCAGTTTCTATCGACGGAAAAAGAGAATTATTCACATCTCCGAGTATACAAAGAATGTACGCAGCAGGGTTTTTCTCTCTTACCTTCAGAAGCATATTTACATACGCTTCGATAAAAAGCTGTTTTCCGTTATCACTGTTTCCGCAATAGGACGCATCATTAGTACCGAGATTTATAACGACTATATCGTTTATCTCCTCAGAAAAATCCCATAAAGGATCTTCCTTTCCCGTAAGATGACAAGCTTTATCATATTCATTCATAACGAGTCCGTCATTCATCTTTCCGTTTTCCGTGTAACCGGTGAGGACTCCGTAGCCCGAATAGCACACTGCACTGTAATCGGCACCGAGCTTTTCTGCAGTAAGGTAGGCATAACTTTTCATAAAGTTTTCCGTTTCCGTGGAAAAGCTGCCGTAAGCACCTGCATCTATACCGTAACCGCAGGTGACAGAGTCCCCTATGAACTCAATTTTAAGAGTCTTTTCCTGTGTCGGCCCAATATCCTTTATACCGTATGAAGCCACCTTGGTTATCTTTACAGAAGAGTGCATCGCTTCAGAAAGCTTGACGAGAGTTATCACAGTTCCGCTGTAATCCGTATTTATGCGGTAAGTCTTTTCCTCGGAAATGCATTCCATCGCCACGAGATTACCGTCGGAATAAAGTGCTATTCTTGGACTGTGAGAAGATGAAACAGCAGGATTTTCGGGAGCAAGAGTTATTTCTGCATAATCTCCCTTACAGATAAACTCTGCACCGCTTCCCGAGGCGGAAAGGATAAGCTCATTTTCTGCTACAGCACTTCTGCCGATGAAATTAAGATAAGTTTCATTAAGCTCATATTCCTTATAAGATGATTTTTCGTAATGTTTAAAAATATCCACACTGTCGCCTTCTCTGTTTACGATAAGATAAACAAGTATTACCGTAAGAAAAATAAGCACGGAAGCAAGAAAAGCGAACAGTATTTTCAGTTTTTTCAAATGTATCACCCAAACAAATTTATTAAGGATATTATATATAATAATTCCGCTAAAGTCAAATGTAAAAATTCCCCGGACTTCCGAAGAAAAATCCGAGGAATATTTTTATTAACTGAAAATTACGGTGGTGATACTCTGAGGCGGTATTTCGACACTCTTGAATCCTATGCCCTTTTCAGCAGTAAGCTCAAGATTTCTTTCAGCATCGGTGGTATAAATTTCCGCACTGTTCCAGAACTTATCAAATCTTACTTTTCTGCCCTCTTCAGCCTCATTGACTATAACAGCCACATATTCACCGTCGGGTGTTACATAACCGGAAACATAGAAATCATTCTTAAGGACATTATATACGGGATATTCCTTACCGTCGATTTCCTGCTTCCACCAAGCCTTTTCCATTTCGATGTCCGCTACACTGATATCAGTGTCTATAACCTTTGAACCGACAGGAATAAATTTACTGTAGTGAGCCATAGCATAGTAGCGCTTGCCTACACCGATATTATTGTAATCTCCGTCAACATAAAGCATAGAGTCAGCATCAAGACCGCCTTCATTTACAGCTACCCAGCTCGACCAGGAATTTACACCTGTGAGACTGATATCCTCACACATAGTTCTTGCCATAATAAGACCTGCTTCAATATCGTCAGCCTTATGCTGATTCGGAAGCTCACACCACTCGCTCATTTCTACTTCGACAGAAGGATACTTCGCTTTAAGATAATTACCGAAAGCATATTTGAGTGCGAAATTATCATCTGTCCAGTAGCTGTGATAAGCATAGGTTCCCATTACAGATGCTATTTCTTCATCAGCATAAAGAAGCTCCATACAGTCCATAGCGTGATCGCCTACCTGTCCGCTCTCAGCCATAGAAAGCTTAACATCGAGACCTCTTTCGGTAATCTTGCGTGCGAATACACGGGCTACCTCAATAACCTCATCAATTTCATAATGGCAGCCTTCCTGGCCTACCCAGTCTCCGCCCCAATCCCACTGAGGCTCATTAATGGGACTGATGTACTTTACAGGAACACCTTTTGAAATAAAGTATTCGGCGATGTCAAGCATATAATCAGCAAAATCTTCGTAGCATTCCTTTTTAAGATTACTCTGTGCAGGTTCGAGACCGCCCGAAGCCTGACCGGAAACAGTCATAAGATAGTGAGGAGAGTTAGCGAAAAGAACAACAGTGTCAATACAGCCGTACTCAAGACTCTTAAAGAGCATCTGCTGTGCATTAGCATCTTTAGTAAAGTCATATTCAAGCTCGCCTGTTTTCTCATAAACCTCAGGAATAAGGAAGCTGTCAGTGCTTCTCGAGGACTCTCTCCAGAGTCTTGTGTTCGGATTCTCTCTTTCACCGCCGCCTACATTGTAACGGTAAACATTAAGACCGAGACCCTCCTTCGAGTAAAGAAGCTCAGCATATTCATCAGCTGTTTCTGCGTTCTCTACCATCTGTGCCCACCAGGCTGCAGATGTGCCCCAGCCTGTAATTTCCTGCTCACGGTCGAGAACATTCATTCTCACATTCACCGTAGAAGCATCGATCCCGAACCATCCGGCTATCGTGCTGAGAACAAAAAGAAGCAATAATACATAATAGATAGTTTTCTGAATAAAGACAGTTCTGTTTTTTATCATTTTAAAACTCCCCCTGAACAAATTATTCCAATTAATGATAACAAATTTTTTAAAAAAGGTCAACTGTTTTAAAGTAAATCGGATCATTTTGAATAAAATATTAATTCTTGCCAATTATTACGGATAACCGTCCGTTTATAGATTGATTTTTCCTTAATTGAGTGCTATAATACCTACGGAAAATATGTGAATCAAGGTGATAAAATGTCAGAATGCAAAATTATTTCTCACAGAGGTGCCAATAAATATGCACCCCAGAATACTCTTCACGCTTTCAGAAAATCTGTAGAAATCGGTACCGACGGCTTCGAAACCGACGTACATATCACGAAGGACGGTGAGGTAGTTCTCTGCCACAACTATACAATAGACGAAACCTCCACAGGCAACGGCAATATAGCCGAAAAAACTCTCGCTGAGCTTAAAAGCTACGACTTCGGCTCTTATTTCAGCAAAAAATTCCAAGGCACTGAGCTTCCCACTCTCGACGAGTTTTTATCCTTCGTGGAAACCACCGATATAAGTGTTCTTAACATCGAAATCAAATCTCCCAAGGAAAATGAAACAGGCATCGTAAAAAAGACCATCGAAGCAGCCAAGGAGCACGGCCTTTTCGACAGACTTCTCATTTCCTCCTTCGACCCGAAGCTTCTCGTAGAAGCCAAGGAAATCGACAAAAAGTGTAAAACAGGCTTCCTTTATGCTCCCAATCACCTTATTACTCTTACAATGTTCTGGAGACCTGTGGATTTCGCAAAATCAATCGGTGCCGATGCTCTTCATCCCCAGTTTCTTTTCGTGGATAAAAACTACGTCAAGAAAGCTCATAATGCCGGCATTATGGTTAACCCATGGACCGTCAATGACCCCATTTTCATCGACAAGCTTCTTCAGGCAGAGGTTGACGGCATCATCACCGACCTTCCCGATGTAGTAGGCGGTATGATGGAAAGATATAAGGATTAATAAAATTAAAAGAGTAACAGCCACCCGGTTGTTACTCTTAATTTTTTATACGTTGATAAAGTAAACATCATTACCTCTGGATTTGATGAACCTGATAAGATCATTGAATTTAAGCCAGAGGAAAGCTGTGTTATCGTTGGGATGGAAGCCGATGTAACCGTCAACGGTTTTAAGGTCGCTGTCTAAAACTACATTCACATCTGCATCATCGTCATTGAGAATACCGAAGGGAGAAACGGCACCGGGCTCGAGTCCGAGATGCTTCAGAAGTCTTTCATCAGAGCCGAAGCTGAGTCTCGAACAGCCGAGCTGACTTCTGATATCCTGCTGAATGTCGGGATGCTTGTCCTTGAGCATAGAGACCACATAGTGAGTTTTACCGTTAGCATTACGCAGGAAGAGATTTTTACAGACCTCTCCGTCAGTGAAAATTCCCATAGCATCCATATCTTCGATAGTGCACACTGCCTCGTGATGAATTACCTTATACTCTATACCGAGATCATCGAGAGCCTTATACACCTTTTCCTGCTGTGTCATAGTTTAACCTCACTTTTTGATATAAGTGGAAATGTTACCGTCCTCCGACTTAAGAGTAAGGCTGTTTCCGTTTACGGTATACTCGAAGGTATCAACCATACTGTTTCCGTAAATGGAGTAGCTGACGGTGACTTTATTTCCGCTGATAGAATAAGAACCGGTGAAGCTGCCGTTAATGGGTATGTTCACCACGGGCACTGTGAAATTAACATAAGTAATCACTACCACTCCGCCCTCTTTGAATTCGTAACCGCTCATACCTGTACTGTCAGCCCATTTACCTACGAGACTGCCCGAACCGGGAGTTACGATAGAAGTGCCTTCACGGACATAGAGATTTGTATTGCCTGTCTCATCCGTAAGAGAAAGTGTATTCTTCGAAACGGAGAAGTCGCATCTCTGTGTTATCTTCTGTCCGTTTACAGTAAACTGAATAATGATAGAAGTGCCGTCGGTAAGATAAACACCTGTGTATTCGCCGTTAAGAACTGACGTGCTGATTGATGTGACTTTTGCACCAGAGAACATCACCTTAAGAGTGCCGTCATCATTGAAGGCATATCTTACGGTAGAGTTATCGTTTACCCATGAGCCTACTATTTCGTCAATATCGGTAGCTACATTTGTATTACTCTGAACAGTGGTTATAGGTGCAGAAGCTCTCTGATAAGTAGCAGTCTCTCCGTCTTCGTGATCCTTCATAGAAAGAGAATTGTTCTCCACTTTTACAGTATATGTGTTTTCTATGGTAGCAGAATAGATAGAAAATTTAGTGGTGAGTTTGTCACCGTAGAGAGTGTAAATGCCCTTCGAAACGCCGTTAATGGGAATATTGACAACGGGAACGGTAAGGTTTACATAGGTCATTTCCACGGTACCGTCAGCATAAAATGCGTAACCGCTCATATTCGCACTGTCTGTCCACTGACCTAAAATAAGCTCGCTCAGCGGTGTAGGCGGAACTGTAGTTTCCGTGGTGGTAGGTGTGGTAGTGACATCAGGTGCGACCGTAACAACAGGAGCCTGAGCAGTAGTGGTTATAATAACCTCGGAAGGCTCGTCATCCTTTTTCATAGCTGAGGTGGCAATCACAACAACTACCACAAAAACAGCCACTATCGCAGCAAGAAGACCTGCTATAATTTTCGTACTTTTATCCATAATTAATTACCTCATTAAAATTATAGGGGCATCCTCTCAAGGATACCCCTTCTTTGCTTTTAAGCAGCAACTGTTGCGTCAGCTGACGGTGCAACTGTGGAGTCTGCAGGGGCTGTGTAAGCCATAAGCACAGTTACGGAGTTATCAGTAGTGTCGGTAAGTGTGAGTGCACTTTCCTCTACTGTGAACATATAATCCTTTGTAACACTCTTTGCATAAATGGTGTATGTAACGGTTACATAGTACAGACCGTCATCTCTTTTAGCGACTGAGTAAACACCGTCAACAGCACCGTTGAAGTTTACATTAAGAATGGGAACCTTAACATCTGCGAAGGTAACTACACATTTGCCGTCCTCTTTGAATTCGTAGCCTGTCATACCTGTGGAATCTCTCCAGGAACCGATAAGCTTCTTTTCGGGAGAAGCACTGCAGGCAGTGAATACTGTGAGCACCATAAGTGCGGCAAGTGCAATTACGAGGATTTTTTTGATATGTTTCATACTTATAACCTCCTTTAGGTATAGCTTAGTATAGCATATAAAATTAAATTTGTACAGTAAAAAATGAAAAAGGATGTAAAAAAATATAATTTTGCGTAATTTTTCAGCATATTGCTTTTGTACTTATCTTGTGTTAAAATCATAAAAGAACGAAAAAAAGGAGTGATATAGTGACCGAGTTTATAAACGATATTCCTCTGTGGGACAGACTGAAAAAAGCCGACAAGCCCATTGTTTTATACGGTATGGGCAACGGTGCAGATATGATAATAGAGGTTCTCGACTCTCTGGGAATAGAATACAGAGATGTCTTCGCCAGTGACGGCTTCGTAAGAGGCCACTCCTTCCACGGCAAGAAAGTTCTCACCTATTCGGAAATAAAAGAAAAATACGGTGAATTTATCACTCTGATGACCTTCGCAGTCCATGACGCTTCCACCTTAGCGAGAATAAAGGAAATGTCGGAGGAGGGCGAATTCTACTCCCCTACCGTCCCCATCGCAGGAAAGGGACTTTTCACATTCGATTATCTTAAAGAGCATAACGAGGATTTCGACAGGGCATATAATATCTTATGCGATGAAAAAAGTAAAAACGACTTTACTGATGTTTTAAATTTTAAAATTTCGGGCAAGACAGAATATCTCTTCCGCTCAATGTATGAAAAAGAAAAGCTCTATGAGGATATCCTCCGTCTTTCTGACGAGGAAGTCATTGTGGATTTAGGTGCCTATGACGGAGATACTGTCAGAGAGTTTCTTTCGGTTACAGGCGGAAAGTATAAAAAAATCTATGCCTTCGAGCCCGACGAAAAAAACTTCAGAAAGCTCACAAAAAAAACAGAAGAGCTTGAAAGAATTGAGAGATATAATCTCGGTGCCTGGGATAAAAAGGAAACTCTTTTCTTCGCTAAAAAAGGCGGCAGAAACTCAAGAAAAGATGAAAACGGTATACCGGTAAGCTTCGACAGCGTGGATAACACCGTAAAGGATGAGGTGACGTTCCTTAAAATGGATATCGAAGGTGCCGAGGCCAGAGCTCTGGACGGTGCAAAAGAAACAATAAAGAAATATCTGCCTAAGCTCTATGTCTGCGCTTATCACAGAAATGAAGATATGTATGTTCTGCCTCAGAAAATCAAGGATTTTGACAACAGATATAAGGTGTATTTCAGACATCATCCTTACATCCCCGCCTGGGAAAGTAATTTTTATGCAGTAATTGACGATAATAAGTGACGGAAAAGACTTGACTTGAAAACAGATGTGTGCTAAAATATTGGCTGTTGGTATTTCACCGACATTACGGATTAAGCGAAATGCTCCGACTCGGCTCACTCTTGCCGTGTAAAAATTAAGAGTGTATTTTGCAGATGTGGCGGAATTGGCAGCATCATCACCGAAGCGCTCCCTGTGGGAGATGAAGCGAGGCGAGGATGGCGCAGCGGTCAAAATCGCTCGGCGCTCCAAGCCGAAAAAGCGATTTTGGGAACCGCAAGAGTCACGTGCTCTGTAACTAAAAGGTACAACTTAATCAAATGCAGATGTGGCGGAATTGGCAGACGCGCTAGTTTCAGGTACTAGTGAAAGCAATTTCATGTGGGTTCAAGTCCCATCGTCTGCACCAAGCTGTCTTGAAAGAGATTTCAAGGCAGTTTTTTATTTTATGCGGAATTGGCAGCATCGTCGCCGAAGCGCTCCCTGTGGGAGATGAAGCGAGGCGAGGATGGCGCAGCGGTCAAAATCCGACGAAGCGAACAGCAAGTAACGGATTTTGGGAACCGCAAGAGTCCCGCGGAAAGTTTCAGGTACTAGTGAAAGCAATTTCATGTGGGTTCAAGTCCCATCGTCTGCACCAAGCTGTCTTGAAAGAGATTTCAAGGCAGTTTTTTATTTTACCGTATCAGTTGCCATCAGCAGTATTTTTATTAAAAACATTGTATTTTCACAGAATCTGTGATATACTGACTGTGTCGAATTAACTTAATATGGGAAACTTAAAGTGTAATTTATCTTTTAAAGGGATAAGTTTGTCTTTTTGCGCCCACAACAACTATACAGAATTTGTTAAAAATGCAAGTTCCATTTATGTTGTTGTGGTTACACAGTTTCACATAAAGTTAGTTCGACGCTACCGGAATTTGCGTTTTATGTGCGCTTACTTCGGTTGGCGCACTTTTTTATTTTAACTTAAAGGAGATAAAACAATGGGACTTTACATTAACAAACTGTATAGTGAATTTGACACTGCAAAAGATCTCATTTTTACAAACGAAGCCTACGAAAAATATTCTCAATTCTCTAAACAATGGTTAAAACTTACTGCAGATCTCCCCATCGAAGAAAAGATGTTTTATATTTATCTGCGTGCAGCATTAGATGATTTTCTGATAAGCTGCTGTAAAGATCATTTTTCGAAAGGGTTCGAATCCGGCCTGAATGTAGCTTTTAAAATAACGGATAAATATATCAATCCCCTTTGCAATGTACTCGACGATAATGAGGACTGCGATAATTTATAAACATCAAAACGGACACCCGACGGTGTCCGTTTAGCGTTTTATATAGATTCAAGCAATACCTTTTCTCCACCGTTTTTACGGGAGATTTCTGCCGCTACGGCAATATCGTGGCTGATAACCGTCGCATCAATAGTAGTAACATTCTTAAGGTCTTTTCTTTCACCGCAGATGATTTTTATAAAACCTGAAATAAGTCTTATATCTCCCTCTACGTGACCGCTTACTGCAGGACTTCCTGTCCATACAGTACCCGATTTACCTCCGAAGATGTTCATCTTAAGCTTCGTACCGTAGCCGATAAGCTCACCCTTGGTTCCTACTATGTGACACTCACGGAACATTTTCTGCGAAAATCCGTTAAGGTTAAGAACAGCCTTGGCTCCGTTTTCGAACTGCATCGTAACAAGCTGATGATCACAGACATTGTTATCATTGAGGAAAACACATTTACCGTAGTCACCGTATTTCAGAGCGTCTACTATATCCTGCTTACTGTTTTTAGCCTTACCTGTGAGAGTACGCTTCATATGCTTGATGAACTTAGCTTTGTAAAACGGATCAGTTATGTAAAAGGCCTCCGCATCATAAGGGCAGTTCTTTTTTGCCTTGCATCCGCCGAGACATCTCTCCGTAGCGCCCTCAGGTGCATACTCCTTACGGAAATACTTAACATCACCCACTGAGCTTACAGAAACACAAGGTGAATCAACAAACCATGCGATAAGGTCAATATCGTGACAGCACTTAGCAAGAATAGACGGTGTAGACGTAAATTCATCTCTCCAGTTGCCTCTTACGAAGCTGTGTGCGAAATGAAAATAGCCGACATTTTCCGTGTGATTTATTGAGACTATATCCCCTATCTTGCCGCTTTCGATTATCTCCTTAATCTTACTGTAATAATTAGAATAACGAAGCACGTGACAGATAATGAGAATAACACCGTTAGCCTCCGCCATATCACGGAGAAGTCTGTATTCATCCTTCACACCGCTTACAGGCTTTTCCAGAAGAATATATTTATAGCCTGTTTCGATGGCGGTTTTGGTTATTTCGAAGTGGCTCGCATCCTGTGTACTGATTATAAGAGCATCGGAAATAACACCTTTTGAAAAAAAGGCTTCCGTGGAATTGAACTGCATTTCCTTTGGAATTTTATACAGAGGAGATATATCGTCAAGAGCCTGCTGACTGATGTCGCAGAGAGCTACTATTTTAGCTTTTTTAGAATGAAATCCTTTAATAAAACCCATATATTCTGTTCCACGGTTGCCGAGACCTATAACAGAAATCGTTTTCATATCTCTCGTCCTTTCACGGTGTAATCTAATTATTTAAACTCGGGAACCCAACCCTTATGTGCTTCGAGAAGCTCATCGACCATCTTTTTAATAGTATCAATGTCAAGCTCACTGCCTGTGTGAGGATCAAGCATAGCAGCCTGATAGATGTGCTCTTTTTTACCTGTTACGGCTGCTTCGATAGTAAGAAGCTGAACATTTATATTAGTCATATTCATAGCGGCGCACTGAACCGGAAGAGCACCCACGTGACAGGGATGTACACCGTAAGCATTAACGAGACAGGGAACCTCTACGCAGGCATTTTCGGGAAGATTGGTAATAAGATGACCTGTATTGAGAACATTACCACCGATTTCGTAAGGAACACCTGTTACCATAGCTTCCATAATTCTCGAGGCGTATTCTTCTGAACGCTCATGCTCTCTGACTCCCTTTTCTATCATTTCGGCATAATCTGTTTTCCACTTTTCTATCTGATTGACACAGCGACGGGGATATTCGTCGAGGGGTATATTGTATCTTTCAATAAGCTCGGGATACTTTGATTTTATGTAGAACATATTGTATTCGGCGTTATGCTCACTTGATTCTGTGCAGTAATAACCGAAGTTTTTAATGTAGTCCATTCTCACCTTATCGTCAGCGTCGGGCTGTGCCATATAGGCATCCACTCTTGATTTGATTTCAGGATAAAGATCCACACCGTTTTTATCCTTAAGCTCGAGAAGCCATGCCATATGGTTGATACCTGCGATAAGCTCCTTTCTGCCCTCTAACTTATCCTCCATACCGAGCTTCTGAAGAAGACCTCTCGAGCAGCCCTGTACGCTGTGACAGAGACCGACAGTTTTGATAGGAGTATAACGGAGCATATAGCCTGTAAGCATAGCCATAGGATTAACGTAGTTAAGGAAGAGCGCATCGGGACATACCTGTGCCATATCATCAGCGAAATCCTTAAGCACGGGAATGGTACGAAGAGTACGCATAATACCGCCGATGCCGAGAGTGTCAGCTATAGTCTGTCTCAGACCGTACTTTTTAGGAACCTCGAAATCGATGATGGTACAGGGGTCATAGAGACCCACCTGAATGGCATTGATAACAAAGTTGGCACCGCGAAGTGCGTCCTTTCTGTTTTCTACGCCTACATAACATTCGATTTTGCCGTAGCCACCCTTTGCTTTTCTCATAGCCTCAAGAATAACACGGCTTTCCTCCAGTCTCTCACCGTCGATGTCATAAAGTGCGAACACACTGTCACGCAGCGCTTCACTGCACATACAGTCACCGATAACGTTTCTGGCAAAAACAGTACTACCCGCACCCATAAATGTAATTTTCATAATGTTTTCTTCCTTTCGGTTTTTCTTATCTTCATTATAACAGAAAAGATTTTCTTTTCAATACAAATTAATTCATTCACGGAAATTTTTACTCTAAATTATCATAAGACAGACCTATCTGTTCTCTTACTTCATCGAGTATTTCCATAACATCCAGAGTAGCCTTAAGAGGCACCATAGCACTTTCGGTTCTGCCTGAACGAATATCCTCAGCCACTGCATCGAATTCATCAAGATAGGAATTCATTTTAGGACCGTTCCCCTTGAAGGTTTCCTTACGGAAAAGACCCTTTTTGCAGGTAATCCCGTTAATGGCGTGGAAGAAGGGTGCTGTTATTTTACCCTTTTCACCTTTAATCACCATTTTTTCGAGACCGATATAATCGTTTATAGAAGCGGTGATATTTACCTTGAATCCGTCAGAATAAGTGAAAACTATATCCTCACCAAGGTCAATTCCGCCCCTGATATTTGCTTTAGCTTCGATTTTATCGGGCTTACCCCAGAGACGGTAGGCATAGGTTATGGGATAGATTGTTATATCCAAAAGTGCACCCCCTGCTCTTCTCGGATCGGTGTGTCTGCCTTTGTAGCCGACAGTTCTTATGTGATAACGGAAATCGGCAGAGTGTATCTTGCCTATTTTTCCTTCATCAATCCATGTCTTTGTCATATTAGCCGAGGGCGAAAACCAGGTCCACATAGCTTCGCAGAGATAAAGCTTCTTTTTACGGGCAATATCAATCAGCTCCTGCGTCTCATCTGCGGTTATTGTAAATGCCTTTTCGCAGAAAACAGGTTTACCGAGCTCTAAGGCGAGGTTAGCATAACGGAAATGAGCATTATGGGGCGTGACTATGTAAACACCCTCTACGCCCTCAGCAGTAATGGACTTTTCGGGTGTGTCGTAAGCAGTTCCGCCGTGCTTTTCTGCGAAGGCTTTTCCTTTTTCGTAATTTCTGGTATAAACGGAAGCTATTGCGTGTCTTCCGCTTTTATTAAGCTGTGAGGCAACTGTATTTGCGAGGCTTCCTGCACCGATAAAGCACCATCTGAATTTCTCCATAAAATCAACCTTTCATTATTCGATATTTTCATTATCTCATATATAAAGCTAAAGTTCAACTAAAAATGCAAAAAACAGCCTCATCAGAAGCTGTTTTTTTCTGTTTATCCGAGCATAGGCTCTGACTGAATGTTAATGCTGTCGGTTTTACAGCTTTCTGTTTCGAAAATGATAATCTCATTTTCTTCCTTAAGGAGAACACTGGGAAGATAGAGCGCCTTCTGTGGGCCTATGGACCAGTATCTGCCGAGATTAAATCCGTTTACGAAAACATAACCCTTCGTAAAGCCTTCCATATTCACGAAGCAGTCCCCTTTTCCCGCTTTGAAAGTGCCCTTAAGGAAAACAGGTCCTGTGGCTGTTTTGCCCTCATTAGCTGTAAATTCGAGGTTTTCGAGATTATCAAGAGGGATACTGTAAACAGTATAATCCATAAGAACCTGATTTGCAAGAGTAACCTTTGAAACACCCTTGCGATCATAAAGGTCGAAACCGTAATTTACTCTGCCCATTGTATCTACGAGAATACCCAGTTCGCTTTCACCTTTCACACCCTTTATTAAGAGTTGCTTTTTAAGCTTAAGCTTAGTAAAGAAGGATTTTTCCTTCATACGGTCGATGGTTGCGATTTTCTTTTTATCAAAGTAAACATGTGCATAATCGTGAACGCCCTCAATACCGATAAAGCCGGGGTCATATTTACCCTTGATTTTAGTAGTGTAGTAAATCAGTCCGTAATTCTGTCCGTAGGCTTCCATATTTCTCGGAAGAGGTGATTCGTGCTTAACGGAAATGCGGTCAAGATTTTCAAAAAGGTCAGCCTTTTCCGTAAGCTTTACAGTTCCTATATTCTGCATAACAGGTGAAGGCGGAAGCTCACCCATAGGTATGCCCTGCTTTTCACAGAGAAGCTTTCTTATCTTATGATAGGTTTCGGTGTAATCACCCCATTCGGTCAGAGGTGCACAGTAGTCATAGCTGGTAACAGTAGGCTGATATTTTCCCTGATGGTTAGCACCTGCATTAAAGCCGAAGTTAGTACCGCCGTGGAACATATACATATTAAATGAAGCATCCTGCCTGAGGAACTCCTCGATTTCCTTAAGAGTACTGTCTGCGCCTCTCGTATGATGCTTTTCACCCCAGTGGTCGAACCAACCGCACCAGAATTCCATACACATCTTCGGCACCTTACCGTAAGGCTCAAGAGCATTAAATGCCGTAGCTGTACGTGAGCCGAAATTAAGCGTGGGAAGAACACCTTCAACAGTACCGCCCGAAAGCATATTACACCAGGTACCGTCAGAAGTGAACTTAAGCACATCTATACCCAGATCGTCGTACATCCTTTCGAGAGACTTAAGATATTTCTTATCGTTAGCATAGCTTCCGTATTCGTTCTCTATCTGCATAGCGATGATGTTACCGCCGTTAGTGATAAGCTGAGGAACGAGAAGAGAGAAAAGCTTTTCAAAATATTCTCTTACATGCTTTAAATAAGTCTCATTATTACAGCGAAGCTCGATATTTTTGTCAGCTAAAAGCCAGGCGGGAAAGCCGCCGAATTCCCACTCTGCACAGATGTAGGGGCCGGGTCTTACGATAGCATACAGACCAAGCTCCTGTGCCGTTTTAAGGAATTTCACTATATCAAGCATACCGCTGAAATCAAACTGACCCTTTTTCGGCTCGTGAAGATTCCAGCACACATAGGTTTCGACAGTGTTAAAGCCTGCCATTTTAAGTTTAAGCAGTCTGTCCTCCCAGTATTCGGGAAGAGTACGGAAATAGTGCATAGCACCCGAATATATATTGAAGGGTTCACCGTCAAGAAGGAATCGGTCACCCTTTACTTCAAAAGTTTTTGCCATATTCTTACTCCTTTTAATAAGGTTATCTCCTATACCCTCACAGAGAAGGTATAGGAGAAGAATTTTTTAGCCGTAGATAGGTCCGTATTTTTCACATGCCTTATAGTCTGCACTCTGGCTGTCTTCTGTACCGAAGGCTGCCCATGAATGAGGACGGAAAATTCTGTCTTCGGAAACATTGTGCATATTTACGGGGATACGGAGCATAGATGCGAGAGTGATAAGGTCATCACCCACGTGTCCGTAAACGGTTACACCGTGGTTAGCACCCCAGTTAGCCATTACGGAGTATACATCCTTGAATGCACCCTTACCTGTAAGATTGGGAGCGAACCAGGTGGTGGGCCAGGTACGGTCTGTTCTCACGTCGATGGTGGTGTGTGCATTATCGGGAAGGTCTGCAGTGTAACCTTCTGCTATCTGCATAACAGGGCCGATACCCTCGATGATGTTAACACGAAGCATAGTAACGGGCATTTCTGCTCTGCAGCGGAAGTGGCTGGAGAATCCGCCGCCTCTGAAGTATTCGTAGTTTGCTCTGCACCAGTCTGTAGCTTCGAGACAAGCCTTCATATCTTCCTCTGTCATTTCCCAGAAGGGCTTCATACAGCCTTCACCCTTATCGTTCTTTGCAGCACCGCTGCCGTCGAGAGCAGTAGCACCTGAATTGATAAGATGGATAAAGCCGTCCTTTGCCTTGCCTTCAGGCTTATAACCTGTAACTCTTTCACAGGCTTCGGGAGACCAGTATGTACGAACATCGTGGAAGCAGGGAGCACTGCCGGAAACGAGAGTTCCGAGCATCATAGCTACACCGTTAAGAGTGTCGTTTTCTGTAGCAAAGGGTGTGGGAGTCTTGGGGCCGTTCCAGTCGAAGGTAGATGCCATAATAGCTTCAGTGAAGTCAGCATTGGGAAGCCAGTCTGTCCAGTTTCTCTGTCCCTGGAAACCGCCTGCTACAGCGTTCTTACCGAGTGCTTCCTCGTGCCAGCCGAGGTCGTCAAGCTTTTTATTACCGTAGAGAATGTCTCTTACGATGATGGAGAATTTAGCAATGAATTCCCAGTCCTTGTCAGCGGGAACTACCTTTGATTTTCTGATGATTTCGGGCAGATCCTTGCCTGCATTTACGTCAAAGCCTTCCTTACAGTTAGCCTTGATCCATGCGAGTGCCTTTTCGTATTCGTCCTTATCGTAGATTTCGAGAGTGATTCTTCTGATGATGTCACTCATATCCACCCATTCAGCACGGATGCCGAAATACTTCTGGAACATGGAAGCATCACAGTAGCTGCCTGCGATACCCATAGAAATTCCGCCGAGATTTACATAAGCCTTATTCTTCATCCAGCCTACTGCCACAGCACCTCTTGCGAAAGAAAGAATCTTCTTCGCTACATCGTCGGGAATGGTCTTGTCGTCCATATCCTGTACATTTTTACCGTAGATGGAGAAAGCAGGAAGTCCCTTCTGTGCATAGGCAGCCATAACTGCGGCAAGATAAACTGCACCGGGTCTTTCAGTACCGTTGAAGCCCCATACAGCCTTGATTGTGCTGGGGTTCATATCGAAGGTTTCAGAGCCGTAGCACCAGCAAGGAGTTACGGTCAGGGTAGCTACTACATTTTCCTTTGAGAACTGCTCTTCACATTTAGCAGCTTCTGCTCCGCCGCCGATGGTGGTGTCGGAAATAACACACTGAACGGGTGTACCGTCGGGATATTTAAGATTTTCACTGATGAGCTTTGCGGCTGCTTCAGCCATACCCATAGTCTGTGCTTCGAGGCTTTCTCTTACTCCGCCCCAGCGTCCGTCAATAGTAGGTCTTATGCCAATTTTAGGATATAACATAATAATTTTCTCCTTTATGTTTATTTTTTAATTATTTTACAGAATCTTTCGAAAGCCTCATCCCAGTCGGATGTATGCTTTTCTTCGTATTTTTTCACCTTTTCGGTCTCAGCAATAATTTCTCTGCCCTTTTCGATGCTGTCTATTTCACCCAGTGCGATAAGCTGAAGAACTATATTGCCTAAAGCAGTAGCCTCAATAGGGCCTGCAATTACGGGAATGCCGAGGCTCTGTGATGAAAGCTCACACAAGAAGCCATCCTTCGTACCGCCTCCCATAAGATGAAGCACATCAAATTCTTTTCCCGTACATTCAGTAATCTGCTCCAGGGCAAGTCTGTATTTGAGAGCGAGACTTTCATAAATACATCTTACCAGCTGACCGATGGTTTCGGGAACAGGCTGATCTGTGTTTTTACAGTAGGCTCTGATTTTATCGGGAAGGTTTCCGTGTGCGGAAAGCTCGGGAGCATCAGGGTCGATGAATGACCTGAACTTCTCACTTTCACGGGCAAACATTTCGAGTTCGTTATAGGAATATTTACGGTCGGTTTTTGCAAGGTCACGACGAGTTTCCTGGATAAGCCACAGACCGCTGATATTTTTAAGGAAGTTAATTTTTCCGTTAGCGCCTACCTCGTTGGAAAGCTCGAGAGCATTACTCTGAGCAGTCATAACAGCCTTCTCAAGCTCACAACCGATAAGTGACCAGGTACCACAGGAAAGAAATGCCGCATTTTCACTTTCAGTCGGCATAGCGGCTACGGCACACTGTGTATCGTGTCCTGCCACACTTATTACGGGAATACCCTTATAATCACCGCTCACGGTAGCACTGGGGCAGATTTCAGGGAAAATATCCTTCTTAATTCCGAAGCATTCCGTCACCTTATCGCTCCATTTTTTAGTCAGAGGATTCAGCATCTGAGAGGTGGAAGCGATGGTGGTTTCGCAGACCTTTTTACCTGTGAGAAGATAAGAGAACAGGTCGGGCATAAACAGAAGCTCGTCTGCCTTATCCTTGTTTTCGTCGCAGATAAGCTGAAAGAGAGTGTTAATGTTCATTATCTGATTGCCTGTTTCGGCATAAATCTCTTCTGCACTCATTTTCGAAAAAGCTTTCTCAAGGGCGTCCTTGGTTCTCTCGTCACGGTAATGGTACGGCTCGTGAATAATATTTCCTTCTTTATCGAGGAGAGCATAGTCAACACCCCAGGTATCGAAGGCTATGGAGTCGATTTCACCCGCCTTTTCTATGGCGGCTTTCACCTCACCGATAATCATATCCACATCGTGACAGACGTGACCGTCCACAGTTTTCGGAATGTTTTCAAATCGGTGAATTTCCTCGTACTTTATCTCTTTTCCGTCGAAGACAGCTTTAATGGCTCTGCCCGTGGATGCGCCGAAGTCAAAGGCTAAAACTGTTTTCATTTCACCACACCCTTTTTAAGAAGAATGTTAGCATAGATAGCCTTTTCACCTGTAGCGATGATAAGATAGGCACCTTTCGCTCTTTCATAGAAAGCGAAACGCTCCGTAAAATCGATAGCGTGATGATCAGGCTCGTGAGAGGAAAGTATCTCTTCGTAAGTACCCCAAATTTCGGGAGTACCGCAGGTGTCACCCTTCACAACCTCCATAAGTGCTACGGGCTTTTCTGTGTATGTATCGAGAGGGATGAGATCGAGAACAGCATCCAGAATTTCGGGTACACCGTGTCCGTCAGCACGGATAACGATGGAGTTTTTACCTACGCTGTGGCAAGGGAAGTTACCGTCAGCGATTACAAGCTCGTCTCCGTGTCCCATTTCGGCAAGCGCCTTTAAAAGCTCGGGAGAAATAATCGGGGATATTCCTTTAAGCATAGTATCACCTCTTAATCTTTCTTGTGAAGCATTTCGTCGTCACCGTTAAATACCTTATAACCGGGATGACGGCCTGTAACTCTGTAGTAACCGCGAAGGTCGATAAGCTTCTGAATGTTGTCTCTGCTGATGTCGTGGCTTCCGCCTAAAATAACTGCATTAATGGTAATCTTGGCCCAGAGTTCGAGACTTTCCATTCTGTAGAAGGCAGTAATAACATCGCTGCCCACAGCAAGTGCACCGTGATTTTCCAGAAGCATTACATCGTGCTCCTCGAGATAAGGCTCGATAGAATCGGGAACCTCTGAAGTAGAGGGAGTACCGTAGGGAGTGAGAGGTACTGAACCGATAACGGCTACGTCCTCAATCATATTATACATATCCATAGCCTTATGTGCTACAGCAAAGCCCGTGGCTCCGGGAGGGTGAGCGTGAATTACACTGAATACATCCTCTCTTTTGTCATAACAGCGAAGGTGCATTTTAATCTCACTTGAGGGTCTGTAGCCTTCTTCAGCCTCGAGGATGTTACCCTCTTTATCGAGAATAACAAGCTTATCGGGAGTGATGAAGGATTTGCTGATGCCTGTGGGAGTGGCTACTATTCTGCCGTCGGGAAGCTTCGCACTGACATTACCGTCGTTAGCTGCAACCCAGCCGAGCTGCCACATCTTATGGCAGACATCGCATATCTGTTCTTTGATTTGCTGTAAGGTGTCCATATTATATCTCCTTTGTAATAAAATTCCTTTTTAAGTATAGCAAAAACTTCGTGCAATTTCAATACGGTTACATTAATTTCTTCAAAGAAAAAAGGCTGTCACACACAGTAACAGCCTGATTATATTTTACCACTCTCTGATTATTTCAGGGTTAGCGAAAATTTCATCGAGCTTCTTAATGAAAGGAAGAACATCACCGAAACCTCCGATTCTGTGGTCAAAGGTAACGGTAATGGGAAGAGTCTTTCTCGTCCCCATATCGATTTCACCCTTTTCGTTTCTGAAAACATAATTTTCATCTCTTGCCACACCCACAGCCATAAGGAATACCTGAGGATAAAGAAGAGGTGCATTGGTAACTCTGCCGTTAAGGCTCTGATTTACAGCACCGAGATTTGTAAGGCACACTGTACCCTCATCGAGATCGTCCGGTGAAAGACAGCCTTTTCCTCTGGGAGCATGCTTACCAATACCCTTTACGGAGGCCACTCTTCCCTTGCCTACAAAGCCTGCGAAGGTCTGCGCAAAGGTAGTAAGGAATTTACCCTGAAGAAGGAAGCCAAAGGTTCTTCTGGTGAGAAGATCGAAAAGCACACGGTCTACATCACTTGTCTGCATAAGCTTCGTAAGCTCAGCTGTACGCTGAGAAATTTCTTTGAGAGTCTTTTCCTCACAGGCTGCGACCTTGACAGGAAAGGTTTCACCTGAGTCGAGAATAACCGGAACAGCTATATCAACGTGCTTTTTAATGATAAGTCTGCCTGTAGTGCAGAAACGGTTATATTCGATGTAAGCATTAAGTCTCGGTGCTACCTTGAGTCCCTCAACCATAGCACGCATCATAAGATCATTGAATGTAAGCTTATAATCACATTCTGCTTTGAGCCTGCGGAATTCCTCCCAAAACTTTGTCACATCTGCATCATAGGTATAACCTGGTGTAGGCATATCCTGAGCGTTGGTAAGAACATTACCGGAGATCTTTGCTTTAAGGTTGAAATATTCTATGGTATCACACTCTTCAGGACCGTGTGTCATATAATTTTTAAATCTTTTGAACTTATTCATACTTTATACCGTCCGCTTCTTCATATTCTAAAAAATAATTATGACTTAGTTTAACACGAAACACTTTCTTTGTCAATTAACTGACGAGTTTTAATACAAATCGTGCTAAAGTGTATTATTCCATATTACGAAAAAACAACATCCGAAGAAAAATCTCCGGATGCTGAAAAGATAAACATAAGCTTATTTAATTACAGGATGTGTAAATGAAAGAGTTTCGTTCCATTCGCCCTTTATAAAATCTCTTACCCTTACACGGAAATCATCCTCGTAAACCTCAATAACTATACCGTCGCCCGGCTCGTATTCTACGGTTTCGGTTACACGGCAGAGGTTTACACATTTTACACCATAGGAATTATAGAAGTTATCCATACCGTCGATATTGTTATGAATATGACCGTGAACATAAAGCTCTACACCGTAGTCCGCGAGAAGTGCGCCGAGTTCAGCACCTTCAACCTCACTGTAGCTGTAGCCGTCATTATTAAGATATCTGAGCGGAAAATGAGCGAACACGAAAACGGGAGCGCCTGCTTCCTCAGCTTCTTTAAGGACACTCTCGAGCCATTCTAACTGAGCTCTTGTCATCATAAAGTCCTCTGTAGTGATGTCCTCGGAGGCAAGACAAATCATATAGACACCGTTAACCACTCTGTAATAATAATCCTTCTCAATAACATTTCCGAGATAAAGAGCATTATTTACCAAATAATTTTTACGAAGCTTTTCAAAATCACCGTCACTGTTACCGTAGTCGTGATTACCCTGTACAACGAAATTATTTTCAGCAGGCTTTACACCTCTGACAGCAGAGTAGAAAAACACACTTTCCAGAAGCTGTCCGTTCATAACATTGTCGCCCGTGTAAACAACGGTGTCAATATCCTCACCGGCCTTAATACCTTCAAGAACCTCTTTAAGGTTATTATAAGCTGTGGGATTATTGGTTTCCACGTGGATATCGGACACTACAGCAAAGCTGGTGATGAGTTCATCGGGATTCTCTGCGGTATAAGGAACACCCTGTGCAGAAGAAAAGGGAGAAATCATCATAAGAAGTGTCATAACTGTTGCAAATAAATCTTTAAGATAGATAATTACTGTTGTTAAATCCATATTTTCATCCTTCTTTCCTCAGAATGATAAAATTGTACCACAATCTTTTAATTTTGTAAATTATTTATTTTATTTTTTTCATTTTATTTTCACGGCAACTACCTGCTGTCTTCACAAATTTAATAGTATATATCTACTTGCTTTTATCATTATTATAATATATAATAATCGTAATTAAAAATGAAAGGATGCCTAAAATGTTAACTAAAGAAATTCAGTCAGCCTATGAAGCTTTCGGACGAGAAAGCAAGATAAAGGATGTAAGCCAGATTACTGCCGGTCTCATCAATGCAACCTATTTAATCGAAACAGATAAAAATGAGAAATACATACTTCAGAAAATAAATACCTTCGTATTTAAAAATCCCGGCCAGTTAATGGAAAACATCGTCGGTGTCACCAAGCATCTCTCAGAAAAAATAAAAGCCGCCGACGGAGACTACAAAAGAGAAACTCTTAACTTCCTCCCCTGTAAAAGCGGAGAATATTTTCACACAGATGAAAACGGCGGAGCCTGGCGTATGTACATTTATGTAGACGATGCACTCACCTACAATAAGCCTAAAAACAGCGAAACCTTTAGAAGTGCCGGTCAGTCCTTCGGCAGATTTATGAAGCTTTTAGCAGATTATCCTGCCGAAACTCTCCACGAAACCATAGCTAAATTCCATTTCACTCCCGCAAGATACGAAAACTTCCTTAAAGCGGCAGAGAACGATGTAAAAGGAAGAAAGTCAGAGGTTCAGAAGGAAATCGACTTTGTAACCGAGCGTGAGCACGATACACATAAGCTTACCGACCTCATAGCCGAGGGCGTTTTACCTTTAAGAGTTACTCATAACGATACAAAGCTTAACAATGTTCTTTTTGATAAGGCTTCAGATAAAAGCATATGTGTAATCGACCTTGACACCATTATGCCCGGTCTGTCACTTTACGATTTCGGTGACAGTATCCGTTCAGGTGCCAATACAGGCAAAGAGGACGAATCAGATCTGTCACAGGTAGGCATTGATCTCGCACTTTTCGAAAGCTATGCTGACGGTTATCTCAGCGAAACAGCAGACAGCCTCAACGATGCTGAAATCGAAAATCTTGCCTTCGGTGCGAAGCTGATGACCTTCGAATGCGGTATGCGTTTCCTCACTGACTATCTCGAGGGTGACGTATATTTCAGAACTACCTATCCTGAGCATAACATCGTAAGAGCAAGAAATCAGTTCAAGCTGGTAGCTGATATGGAAATGCATATGGATGAAATGAACGCCATCGTTATGAAGTATAAAGAAAAATACAAAAAATAATCCTACTTAAAGGTACCGCTATATGAAAAAAATCAATGACGGTTGGTGCATAACCAATAACAGCTTTCCTGTCGGTGATGAAGAAACAGAAAGATACATAAGCGTAACCCCCTCCGAAAGACAGCTCAGATTTATGGAAATGGAGTATTATAACTTCATACACTTCGGAGTAAACACCATGAACAACTCCGAATGGGGAAACGGAAAAGAAGATATTTCGAAGTTCAATCCCGAAAAGCTTGACACAGATCAGTGGTGCAGTGTTCTTAAGAATACGGGCAGTAAGGGTATCATCATTACCGCCAAGCACCACGACGGATTCTGCCTGTTCGACACTAAGTACACAGATCACAACGTAATGAACACCCCTTTCGGTAAAGACATAGTGAAAATGCTCTCCGAAAGCTGTAAGAAATTCGATCTTAAGCTCGGCATCTATCTTTCACCCTGGGACAGACATGAGAAAACCTACGGAACAGATGCTTATAATGATTTTTTCGTAGGTCAGCTCACAGAGCTTTCCCTTAATTACGGCGAAATATTCTGCTTCTGGTTTGACGGCGCCTGCGGCGAAGGAAAGAACGGAAAGAAGCAGATCTACGACTGGGAAAGATATTATTCCGTTATCAGAAAATACCATCCCGATGCCGTAATTTCTATCTGTGGCCCCGATGTACGCTGGATAGGGAACGAAGGCGGCAGAGTCCGTAAAAGTGAATGGAGTGTCATCCCCTGTGAAAAAGACAGCAACGACGCCGTAGCAGAAAACTCTCAGACTGATGAAAATCAGACTAAGCTTATGGCAGAAAAGCTCTCGGATATCTCGGAAGATTTAGGCTCGAGAGCTGTGCTTAAAAATTATGAAAATCTCATATTCAAGCCTGCAGAAGCAGATGTTTCCGTAAATTTAGGATGGTTCTGGCACGGTAATCTTTATTACCTTTTTAAGAGACAGAGAACAGCAGAGGATCTGGCGAAAATCTATTTTGATTCTGTAGGAGGAAACGCTTCAATGCTCCTCAATGTTCCTCCCGACAAAAGCGGGCTTATAAACAAGCGAGAAATAAAAACGCTCAAAAAATTCACCCGTCTCATCACCGAGCCCTTCAGAAACGAAATCAGTGAAGTAAGGCTTTTCGCACGTACCGCTGAAGGCTCTGAAAGAAACGCAGACAAGGAAAGCATCAATCTTGATAATAATGAAACGGGAGTAACTCTTAGGTTTTCTGAAAAAACTCAGGTCAGTCTTCTGTCCTTACGTGAAGATCTTCGCTTCAGTCAGCGTGTAGAGGAATTCAGAATTTACGCCAAAGACAGTAACGGCGGATATAAGCATATCCACACAGGAACTGTAGTCGGTTCAAGAAAGATAGTAAGGTTTACTGAATCCGTGATTACTGATGAAGTGCTTATTATAGTAACTCAGGCAAGAGGTAATCCGATTCTTAATGACATAAGAGTTTACTCATAAATAATTCTGCAAGGAGAAAATTATGATTTACAATTTTTATCACGTAACCGATGTTCACTATTTCAGCAAGAAAAACTTCGCCTGCGATTATCGTACCATGCCACAGCCAAGCACA
The DNA here is from genome assembly GCA_045637365.1 of Acutalibacteraceae bacterium. Taxonomy (GTDB): domain Bacteria; phylum Bacillota; class Clostridia; order Oscillospirales; family Acutalibacteraceae; genus UBA6857. The sequence continues at coordinate 26,526 of JAZTZH010000023.1, forward strand.
CAGATATGTATCACCGCCAGTGAAGAAGCCTTCAAAAAAGCACTGAAAACAATAGAAAATGATGAAGATACGAATACAGTTATCATCACAGGTGACCTTACCAACCACGGTGATGCTCCCAGCCACGAGGAAATGCGTAATCTGCTTCGTGAGTTCACGGAAAAAGGCGGTAATCCCTATGTGGTAACAGACAGTCACGATTATCCTGATTTCTTTATTTACACCGTCGGCGAAAACGGTGAGAAGATTCCCACAGTGCATGTACCGAAAGAAGAGGTTGTTCCCTCATATTACCCCTTCGGAAGAGACAAAGGTTTTGACAAATTCGATGACGATACCACATATATTGCTGAAATTCTTCCGGGACTTTACTACATAGCCTTAGGTTATGATCACATCAATATAGACGGAACAAACTACCCCTGTTTTTCCGACGAGCTGATGAGCTGGATCAAAGGCCACGCCGAAAAGATAAAAGAAAAGGGCGGCGTGCTTATCTGCAGTACACACCGACCTGTAGTAACCCCCTCCCCTGCTTACGAAGCTATGGGTAAGGGCAACACCTTCTATTCAGGCGAAAAGTCGATGAAGCAGCTGGCTGATATGGGTATAAGACTGTTTTTCAGCGGACACACACATATACAGTGTATGAAGGAAATAACAAGTGAAAAAGGCAACAAAATTTACAGTGTTCAGACCTCTTCACTTTCAGGCTTCCCTCCGAAGATGAGAAAAATTACCATTGATACAGAAAAAGGAATCACTGACATCCGCACCATAGATATTGATTTACCCGAGCTTAATCTCGGAATGTCCTTCACCGATTATGCCAGAAGAGGTTTTCTCGGTATTATCGAAAGCATCCCCTATAATATGGAACACGATGTAGAGGCCTTCGCAAACACCGAAGGCGGTGTAACGCTTCCTAAGGATTTAATCCTTAAACACCCAAAAGCTGTAATGTTCCTGGGTAGAAAGCTTAACGGTCTTACCTACGGCAAGATGGCAAAATTTTCAAAAAAATACCATAATCTGAAAGAAAATGATTATGTCGGAGTCAAGGATAAAAAATTTGTGGATCTGGCAATGGAAATAGTAGCCAACCTCTACAGAGGTAATGCTAATTATTCTCCTGATACTGTGGAATATAATATTATGATGGGAAGCGTAAAGAAAATCGAAAAGCTCGTTTCCGTTTTCCGTGTAGACATCAGAAAAATGCTCGGCGGATATACATTATCCGAGTTCATCGAACCTCTTCTTTATAACAGCGGACTCGATGACGACAATGTAACAGTCGAAACAGACTTCTGATAAATCAGAACAGGCTGTATCAACATCAGTTGATACAGCCTGTAATTTATTATGTTCAGTTTCTTCCTGAACCGCGACGGGAATAACCTCCGCCGTGTTTAGAATCGGAGTTTCTTTTAAGATCAGTCATCTTTTCATCACTGACCTGTTTGAAGCGCGCCATCATATCCTCGAAGGACATCGCCTCTTTATTCTGCTTCGGCTGGCCCTGCCAAACATTTGCACGTGCGGGTCTGTCAGCTTTTCTGGCAGGTCTGGGGTTTTCTCTTTTGGGAGCTTCTTCGGCTTTTTTTATGGAAAGACTTATTTTCCCTTCTTCGGATATACCTACAACCTTGACCTTGACATCCTGACCTTCCTTAAGAAAATCCTTGATATCCTTTACAAAGCTGTTTGACACCTCGGAAATATGTACCATACCGCTTTTTCCGTCGGGAAGACTTACAAAAGCACCGAATGCTGTGAGACCTGTTACCTTACCTTCTAAAACTGCGCCAACTTCAACCATAAAAAGACAGAAACCTCCTAAAATTATTCACCGAAGGATGAATTATAATATACCTTTTCACCGGGCTTACAGTAGCCGTACTCTTCACGGGCTATTTTTTCGAAATAAGCCTGATGATTTTCTTCTTTAAGGGTTTCGGAAATTTCAGAACTTTCTTCACTTACAGCCGAAGCAAGGCTTTCGATTTCTTCTGCTTCACGGTTATATTCAGCTGCACGGGCATAATTAGTCACACACTGTGAGAAAAGCAGTGCGGTTAAAAGTGCGGCGACGAAGATCATCGCAATGTGAACTGTTTTGATTTCCTTTTTTTTAGCTTTCTTAGCTTCACTGAAATCTCTGACCGCCAAACGAATCCACTCCTTAAAAAATTCGGCATACAGATTAAAATACACCTACAAACAATTATACAGATTTGTTTTTATTTTTCAAGAGTATTTTACTAATATTACAAAATTTTTTCGTATTTTTTTCTGCTTTTTCACCTGTGTTATCCTTTTTTCTGTTCCGAGAAAAAAACTTTCCGGAAATACGGTAGATTTTAAGCGTTGTTTTTCTGAACGGCCGAAGCAGGATAGAGATAATTTTTCTTACACGGTTAAGATAAATGTAACATCTTCCGAGAATGTACTTTCCCAGAGACAGATGAAAAGCCACGCCGCCGAAAAGCTCTGCAAGCATCAGATTAAGACGCACCTGTCCCGAGTTATACAACACCATAAAGAAAAAAGACATCACGGAAGCAGCAATAAAATAAACCGTATCAAAAAAGACATATATGGCTTTTCTCTCTCCGAAAAGCATCCTCACCAGGCTTACGACGTCATAAAGTACACCGAGAAGTATACCGCAGCCGATGGCTCTGCAGAAAATTACAACCTGGCTGATGAGAGGCTCTGAGTAATTCATCGGAACACCCGTGAAAAGAAAGATGTGGCCTTTGGCTGGTTTTCGAGATAAGTGAGAGAGGACACGGTTCCGTCAATGGAAAGCTCACCCGTATCAGTATTCAAGACGCTGATGTGAAGGCCCTCCCCTTTTATCGTAAGTTCACCGAAATCGGTGTAAGCGGTAATGAGATTTTCGTCAAAGGAATCCACGTCCGTTACACCGCTCAGAGTCAGCTGGCTTCTGTCCTTAAGAATTAAACTGTGGGGCATTTTGATTTTATTTTCGTTCATAAAAAAACCTCCTTCGGAAAAAGTTTATTCCGTAAGGAGGTCTTATATTCTTATGTCAGGTCAAAGGATTTCATACATAAGACCTGCATCGTTTTTCGTAGCGTGTTCCGTAACCACAAGCACACGGGCTTTTAGAAGATTTTCACCCATCTGTATTTCGATTACATCACCTACCTTCACATCGTAAGAAGCCCTTGCCACCTTGCCGTTAACTGTTACGTGCTTAGCATCACATACCTCATTGGCAATGGTTCTGCGCTTGATAAGACGTGAAACCTTAAGATATTTGTCGAGTCTCATTTTACCACCTAAAAATTCAGGACTGCTCCGAAGAACAGTCCGAATAAGCTGAATTTAAATTATTTTACAGCGTTCTTGAGAGCTGCGCCTGCCTTGAAAGAAGGAAGCTTTGCAGCTGCGATTTCGATAGCTTCGCCTGTCTTGGGGTTGTGACCTGTTCTGGCTGCTCTTTCCTTAACTTCGAAAGTACCGAAGCCGATGAGCTGAACTTTTTCGCCCTTAACGAGTGCTTCTTCGATAGAAGCAAGAACTGCTGTGAGAGCCTTGTCAGCGTCTTTCTTTGAGATTTCAGCCTTAGCTGCAACTGCATTAATTAATTCAGTTTTATTCATTTTTGTTTTCCTCCAAAAATATAATTTATTTTTCCACGGGTTCAATCCCGATTGGATACTAAGTTTTTCTTCGCCTGAAGCCATAGCACGTCCAGTTCCTCAATAGTGGAATTTTTCATATCTATATTTCCTTCAGCTGCGAGTCTTTCTACCTCGAGAAAGCGTGAAATGAATTTTTCAGTAGAAAGATTCAGTGCTTCCTCAGAGTCTACACCGATAAACCTCGCTACATTCACACAGGAGAAAAGAAGATCACCGAACTCCTCGGTTATATCCTCCTGAACACCCGATTTCATCGCTTCTTTGAGCTCTGCGATTTCACTTTCGAGTGCTTCGAGGGCACCGTCTACGGTATCCCAGTCAAAGCCTGCCTTTTTGGCCTTAGACTGTATTTTCTGACTTCTCATAAGTGCGGGAAGCTCTTTGGGCACCTTAAGCATAGATGAGCCCTGAGTTTTCTGACCCTTGCTCTTTCGCTTGATATCGTCCCAGTTACTCAGAACATCATCTGTACCGTTTACCTTGACCTCGCCGAAAACGTGAGGATGACGTTCGATAAGCTTTTTACAGATGCCGTCACACACATCGGAGAAATCGAAGGAACCGATTTCCTTTTCTATCTGAGCGTGAAAAACCACCTGTAACAGCACATCGCCAAGCTCTTCCTCGAGTAAGGTTTTGTCTTTTTTATTGATAGCCTCGATAACCTCATAGGTTTCCTCAATGAAATCCTTTTTTATGCTTTCGTGACTTTGCTCTGCATCCCAGGGACATCCGCCGGGAGCACGGAGAACAGCCATTATTTCAAGCAGGTCATCAATGCTGTATCTGTCTTTGAAAGTAAATTTTTCCATTTCCTTTACCTCACCTACCTATTTTAACCTAATAATCCAAATTTTGCAAGGACTTTTGCGATTTTTTCTCCTTTTGGAAGCATTTCTATGTCATCTTTAACAATTCCTTTAAATATAAGTATGGAAATCGCATAGAAAACAGCTCCCACGCCCACTGCTAAAAGGGTTGTAAGGCGACTTTCGATGGAAAGAACATCCACCAGAATGTAGTTCGCACCCCATGCACCCACTCCGCACATAAGAGCAGCAAGGAAGGGTTTTAAGAAAACAGAGACAACATTTACCTTTACACCCACTGTCTTAGTAAGAATGTTATAATTAATAAGTACCATCACTATATAGCATATTGTTGAACTTATACACGCACCCTTTATATTGATTTCGGGATTGGCTATCAGCATAAAGTTAAGTGCAATCTTAATAACCGCACCTATGGACATAGTCACAATGGGAACCTTCGTTTTACCTACTGCCTGAAGCATATTCGTAAGAGGTGAAGCAAGGGCAAAAAGAGGAATAGCAAGTCCGTACACAAACATCATTGATCCTGCTGCAGGAGCGAATTCAGGATTATTCGAGCCGTAAAGAAGATCGAGAATAGGCTCGGAAAGAACTGCAATACCGATACCTGCAGGCATAGCAATAAGCATCGCCACACGCATAGCGGACTCGACACAGAGTTTAATTTCACTCTTGTCTTTTGCTGTCCAGGCCTTGGAAAGAACGGGGATGGCACTGATTCCGAGAGTAAGTGTGATGGTAGGAATAAGGTTTTTGATGTTGATTACGGAGCCGTGCATACCGTAAAGATAGGTAGAAATGTTTTCATCGAGAGTCTGTGAAACGGATAATGTATCACCGTATATGTTTTTGATTATTTCGAGTCCGTTTTCAAGCGCATAAGCAAGACGGCTTCTGATAGTAAGGTCATCTATAAGATTACTTACATTAAGAACAAGAGAAGAGGCAGCGACAGGGATTGAAATACGAAGAATGCTTTTAAGGATTGATTTGTCGCTTTCAGCCTCAGGAGAATTTACAAGCTCTTCTCTGGTAAAGCCGAAGCCTTTTTTCTTATATCTCACAAAAAGATAAACGAGACCGAGAGCAGATCCGAGTGTTACACCTAAAATGGAAACAGCAGCACCGTAGGGATAAATGGCAGCCATCGCTTCGGCTTTATTAGTTACATCCACACCGAAAAGCTTCATAGCACCGTCAACTGCATTTTCCTCATAGTAAGAAACAGCACCGTTCATAAAAACATAGGTAGCCGACAGACCAAAAATAAGTTTAACAGCCGCCTCAATAACCTGTGAAACACCAGTAGGTGTCATATTATTAAGACCCTCATAGTAGCCTCTGAAGGACGACATCATACAGCAGAAAAGAACACAGGGAGCTACAGCGAGAACGCTTATGTAATTCATGGGAGCCTTAGCCGAATAAACAGAATAAGGAACCGAAATCGCCATAAGAATTATCGTGCCGACCAGACCTACAAGGAAGAAAATCTTCTGTGAAACCTTGAAAATAGCCTTGGCATCCCTTACTCTTCCGAGCTCCATATTTTGTGATACCAGCTTAGAAACAGCAATCGGAAGACCCGCCATAGAAATTGCATAAAGCGGTGTATAAACAGCATAAGCACCTGTGAAATAACCGTAACCCTCTGTACCGAGAAGGTTATTCATCGGAATTTTATAAACTGCACCGATTAATTTAACGACGATTGTAGCGATTGCAAGTACGCCTGCACCCGCAAGTAAGGACTGTTTTTTTCTTTCAGCCATTATTTATCATCTCTTTTCTTGAGTTCTTGTTTTATTATCTCGTTATCCTATAAATTCATTAAGCAGTGAGCCCTCGGGAACTGAGTCTTCACCGATAGAAATGAATTTGGAAATCTTTTCTTTAAGTGCCTGTGCCGCGGGATAGTATACACTCTTTTTATCCGTACAGTCAAGTACTTTTTCAGCAACATCCTTAAAGGCACACACCTCGTAAGGATGAATGGAGTCAATTTTAATATCTGCTCTGTCCTCAAAGGGAAACAGATATCTGTCCTCACCCATTCTCACACCGTTCCACAGATAAAATGTGTTTTCGGGAGAGGAATTACGGTGGTAATAGTCTCTTATCATCCGCCTCAGGAGACGGATATCCCTTTTCGACATAAGAACCTCATCTCCGTCAAAAATACGTGAAGATACACTTACATAAATTTTTACCATCTGCTCATTTTCGAGCTGATCGGTTATGACAGGATTAAGGGCGTGGAGTCCCTCGACGATGATGATATCATCCTGCTCTGCCACGGTCTCCACATAATATTCACGCTTTTTGGTTTTAAAGCTGAATCGGGGAAGTCTGCATCTGCCCTCATTCATAAGGCAGTGAAGACATTCACCGATATAATCCACATCGAGAGCCTTGACCGTCTCATAATCCACAGTGCCGTCCTCGAAAAAGTAAATTTCACCCTGACTTCTGTAAAAGTCGTCAAGAGAAATCATCTTCGCTCTTCTCCCCTTAGCTTCTATGGCTTTTTTCAGAAGCTTGGAGGTTGTTGTCTTGCCCGAAGAGGAGGGACCTGCCACCATTACGAGAGTTCTGCCCTCTGAAGCACAGATTTTCTCCGCTGTAGCGTCTATTATATTCTTATATCTGTTTTCACTTTCCGTTATTATTTTTTCAGGTGTCTCTTTAACAAGAGTGTTGATATACTCAACTGTAAGCTTATTCACATAATCACCCTTTAAAATATTTGCTGTAGAAATCTTTAATCTGTTCTTTTCGCTTTATTATTTCATCAAATGAACCGATATATTCATAGGGATATTTATAATTAAAAACTCGCTCGATAGAGCTGTCGTGAGGTGCTTTAAGCTTCGTAACCGCACCTGCACCCACAGCGAAAACCGAATGGATTTCTTCCATCATATAAACATTGTAAAGACCCTCGTAGTCTTTCTTTGCCCATCCGACATTTTCGAGGTTACCGAGGCATTTACTCTGACGGTACATATAGTATGGTATGTATCCTGCCTCGAGCAGCTCTTTCTGAGTAAGAGAGAGCATTTCCGAAGCTGTTTCACCTGAGTTTGTGCCCCGCTTTTCCGTTACTATAGTGGAGGAGCGCTTAAGAGCGAGGGTATGTACGGTGATGTTTTCGGGAGAGAAAGACAGAGCCTTACGGAGAGTTTTCTCATAATTTTCCACCGTATCCGTGGGAAGACCTGCGATAAGGTCCATATTTATATTGTCAAAGCTCTTTTCTCTCGCCATAAGAAAAGCATCAACTGTCATCTGACTCGAATGATTTCTGCCGATGGTTTTAAGCACATCATCGGAAAAGGTCTGAGGATTAATGCTGATACGGGTCGCACCGCAGCTTCTGATTACATCTAACTTTTCAGGTGTTACACTGTCAGGTCTGCCCGCTTCGATGGTGTATTCACGTACAGATGAAACAGGGAAATTTTCACTGATGGCATCTGTCACCTTCTTTAGAAGCTCAGCTGTCAGTGCCGTAGGTGTACCTCCGCCCATATAGATGCTTTCGAGGGTAAGACCGAGTTCCTTCGCTATGTCGCCCGTAACCTTTATTTCCTCGCAGAGCTTTTCCACATAGGAAGGCATAAGCTTTTTCGCACTCTCATTGGAGTGGGAAATAAAGGAACAGTAGCTGCATCTCGACGGACAGAAGGGAATGGAAATGTAAAGAGAATAGGATTTCTCTGTATTCACCGCCATCAGAGGTGCTTCGTTTTTAGCTACCATCAGGGCAAGAGCTGTCTTTTCCTCGCTTACCTTAAGTTCATTTATGAAGTAATCTTTCGCTTTATCTTCGCCCATGGAAGAAACCAGCTTAGTCATAAGCTTGGCTGGTCTTACTCCCGTAAGTATACCCCACGGAGGTGTATACCCCGTGTAATCACAAAGAAGACCGAAGAGCATTATCGCTCCCTTACGCTCTAAAAAGCTTTCATCGGTTTCGCCCTCTTCCTTATCGCCAAAGGAAAAACATTCTTCGTCTGAAAGCCTTTCACCTGAAAGGAAAAGCTCGATTTTAACCTTACTGTCTTCCGTTTCGAAAATACAGTAATCCTCCCCTTCCTCTGCACTTTCGGCACAGCGGAATTTTTCATCGGGAAAAAATACCCGGAGAAGATTTTCCGTTTCGTAGTGATATGAATTATTTATATTAATTATCTGCATTTTATATACCTTTCATATAAGGATTAAAGGCTTTTTCATAATCAAGCTCGGATGTATTTTCGTGACCCGGATAAACTTTATAAGAACCCTCGATAGCTTTGAGCTTTCTAAGCGATGACATCATTTCTATCATACTTCCGCCCGGAAAATCCGTTCTGCCGATACTGAGACGGAAGAGAGTATCTCCTGTAAAAAGGCTGTCACCCATTTTAAAGCAAACACTTCCTACAGTATGACCGGGAGTATGAATGACTTCTATTTCACCGTCACCGAAAGATAAAGCGTCGCCATCCTCCAGAATTATATCCTCTTTGAAGGATTTGAACGGATAACCGAAATCTGCCGCTCTGCTTTCATTGGAGCTTTCGAGACAGGGAGCATCAAGGCGGTGAATAGCTATTTTACCGCCGAAGGCTGTCCTTAATTTATCAGCTCCGGTAATGTGGTCAAAATGGGCGTGTGTGAGAAGAATGTATTTAAGCTCACTTACACCCTCCTCCTCTAACGCTCTGCGAAGCGCAGGCCCGAAGGAGGTAGGGTCTATAACCGCTGCATCACCGTTCCCGGCCTTTATTATATAGCAGTTAGTACCGAGAGGTGCCAGCGGACATATTCTGATTTTTATATTCATCGGTGTCACCTCTTTATTTTTTCTTCCATTCGTCCGTGTCCATTATAATGGTAACAGGTCCGTCATTAATGAGCTCCACATCCATATCTGCACCGAATACACCTGTGGCTACCTTCTTCACTCCGAGAGAAAGAAGCTCTGTGCAGAATTTTTCATAAAGCTCATTAGCTATAGCCGGAGGTGCAGAACCGATGAATGAGGGTCTTCTTCCGTGAGAAACATCGGCACACAGAGTAAACTGTGAAACCACTAAAACCTCACCGTCAACCTGATCAAGAGAAAGGTTCATCTTATCGTTTTCGTCGGTGAAAATTCTTATCTGTGACACCTTTTTAGCCAGAAGCTTCATTTCTTCCTCTGTGTCACCCTGTACCACACCTAAAAGAACAAGAAAACCCTTGCCTACCTCGCCTGTAACCTTACCGTCTACGGTAACAGAAGCTCTTTTTACTCTCTGAATGACTGCTTTCATATTACAAACCTGAACGCTCTGTTTCAAGAACGCCCTTTACCTTCTTTAATTTTTCGCACACACTCTTAAGATGCTCCGCACCGTTGACTGTGATGGTCATATAGACAGTGCATCTGCCGTCTGAGCCGTCCTTAGTGAAAATAGAGTGAATCATAACGTGCATATTAGCCATAACAGCCGAGGTATCGGCAAGCATACCCACACGGTTCATACAGGTTATGGCAAGGGTTACACGGTAAGAGCTCTGTACTTTTCTGTCCCAGGAGGCATTAATCCATCTTTCGGGTTCCGGTGATTTGGAAATATCCTTTGGTACATTGACGCACTTTTTAGTGTGGATAGACACACCGTGTCCGCGTGTAATGAAGCCGATAATTTCATCTCCGGGAAGCGGATCACAGCAGCGGGAGAATTTGATAAGACAGTTATCAATACCTTCAATTATGATACCGTCTGCACTCTTGGTGGTCTTTTTAGGCACGGCCTTAACGACAACCTGCTCTTCCTCAGGAGACATTTCCTTAACGAGCTTCAGATAATCATCCTTTATCCTCGGGATGATCTTATTAAGAGAGAGACCGCCGTAACCGATAGCGGCGAAGAACTCATCCACACTGTTACAGTGCTGTCTCTCGGCTATCTTTCCGAGGAATTCGAGCATCTGCTTTTCGGGAAGGATGATGTTATTGCGCTTGAACTCACGTTCAACCTCAGCCTTACCCTCAGCGATATTCTCTTCTCTTCTTTCCTTTTTGAACCAACCTCTGATTTTTGTTCTTGCCGAGGTAGTTTTAGCTATTTTAATCCAGTCACGGCTGGGACCCTTACCCTGCTGTGAGGTAGTAAGAATCTCGATAATTTCACCGTTATTAACCTTATGGTCGAGAGTGGTGATTCTGCCGTCTACCTTAGCTCCTATCATTTTATTACCGACAGCCGAGTGAATAGCATAGGCAAAGTCGATAATACACGAGCCCATAGGCAGACTGATAACATCTCCCTTAGGCGTGAAAGCAAAGACCTCCTCGGGAACGAAGTCGGTTTTGATGGTCTTTACGATTTCCTCTACGTCGTCGCTTTCCTTCTGGCTGTCAAGAAGCTGACGGATCCAGGAAAGACGCTCCTCGAATTTCACCTTGCCGCTCATACCGAGCTTATATTTCCAGTGGGCTGCGATACCGAACTCAGCAGTGTGATGCATTTCCCAGGTTCTTATCTGCACTTCGAAGGGTACTCCCGCCTTACCGATAACGGTGGTGTGAAGTGACTGGTACATATTCGGCTTCGGGGTGGAAATGTAATCCTTGAATCTGCCGAGAATAGGATTAAACATATCGTGAATAATACCGAGACAGCAGTAGCATTCGTAAACAGAATCCACGATAAGTCTCACAGCATAAATATCATAAATCTCATCGATGGTTCTGTTCTGCATATAAGTTTTACGGTAAATACCGTGAACACTTTTAATTCTTCCTTCGATGTGAACATTCGGAACATCCTTACGGACTCTCTCGAGAATTTCATCCTTTATGTTATCGAGAAAGCTCTGACGGGATTCCACCTGCTTCTCGAGGGTTTTCGCTATTTCACCGTAAGCAACAGGATCGAGAAAGCTGATAGCCAGATCCTCAAGCTCCTCCTTGAAGGCACGGATACCGAGACGGTGAGCTATAGGAGCGTAAATTTCGAGAGTTTCTCTCGCCTTATATCTCTGCTTTTCCTCAGGCATAAACCTGAGGGTGCGCATATTATGAACACGGTCAGCAAGCTTGATAATAACCACTCGGATGTCTCTCGACATAGCAAGAAACATTTTACGGATATTTTCGCTCTGCTGCTCCTCCTTACTTGCCGAAAGAGGAATCTGACCGAGCTTGGTAACACCGTCTACAAGATGCTCGACATCTTCGCCGAAAATTTCACGGATTTCTTCCCCTGTAGTGGGTGTATCCTCGACCACATCATGTAAAAGTGCGGCGCATACGGAATCCGCATCCATACCCATATCCGCAAGAATACGGGCTACGGCAATAGGATGTATAATGTAAGGCTCACCCGAACGGCGGCGCTGCTCTTTATGTGCTTCGTCAGCTATAGCAAAGGCTTTTTTTATTTTTTCGATATCTTCCTTCGGAAAGCTTTCTGACACCGTAGCGATAAGCGCTTCGAAATCTTTGTAATAATCCATTACTGTATCCCTCCCTTACAGAAATTTTTTAATATGCTTTATAATACGTGAATCCTCTAAATCCACCTTGACAGTGGTATCTTTAACAGAGATTTCTCCGTCTTCCTTTTTAAGTATTCCGAGCTCGCTCAGAACATCGACAGCTGTAAGCACAGAGCATGCATTACTGCCGTCACCGCCCAGTCGGTAGCAGAGGACATCACTGTCATATTTCCACACACCGACACTTCTGATGTAGCGGTAAACATCGGCTACGGTCTGTCTCGTCGGAAGAATAAAGGCCGCTTCCTTAGGTGAAAGTCTTTCCTTTCTCCTCATTTTTTCATAAAGACGGACACTTTTCAGATATTTCTCATCGTCGGTACCGGACATTCTCACATCTCTTATGTATATACTTACTCTGACCTGACCCATATATTCATTTCTTTCGAGTCTTACAGCAAGGTCGAGACTGTCACCCGGAGCATACGGAAACTCCTTTTCAGTTACTCCGAAATAAAGAGCAGAGAAGGAAGCATTTCCTTTTCTGAAATTAAGTCTGAGATGCTTTCCCGAGCCTATGGACTGAACAGAAGAAAGAGTCACACCGAAAAGTCCGAACATAGGCTGAGGATTTCCTGCTCCGAAGGGCTCAAGAGCAGAAATAACAGAAAGAATGTCAGCTGAAATAAATTCAGGCTTTAATCTGCAGTCAAGCTCTGTTACAGGGAAAGGCATTTCCACTGTTTTCGCATAATCGGCTATCGCCTTTTTGAACGCAGGCAGATTTTCGCTTTTCATTCCGAAGCCTGCGGCAAGTACGTGACCGCCGTAATGTGTCAAAAGCTCCTTGGCGCTGGAAATGGCATCGTACAGAGAAAAGCCTTCTATGCTTCTACCTGAGCCTTTGGCCTCATTTCCGTCATCAGTTATTACTATACAGGGCTTACCGTATTTTCCTACGAGTCGGGAAGCCACGATACCTATTACACCGCCGTGCCAGTTTTTACCCGAGAATACGAGGACTCTCTCACAGAGCATATCAGGATTTCTTTTTATCTGCTCCTCAGCTTCGGCAGTAATTTTCTTTTCTATTTCCTGTCTGTCATTGTTTGACTTATCGACAGTATCTACTATGAATGATACTTCTCTTTCATCTTCGCCTAAAAGAAGCTCGAGAGCCTTCGAGGCGTGAGCCATTCTGCCGATAGAGTTAATTCTCGGTACGAGAGAAAAGGCAACAGAGGTAGCATTCATCGTTTTACCGTCCACACCCGCCTGTTTTTTCAGAGCAGAAACACCCATACAGGTTTCACTGTTAAGACAGCGGAGACCGTGCTTTACGATGGTGCGGTTTTCACCGGTCAGAGGTACGATGTCACCGATAGTTCCGATAGTTACGAGGTCAGAGAACATAGAAAGCATTTCTTCATCCTCGGCACCTGAAAGAGCGCAGACTACCTTAAATGCGACACCTACGCCCGCCCATAATTTATAAGGACAGGGACAGTCCTTTCTGTGAGGGTCTACCACTGCCTCGGCACGGGGTATCCTCTCCCCTGCCTTATGGTGGTCAGTGATTACCAGCTCCATACCAAGCTCGTAGATATATTCTGCCTCCTCAAAAGCGGAAATGCCGTTATCTACTGTGATTATGAGTTCAGCACCCTGCTCCCTGAGTTTTTTTATGGCTTCTTTATTAAGACCGTAGCCCTCGCTGTTTCTGTCGGGTATGTAGGTTATGACATCACAGCCGTTCATTTCGAAAAAGCGGTACATAAGTGCTGTGGAGGTCACACCGTCGGCATCGTAGTCACCATAAACGGCTATTTTTTCGCCCTCATCCATAGCATGGCTGATTCTTTCCACCGCCTTATCCATATCTTTGATTTCAAAAGGACTGATAAGAGAGGTGCTTTCAGAGAAAAATTCAGCGATTTCGCTTTCGTCGGTAATTCCGCGTGCCACCAGTAAAAGTGCTGCGAACGGATCTATTCCGTATTCTTCGGCTATATCTGATGCAAGCTCTTTATCAAGAGAAGAAACTACCCATTTTTTACGGCTCATTCACCTCAGTCCTTTCTGTCAAGAATAATTAAATATTATATCACTTATTTTACTCATTTTCAATATTTTCGCCGCAGTGTCTGACAATTTCTTTAAGAAAAACCGTACCGAATTTATTAAGCTTATGCTCGGAAATACCTTCGATTTTTCTCAGCTGCTCCATAGTTTTCGGCTTATCCATAGCCATCTTTACCACAGCATAGTCTGTCAGCACCGAATAATCGGGCACACCGCTTTTATGCGCCAGAAGCTTACGGAGGGTTTTCAGTCTGAGAAGAAGCCTGATATCCACATCCTGAGAAGTATTCGGAGAGGTTTTCTCTGTTTTCTCAGTGAACTTTCTGACTCTTTTGCCGTTCCACAAAATATCGGCACATTTTTCCTCAAGATAAAGACTTCCCGTTCTTTTTTCGGAAATATAAGCGAATTTAAGGAAATGGTTGATATGCTTTTCTATTTCACTTTCGGCACTGTCGCTCATAGCACCGAAGGTTTTAAGCTGATTATAATTTTTAGAGAGAATGTATTCCGTTTCGTTACCTTTAAGAATATCGATGATAATTCTTTTATTTTCACATTCTCTTACCCTCTTTATGCAGGAAAAAATCTTCTGCGCGGGAACGGTAACATCTATACTCATTTCGTTACCGTTACAGCCTGAGCATCTGTTACATTTACCCTTGGTTCTTTCACCGAAATAGGCAAGAATATAATTTCTCAGACATGAAGCCTTCGTGGAATAATAAATCATTTTTTCCAGCTTCTGAAGTCTCAGCTGTCTGAGAGTTTCGATTTCTTCATCACTGAGACAAGGGTTCTCTTCAGGGTTATCGATAAAATATTTCTGCATTCTTATGTCGGAGGCACTGTAAAGAAGGACACAGTCGGCTTCGTTTCCGTCTCTACCTGCCCTGCCCGCCTCCTGGTAATAGCTTTCTATGTCACCCGGCATATTGTAGTGAATTACGAAGGATACATTGGATTTATCTATCCCCATACCGAAGGCATTGGTGGCGATGATTATTTCTTTTTCGTCACCGATAAAAAGATCCTGATTCAGCTTTCTTTCCTGCTTGGTAAGTCCTGCGTGGTATCTGGTGACACTGTATTTCTCTTTTTTCAGTGTTTCATACAGCTCATCGACATTCTTTCGTGACGAGCAGTAAACGATACCGCTTCTGCCTGAATAAAGGTCAAGATATCTTCTGAGCGCAACAAGCTTCACCTTAGGTCTCACTACCTCGAAATAAAGGTTTTCACGGTCAAATCCGGTTACAACCTTCAAAGGTTTTTCCAGACCGATAAGATTTTCTATGTCATCCCTTACTCTCTGCGTAGCCGTAGCTGTAAACGCAGTTACTACAGGTCGTTCGGGAAGAGATGAAACGAACTCATTTATGTCAAGATATGCCGTACGGAAATCGTGTCCCCAATGAGAAACGCAGTGAGCCTCATCGATGCAGAGCATAGATATCTTCACCTTACGGCAGAAATCCGCAAAAACGGGAGTGAGAAGTCTCTCAGGTGCCACATATATAATCTTATAACGGCCTGCCTGCGCTTTGGCGTAGACGATGTTCAGCTGTTTTTCAGAAAGGGATGCATTTATATACGCACTTCTGATACCGCACTGCGTCAGAGCGTTCACCTGGTCCTTCATAAGAGAAATGAGAGGAGAAATTACCAAAGTTATTCCCTCGAGCATAAGGGCAGGCACCTGAAAGCAGATAGACTTACCTGCACCCGTGGGCATAATACCCATTACATCTCTTCCGTCTAAAATAGCATCAATAAGCTCCTCCTGTCCCTGACGGAACTCACTGTAGCCGAAATATTTGTTAAGTACTTCAAATTTGTTCAAAAGTTTACCTCCCCGAGGCATAGAGTCAACGATGATGAATTATAAGAAGAAGCGTTTTGATGCCCATTTTCTGATTGTCTTGCTCGAATAACAGTAGAAGAAAAATCCTGCCACGGCAAGTAAAGATACGAAGCATATAATTCCAAGCTCCAAACCGTAAACCAATACATCCGAAAGCTCAAGAATGACTCCTGATGAAAAAAGTGCAACAGAAAGAGCGAGGAAAACGAAGGCTATCTTCAGAATAATGTGTCTTTTACTCTTATACCAGAGCATATATGCCAGAACACATGCACTGCACGAAGCGATTACAGGCAGAAGGCACTCATAAAAAAGACTCATATCACTGTAAACCCAAACGAAAACGAGAGCGTTAAGACAGGCTAAAGCACTGTCAGCTGCCCATATAACATAAGGTCTCGGCTTTTTGGTGGCAAAGGGAAGCACAAAGGCAGACCATGCAAAAAGAGTACCCGAAATAACACCGAGAGACCAGAGTGTTTCTTTAAAAAGAGTAAAATTAAGAAGAATACACACAAGGTTAGGTATCGCCATAACGGTAGTCACTATAGCGAGAACGAGCTTCTTTCTTCCGTAGGGTGAAAGCTCCGCAGGAAGATGAATGTGATCTGAGAAGGGATGAAGCGCTTCCTTCTGTTCCTCCTCGGTTTTATTCGGATTATACACGGCTGTACCGCATAAGACACATTTACGGGCGCTGGCATCAAGCTCTACGCCGCAATTAACACAGTAAGACATTTTATTTCTCCTTTTGTTTTAAATAAGCTTAAATCAATCTCTGTTGCTTTCAATTTTTACATGGACACCCATTTTAACGAGTCTGGTGAAAAACTCTCTCTGTATGTCAGTCTCTTCATAACAGCTGGAGAATCCGAAAATAAGAGTGTCACCCGTACTCATAGCCGAACATCTCGCACCGTTGAGCTTTCCTGCTCCCGTGTAGAAGATGTATTTTTCGATGTGCTCGCACATTTCCTCGGGAAGCTTCACAAGTCCTACATTAGAAAGCAGAATGGATGTTTTCTGCTCTGCGGTAATGAGGAAGGTTATGGCTACACCTAAATCCTTAATGGGAAGCGGAAGAAGTCTCGCCACAGGGTTTTTCTCGATTTTCATATTATCTGTCATAAGCGAATTAATAAGCTTCGGATCGTTTGCCAGGCGAAGCTGAAGTGAAACAGAACGCAGAATTTCCTCGAAGGTATATTCACCGAGATTAGGATTGATTCTGACTACGAGACAGAGAACGAAGTTTCTTAGGGTCTTTGACGGGAAAGCCTTACGGAGGTTTACAGGAACCTGAACGCTGATTTCCTTCTGCTTTTTATTTTCTCTGAGCTGTTTATGATAATGTATATCAATAAGCAGAGCCGTAAAAAGCTCTGTCACCGTCACGCCGTAGCTTTTGGCTATTTTATGAATCTGACTGAAGGACATAACGCCTGTCATATAGTTACCCCTATGGCGTTCTACCTTTGTTCCTTTAGCGTGATAAGCCCATTTATCACCTCGGTCAAACTTCACCTTTGAAGAAGCATATTTACTGTAGGAGTCCTCTAATTCTTCGGGCTTGGGGTCTTCGTTTACATCCAAAACGAATTCATTACAGGAAATACTGTGCCCTTTCATACGGAGATATTCAGCAGCGAGAGTGGAAACAAAGATTACTGCACCGTATCCGTCACAGAGTGCATGGTAAACATCCACACATATTCTTCTGCCGTGATAATAGGTACGGAAGAGAAATCCGTTATTCTCCTTGAAATTTATACGGTAGCAAGGATTATTTATATCGGGACATACCATAGGCTTATTAGGATTTTTTTCGAAATAATGCCAGAAAAAACCGTTTCTGATACGGACATTGAAGGTAGGAATTCTTTTAAGAGTTCTCTCCAAAGCCTTTTCGAGAATCTCCGGGTCAACCTCCTCCTTAAGTTCCACACCGAAACGGAAGACATTTGACCAGGTTCTTGAGTTCTGCCCCGGAAAAATCTTTGCCGCATTGTCAAGTCTGAACCATTCAAAGGTGTTCTTTCTCATAGGTATATTTTCTCCTTTATATATAAGTGAATTGGCGAAAATAGAAACATATGATACATTATACTATACTAAAGGATAAATGACAATAGTAATTTAAAAATTAACAAAAAAATGCGGCGGGATGAGTCATCCCGCCCTACGGTATTTACATTTCTTTCGGCATATGATTTTCCACCAGTTTATCTGTATCTATTCCCGTTATCTTATCGAATTTAGGAATGAAAAGATAAATTCTGCGGGCTATTCTCACTGTCTTGTTAATAACCTTGGCGGCTATAACAAATTTCAGTATTTTTCGAGGAAGATTAATTATAGTTTCTCTGTCCATTATTTTTCTCCTTAATCATCAATCGAAATAGTATATCCGCACTCACCGAAATAGCGGACAAGGAATTTTTTATTATTCCCTTTACTGAGCCACAGAGTAGAGACCTTTCCCGTACTGATTATCTCATCGAGAAGCTCCTTATTTCCGTTAACCCAGGCCTTATATTCAATATCCGGCATAAAAATAACGTTGCCTGACATAAAATCACCCCGTCAATATTTTTCAACAGAATTATTGTCACTTTTTATTATATTATATCCGACAAACAAATATCAATAGTAAATTCAAAATATTTTTTCTTTTTTTATTGTAGGATTTACACAAAAATATCAACCTTGAAATGGTTAATTTCAACTTGCCAACGAGAGAAAACCGTGATAGAATAGTAGAGTTAAATCTATACTGAAAATCAGGTGAAATAATGGACGTAAGAAACACTGTAAGAAATGTAGCAATCATCGCCCACGTTGACCACGGTAAAACCACCATGGTTGACGAGCTGCTCAAACAGAGCGGTACCTTCCGTGAAAATGAGCAGGTGGCTGACAGAGTTATGGACTCAAACGACCTGGAAAGAGAAAGAGGTATCACCATTCTTTCCAAAAATACTTCGGTTAACTATAAGAATGTTAAAATCAACATCGTTGACACACCTGGCCACGCTGACTTCGGCGGCGAGGTAGAGCGTATACTTATGATGGTAGACGGTGTGCTTTTACTTGTCGATGCCTTCGAAGGCTGTATGCCTCAGACACGCTTCGTTCTGAAAAAGGCTTTAGGTCTCAAAAAGAAGGTTCTCGTCGTAGTAAATAAAATCGACCGCCCGGGTGCAAGACCTGCTGAGGTTATCGACGAGGTTCTCGACCTTTTCATTGATCTGGGTGCAGACGAAGACCAGCTCGAGTTCCCTGTTATCTATGCTTCTGCAAGAGACGGCTACTCTTCAGCAGACGAGAATGTAAGAGAAGGTGATATGAGACCTCTCCTTGATGCCATTCTCGAAAACATCGACCCTCCCAAGGGAGACCTTGAAGGTCCCACACAGATTCTTTTCTCCTCTCTGGACTACGATGACTACATCGGCAGAATCGGTATCGGCAGAGTAGAAAGAGGCAGCGTAAAGCAGGGACAGCAGGTAGTTCTCTGCAACAATGACGGTGACAGAACAAATGTAAGAATTTCAAAGCTTTATCAGTTTGAGGGTCTTAAGAGAACAGAGGTTTCCACCGCTTCCATGGGTGATCTCATCTGCGTTTCAGGCATTTCAGAGCTTAACATCGGTGACACAGCCTGTGATCCCGAAAATGTAGAGCCTCTCCCCTTCGTAAAAATCGACGAGCCTACCATTTCGATGAATTTCATCGTAAACAACAGCCCCTTCGCAGGCAAAGAAGGTAAATTTGTCACATCAAGAAATATCCGTGACAGACTCTTCAAGGAAGTCGAAACCAATGTTTCAATGCGTGTGGAAGAAACAGAAACCACAGACAGCTTCAAGGTAAGCGGACGAGGTGAGCTTCATCTTTCCATCCTCATCGAAACTATGCGCCGTCAGGGTTATGAGTTCTCCGTTTCCCGTCCTAAGGTTATTCTCAAGGAAGAAAACGGCGTAACTATGGAGCCTATGGAGCTGCTTATCGTAGAAGTTCCCGAACAGTATGTGGGTGCAGTAATCGAAAAGCTCGGCTCCAGAAAGGGCGAGCTTGAGAATATGGGTGCAAGAGACGGCGGTTCTACACATCTCGAATTCAGAATTCCTTCCAGAGGTCTCATCGGCTACAGAAGTGAATTTATGACCGACACCAACGGTAACGGTATTATGAATCAGCTTTTCGCAGGCTATGAGCCTTACAAGGGTGATATCGTAACCAGAGAAAGAGGTTCAATCGTAGTTCACGAGACAGGCGAAAGCTCCGCCTACGGTCTTTTCAACACTCAGGACAGAGGACGCCTTTTCATCGGTGCAGGTGTTCCTGTATATGAAGGAATGATAGTCGGTGAATGCTCAAAGGCAGAAGATGTGGTATGTAACGTTTGTAAGCAGAAGCATCTTACAAACACCCGTGCTTCAGGCTCTGACGATGCTCTCCGTCTCGTTCCTCCCGTTACTCTCTCCCTCGAGCAGTGTATGGAATTCATCAAGGACGATGAGCTTTTAGAGGTTACTCCCCTCTCACTCAGACTCAGAAAGACCATCCTTTCCAAAGAGCAGAGAATGAAAAAGCAGTTCAAGAAAAACTGATAACGAATAGTTTTACCTCACAGTCCATATGGATTGTGAGGTTTTTTCTGTGGCGGAAAGGCTGTTCTTTACAGTAAGCGGGCGGTGGTGGGTGGCGGCGGGCCAAGCCCTGTGTACAGGGAACGCCGATGCTCTGTGAGCGTCGGCGTTGACCGTTTACGGTCACTTGGCCCGCCGTCCCCACCGCCAACCTTACGGTAAAGCACTACCCCTGCAACATAAAAATCAGCACCCACCTTACTGATGAGTGCTGATATAATCACTGTTCATTGTCATTAAGACGTCTGTAAATACCGTTTTCCTTCGCCATAAGCTCTTCGTGAGTTCCCTGCTCTTCGATGCCCTTTTCAGTAAGAACGATTATACGTGTAGCGTTTCTTACAGTGGACAAACGGTGAGCGATGGTAAAGGTAGTTCTGCCCTTGGTAAGCTCAGCAAGAGACTTTTTGATGTACTGCTCACTTTCATTATCGAGTGCAGAAGTAGCCTCGTCGAGAATTACCACGGGAGGATTCTTCACGAAAACTCTCGCTATACTGATTCTCTGCTTCTGACCGCCTGAAAGCATCACACCTCTTTCACCTACATAGGTATCGTAACCGTCGGGAAGAGATTCGATGAAATCGTGTGCGCCCGCTCTCTTAGCCGCTTCAATCGCCTCTTCTCTCGTTGAACCATCCTTACCGTAGAGAATGTTTTCCATAACAGAACCCGAGAAAAGATAGACATCCTGCTGTACCACACCGATGGCAGAGCGGAGTGATTCAAGTGACAGGTCGTTTATGTTTTTTCCGTCGAGCTTTATTTCACCGCCTGTAAGCTCATAAAAGCGTGAAAGCAGACTGCATAGTGTAGTCTTTCCGCTGCCGGAAGGACCTACAATAGCGATGTTTTCGCCCTTCTTAACGGAAAGATTTATATTAGCCAGAACGTTACCCTTTTCACTGCTGTAGCTGAAGGTAACATCCTCGAAGTCGATATCACCCCTTACGTCGGTGATTTCTTCAGTAGCTTCGTAGCCTTTTTCCGAGGATGTTTCCAGAATTTCTGCGAATCGCATTACACCTGTGACACCCTTTTCAAACTGCTCTGTAAATTCCACTATACGCTTTATAGCAGAAATAAGCATACCGATGTAGAGAAGATAGGCTGTCATATCGGCGGCTGTGATTTTACCCTCAATGAGAAATACACCGCCTAAAAGAATCATAATAAGGTACATCAGACCGTCGAAAAGCCTTACCACAGCATTAAGTCTTGCCATATATTTATAAGAGGCAGTCTGTACAGCAGCTAACTTTTCGCTTTCCTTATTGAACTTACCTCTTTCGATGTTTTCGTTACCGAAGGACTTTACCACTCTTATACCTAAAAGTGTGGTTTCCGTCTGGGCGTTGACATCGCCTGCGATTACTCTTCTTTCAGCAAAAACCTTTCTCATTTTACGGCGGAAATACATCGTTCCCCAGAAAATAAGAGGTATTACCACGAAGGTAGAAACCGTAAGCAGAGGATTAATGGTAGTAAGCACTGCAAAGGAAACCACCACCTTTATTCCTGCGATAAAGAATTCCTCGGGACAGTGATGGGAAAACTCCGCAATATCGAAAAGATCAGTGGTTATTCTCGACATAAGCTGTCCGACCTTGGTTTTATCGAAATAGCTGAAGGGAGCCGTGAGCAGGTGAGAGAACATATCCTCACGCATATCTTTTTCGATTTTTACGCCCATGCCGTGACCTAGATAAATCATATAATAGCCTGCACACATAACGACTATTTTAAATACAGCATAAACTGCCGCCATAGACAAGATAAGCTCGAGCGTAAGCTTCGAAATATCCGTCGTGGCTATGTTCGTAATTTCTCTGACCATCATCGGGAGAATAAGCTCTGCACCTGTAGTGAGAGCGGCGCAGAAAAGGTCGAGAATGAGTACCTTTTTATGCTTTTTGAAGTAGGGTAAAAACCATTTTACCATTACACCTTTGTTTTTCATTAAATCACCTGATTATATTTTAGTTTATTCCTTTATACAAGCACACTGTGCCTTAAGAGTTTCATATTCCTCATAAGCTGTCTTCATTTTAAGAAGTGTTTCAGCTTCCAGATAAGGTTTTGCGGCAAGATTATAGAGTTTCAGTTCCTTCTCTAACTTTTTCTGTGCCTGTCTCTTTTCTCTTCTTTCTTCCTTGCTGTTTTCACTCATTGAATTTACACGGTCAATAATACCGTCATCAGGAACACGGATTCCGTCCGGATAATAAGCACCTATAATGCCGGCACTTCTCTCGAGACTCTTAAGATAAGCCACTGTTTCCTTTTTAGCTGTTTTCTCCGCTTTTGTACCTGACGGAAGCCTTTTAGCTTCTTCCAGAACAGAGCTATCGAATGTGCCGAGACCGTCGAGACCACGGGAAACAAGCTTTTCGGCACGCTGAAGCTTCACTGCATATTCGTCACTTTCAAACTTATAAAGCTCTTTAACAGTAAGCTCTGCACCTTCAATATCCTCAGGGCTGTGACCTGTTCTGTCTGCAAGAATAGTCTCAGCTTCGTCAACATCTTTAACAATCTCCGAAAACTTTTCCTCGGAAAATTCGCCTGCGATATAATCCTCAAATACGGCACGGATTTTCAGCACCTTAATCATATTGGATCTCTTCTTTTCACTAAGGTCATAGAAGAAGAAAGGAATAGCTGATAAAGCAGTACCTATAAGACTGCATATAAGCATGGCATATACCAGAGGATTACGGAAATTCGCCTCATAAAGTGCATCGTAGTTATTGGTAAAGCCTAAGCTTTTAAGGATTACAGGAATTGCATAACCTGTACCGAGAGAAATAACAGATGTAAGAAGAGGTCCTGTCTGACCGATAAAGCCTTCGAGTCTATCCCCTGTTTTATACTGCTGATAATCCATCATATCGGCATTCATGGCAGGGATATAGATTATAGAAAGTGCACCGAACATATCCTTGAGGAACATAAACACAAACACAAGCACATAATTTCTGTAGCAGGCAAGCATCATGGCTATGCTTACAACCTGACCGAAAATGGAAAGGAAACAGATTTTTTTCTTTCCTATCTTGTTCATAATAGGTGCAGCAAGAACCATACCCGGAGTGGATGCCTCACCCTTTAAAACTACCATCAGGGCATAAAGTGTCGGGTTATTCATTCCGTAGTAGAATATCCATTGAAATACATTACTGTAACCTGTGTTAAGGAAACCGAGCCAGGATGAAGAATTTATAATCCAGAAATACTTATTCTTCGAAACCTTTCTCAGACCCTCCGTAAAGCTCATTTTCTGCACATAGTTTTTAGGTACGATAATTTTTTCCTCTGTACCAAAGACAGCACACATACTCACTGCAAGACCTAAAATACAGAAGATGGGAAAAGCCTTTCTGTAGGTAGAAAGATCTTCCATTTTACCGATAAGAGGAAGCACAGGATTAATTACGGTAGGAGCGAAGGAATAGATAATCGAGCTGATTTCGATAATCCATCCTCTTTCACGGGAATTAGGGGAAAGAACCTGTACAAGACTGATGTAAGCCGACTGATAAAAGGGTGAGAAAAACTGAAGAAGAGTGTAAAAAACAAAGACTGTTATACATTTCTCATTATACCCCATCGACTCATAAGGCATATAGACAAAAGCAGTACCGAGAACCGCTGTAGGCAAACCCAGGTAAAGTATGTAGGGTCTGAATTTACCCATTTTACTTCGTGTGTTATCAAACATCATAGCTCTGGCAGGAGCAATAAGCAGACTCAGAATAATTGAAAGTGCATTCATAGTCTGAAGGTCGATAGCCTTTATACCGATAGAAGCACCTACTATCATACTGCCTGCGCTGAGCGTTATCATTCCCACTAAAGAGAAAATAAAATACACACCGGCACCGCCGACAGAATATGCTACAAGCTCTTTGTAGGAAACATATTTACCCTCAGGTGCTTTTTTCCAGTAGCTTTTTACTTCCTTTATTTTTCCTTTGGCAAGACCGACTACATTTTTCTTATCAGACATATTCATCTCTCCTTTTCTCCGATAATTTTACCACTTTTCTTTATTCATTTCAATAGAAATAAAAAAAGACTGCCGTAAAAACGACAGCCTTAATAAATTCTGATTAACCGAAGAATGCCTTGTGTACTGCTGAAACAGCCTTATCGGCAAGCTCCTTATCTATAAGAACGCTAATAGTGATTTCACTGGTGGAAATCATTGAAATATTGATGCCCGCCTCATAAAGAGCACCGAACATCTTTGAAGCTGTACCGGAATGTGACTGCATAGCTGCACCTACGATAGAAATTTTAGCGACGGTAGTGTCAGAGGAAACAACTGCGCCCTCCATAGCAAAGATATCTTCGAGAATAGCAACTGCATCGTCAGCAAAGCTTTTGGCACAAGTGAAGGAAATATCCTTCGTACCGTCACGGCCTACTGACTGAAGAATAACATCTATATTGATATTTTTCTGAGCAAGTCTTGAGAACATTTTAAAAGCGTTACCGGGAATATCCTTCATACCTACCACTGAAATTCTGGCAACATCTGTATCCTTTGTTACACCTCTGATTAACATTTTTTCCATATTAGCAACCTCCCTGACGATTGTTCCGTTTTCTCTTACCATACTTGAAAGAACTTCAAGCTCAACATTGTATTTCTTTGCCATTTCTACTGAGCGGTTATTAAGAACCTGTGCACCCAGAGTAGCGAATTCGAGCATCTCATCATAAGTGATATCCGCCAGCTTCTGTGCGTTTTCCACCTTTCTCGGGTCAGCAGTAAATACACCTGTAACATCGGTGAAAATCTGACAGCGGTCAGCGTGAAGAGCTGCAGCAATAGCTACTGCACTCGTATCGGACCCGCCTCGGCCGAGAGTGGTAAGGTCATCGTATTTATTGAGGCCCTGGAAGCCTGCTACGATAACAATCTTTTTCTGGTCAAGCTCTCTTTCGAGTCTTTCTGTCTTTACCTCGTGGATTCTTGCCATACCGTAAGCGGAATTAGTGGAGAAGCCTGCCTGCCAGCCTAAAAGTGAAACTACAGGGAAGCCGAGGCTTTCGATAGCCATAGCAAGAAGTGAAATAGAAATCTGCTCACCTGCAGTAAGAAGCATATCCATTTCTCTCTTTGAAGCATTAGGATTGACTTCCTTTGCCTTTTCGATAAGATCATCAGTAGTGTCGCCCTGAGCGGAAACAACAACCACTACATTATTGCCCTGTTTATAAGTATCGGTAATGATGCGGGCTACATTCATTACTCTCTCTGCATTTGCTACAGAAGAGCCGCCGAATTTCTGTACTATAAGAGCCATACTCTTCCTCCTTAATTAATAATCTACTGTTCTGATGGTGCTGATTACTGAAAGAGGTAACTTAGCGATAATCTTTCTCAGTTCTCTTTCTTTCATTACAGGTGTGACGAATGCGATTTCGTCAAATGCCTGTTCTTCTCTGTCGAGGAAAGTTACATTTCCTAAGTGATTTTCTATTTCTGCTTCTGCGTTTTCCATGCTTTCGGCAGTAGCTCTCACATAAAGCGAAACTTCCTCATCAAGATAATCGGCGAGAAGGTCATCCTTGCCTTCATCCCAGCCGAAGAACTTTCTTTCTTTGGTATTACATGCGCAGTCGATTACATCTCCCACTACAGCAGAAGCAGTAGCCAGCTTTCCTGCGCCCTGACCGTAAAGAACCACATCACCTACTGCGTCACCTCTGACAAGACAGGCATTGAACACACCGTTTACACCGGCGAGCATGCTTTCATTTTTTACAAAGCAGGGTGAAACCGTAAGGCTGATTTTTCCGTCTTCCATTTTCTTGGCTTTGGCGATAAGCTTGATTACACAGCCGTAGGAAGAAGCAAATTCAACATCCTCAAGCGTGATTTTTGAGATACCTTCGGTATAAACACCGTTAGGATAAACATGATTTCCGAAGCAGAGTGAAGCAAGAATACAGATTTTACGAAGTGCATCAAAGCCTTCGACATCAGCAGTAGGATCTTTTTCTGCATAGCCCTTTTCCTGAGCAAGCTTAAGAGCCACATCAAAATCCATATTCTCCTCTATCATTTTAGTAAGAATGAAGTTAGAGGTTCCGTTAAGAATACCTGCCACCTCACTGATTCTGTTACCTGCAAGACAGCGGCTGATAGGTCTGATGATGGGGATGCCTCCGCCTACTGCAGCTTCAAAAAGGAAATTCACATCCTTTTTTCTGGCAATCTCCAGAAGCTCATAACCCTTTACCGCTACAAGCTCTTTATTGGAGGTGACGACATGCTTTCCTGCCTTAAGACAAGCTGAAACAAATTCGAAAGCAGGACTTACACCGCCCATAGTTTCAACAACTATATCAACCTTACTGTCATTTAAAATATCATAAAAATCTTTAGTCATAATATCCTGAAAAGGACAGTTTTCGAAGTCCCTGATGTCAAGAATATGAGAAAGTGATAAAGATACATTGCTGTTCTTTTTCATTATGTCGGCATTTTTACTGATTACCTCGGCTACACCTGAGCCTACTACACCGTAACCTAAAATAGCAACGTTCATTTTTTCACGACCTTTCTGTGATTTTCATTTTTACAGAAGAAAAATCTCTTCTCCCAAAAAACTTATAGGATATAATAACACATTTTGTTCATTAAGGAAAGAGTTTTGAATAAATTTTTTCTTTATTTTATAACGAATTTCTTAATTTGATTGATTTTAACTTAATTATAGGTTAATATAATATATGTAACTATGTAAAGTGAGGTGTTTAAATTGACCGATGTCGAAAAAAGACGCAAATTTATAATTAATACCATATACTTTGGAATCATTATCGCTCTGTGCGCTTTCTTTTTTAAGTATGCTATGGGAACCCTTTTTCCTATTATTTTCGCTTTTATAATCGCATCTCTTCTCCAGAGACCGAAAAATTTCATTCTCCGTAAAACCCCCATAAAAAAAGGCTTTGCCTCTACCCTGTGTGTCCTCGGACTTCTGGCAGTAGCGCTCTTTCTGACAGCACTTATCGGTGTCAGAGTGGCACAGGAAATCGGCGGTTTTATCGATTACTTAATGCTACAGGTTCAGAATATCGACTCCCTGGTAAACACAATCGAAAACGCCATTCTTAATTTTGTTTCAAACTTCCCCGAGTTTTTAAGTAAAACCCTCAAAGAAAACATCTCCACTCTTTTTGTAGAAATCCGCGAATGGCTCGCCGGCAGAAGCAACGACTTCACACAGGACATCGCAGGTACTCTTGAAGGCTCCTTCAGTCTTTCATGGATAACCACTCCTATTTCAGGTGTTATTTCTACAGCCAGACAGATACCCTCCGTCATTATCGCTGCGGTCATTTCCATCGTGGCCGCATGCTTCATCACTGCCGATTATGACTTTATAAAGGAATTCGTAAAAGCACAACTCACTGAACAGAAGGCAAAAGATGTTTCACGGGCAATTACGCTCCTCAAATCATCCCTCGGTAAAATGGGCAAGGCTTATCTGTCAATCATAATAATCACCTTCATCGAACTTTCTATAGGCTTTTATGTGC
Organism: Acutalibacteraceae bacterium; assembly: GCA_045637365.1. Lineage (GTDB taxonomy): Bacteria > Bacillota > Clostridia > Oscillospirales > Acutalibacteraceae > UBA6857. The sequence continues at coordinate 54,670 of JAZTZH010000023.1, forward strand.
TTCGGCTTTTAGGAATCTTTTCCTCAAGCTATACCGCTATTATTTCTCTCGTTACCGCAATAATCGACATTATTCCCGTTCTCGGAACAGGTACCATTCTCCTGCCGTGGATTGCATACTCTCTTCTGACAGGTAACTTTGCCATGGCCATAGGCCTCGGAATAATGTACGCATCAATCACCGTTATAAGACAGATTATCGAACCGAAGTTTGTAGCAGGACAGCTCGGTCTTCCTCCCTTCCTCACCATAAGCGCCATGTATATAGGACTTAAGATTATCGGTGTTTTAGGTATGTTCATCGCACCGATGATAATAATAATGCTCAAGCTTCTCAACGATGAAGGCATACTTCATCTGTGGAAGCCGATAAAAAACAAGGAAACGGCAGTTTCCACCACGGCAAAAGAAAAGAAAAAGAAGCAAAAATAAAAAGTTAAACCCGTCGGAAAATGAAGCGACCCCTGTCAAGTAGACAGACAAAAAACAAAAATATATTTAGTTGAAGGAATTCCACCCTGCTGCGCAGCAGGGTGCAATTTTCACGCAGCTTGAGCGTGGTGAAATTCCATTGGTGTCATACATTTCAGCTTAAGCTGAAAACGCTTTGTATTGTAAAAATCTATGTAGTTTTCAATTGCTTGGGTTAATTCTTCTTGAGAGGTGAATTTTTTGAGA